>NZ_CP151642.1:335678-671357 GCF_038397785.1 Salinibacterium sp. TMP30 | reverse complement strand
GATGCGGCCCCTCCAAGGTGCGCCCCGAACAGATCGAACATCTAGCGTCAGCCGCCCGCACCATCCTTGGCACATCTCACCGCCAGGCGCCCGTTCGCGACCTCGTCGGCCGCGTACGTTCCGGAATCGGCGAGCTTTTTCAGATTCCTGAAGGCTACGAAGTGGTTATGGGTAACGGCGGATCCACCGCATTCTGGGATGCTGCAGCATTCGCCCTCATCGAACGTCGCAGCGCCCACCTCTCTTTTGGTGAGTTCGGTTCCAAGTTCGCCAAAGCCGCCGCAGCACCCCACCTCGAATCGCCTCATGTCGTCACCGCCCCGGGCGGGTCGCTGGCTGAACTCGACGACCTCAACGGTGCCGACGTTTTTGCGTACCCACAAAATGAGACCTCAACCGGAGTGATGGCCCCGGTGCGACGGGCCGACGGCGACAACGTGCTCACCGTGGTTGACGCTACAAGCGCGGCGGGTGGCATCCAGTTCGATGCACGCCAAGCTGATGTTTACTACTTCGCCCCGCAAAAGAATTTTGCTTCGGATGGTGGGCTGTGGGTCGCGCTCTTCTCCCCCGCCGCAATCGAGCGCGTCGAGCGTATCGCCGCCTCTGGCCGCTACATTCCGGAGTTCTTGTCACTCAAGAATGCAATCGACAACTCTCGCCTCAACCAGACCCTCAACACTCCGGCGCTCAGCACATTGCTGTTGCTGGAAAACCAGATCGACTGGATCAATGGCAACGGCGGACTTGTGTGGGCGGATGCCCGTACCCGCGAATCATCGTCGGTGCTCTACGACTGGGCTGCCGCCAGCACCATCGCGACCCCGTATGTCACCGAGGCGAAGCAGCGTTCGCAGGTTGTCGTCACAATCGACTTCGACGACTCGATCGACGCTGCCTCAGTCGATAAAACCCTGCGCGCAAATGGAATCGTCGACACCAATCCGTACCGCAAACTGGGCCGCAACCAACTGCGGGTTGCAACCTTCGTTGCGATTGAGCCGGATGACGTACGCAAATTGGTGTCATCCATCGACTATGTGATCGCCAACAGCCACTAACCTGAAACTGTGCGTATCTGGCTGAAAGACTCGGAACGGCGGCCCGACCCCAAGCCGGTCGAGACTGACGACCGCAAGGCGATGCTTTTCGGTATCGGGCTGTGGGTGCTCGGCCTGGCCACTCTGCTGCTCTTTCTCGAGCCGCTGAACGCTGCAGGCAACCTGTGGTGGTTATGGACCGCAGTGGCGGGGCTCGTGCTCGGACTTATCGGGCTGATCTACACGCACGTCAGACACGGGAAGCGCACAGACTAGTCATCTCAATCGTCGTCGTCTGATTCGTCGTCATCGTCATCGTCGTCGTCATCCGACTCTTCGTCGTCATCCGAATCATCGTCGTCATCCGAATCATCGTCGTCATCGTCGTCGTCGTCGGCAGACTCATCGAGGTCGTCGACGCTCACGCCGTCGTGGTCTCCCCCGCGAAAAACGCCTGAATCATAATCGTCGCCGACTTCGTCATCATCATCGTCGTCTTCGTCAGCTACGGCGTCGATGTCTACACCGTCAAGATCTCCGCCATGCAACACGGCAGAATCGAACTCGTCGTCGTCGTCATCGAGGTCGTCGCCTGAATCATCGTCGTCTGACTCATCGTGGTCTGAGCCATCGCCGTCTGAGCCATCGCCGCTTGACGCTTTGTCTGAGGCCGCTTTTTCGGCATCCGCTGTTTCCGCCGCCGCTTGGGCAGCCTTGTAGTCGGCGAGTCGTTCAGACCACGGAACCCAGTCGGGGGAAAGTAGTGCGCCTTCAGCCGGCATGAGTTCCGCTTCAAGAACGGTCGGCTCTGCACCCTCGACGTGGGCGATGCTGATGGTCCAGTTCCAGCCCGGATAGCCCCGCATGGCCGAAGCGAAGATCACCGAGACAGTGCCGTCGCTTTCGACCTGCTCACCGACGAGGGCGCCAATCGACGCCGTATCAGTGATCTCGAGGAGTGCACCCCGAGCGAGCTTTTCGTACTGGCTATTAGGCATCTAGTTCGTCCGCTACCTTTCGCAGCATTGAAGCAATTTTGGCGCCGTGCGCCTTGTCGGGGTAACGCCCCCGCTTGAGACCCGAACCAATGCCATCCATGAGCTTGACCAGATCTTCAATAATCACGGCCATGTCATCGGCTGGCTTGCGGTTCAGCTTGCTCATACTCGCAGGGGCATCCATCACACGCACTGAGAGCGCTTGTGCGCCCTTCTTGCCATCGGCGATGCCGAATTCGAGGCGAGTGCCCGCCTTTACCCCTGTTGTGCCCGCAGGCAGCGCAGAGGCGTGCAAGAAGACCTCTTGGCCTTCATCACTCATGATGAAGCCAAAACCCTTCTCGTCATCGTAAAACTTAACCTTGCCGGTGGGCATGGGCATGCTCCTTTGTATCGTGACTCAAGCTTAGAACGTAAACGGGCGCGTATCCTTGTCAACGTGACAAATCATTCAACTGAACGCGACCTTCGTATCGAGCGTGTGCTCGCCTACCTCGTCGCCATCTCGATCGCACTCGCCGTGATTAGCTTTGTCGCCGTAGTTGTTGCCACCGCAGCCGGTCTCAGCGATTTCGACACAGGTGCGTGGCCCGCAGTCATCACTATGCCCTACTTTGCTCTTCCGTTGGGTGTGGCTTTCATCATCACCCTTCTGGTGCTGAACGGGCGCCGCCGCCAACGCGAATACAGGAATGGCCACAATTAGCGACGCTGCTCTTCTGCTCGCGGCTCAACTGCGCGCATTAGACGATAGTCAACTCCTTCAGTTGTTGCGCTCGCGAGTTGTGCGCAGCAACTCCGTCAGCGATTTTTTTGATCTTGCGGATGCTCTGCAGCAGACCACATCACTTGAGCGCGTTCTGCGCACTCTTGACCGTCCCACCCTCGCGACTTTGGCCGTTGTTGCCGATACCAATTCGCTGACCGCTGGTGATGTTGCTTCCGCACTGGGCAGATTTGGCAGCGATCCTGTGGCCGTGCAGCAGCGACTTGACCGACTTGTGGAGCATGCGCTGCTGATTTTCCGCGGTGGTCGCTATAGCGCTCCTGATGGCGTGACCGACCATTTGGCGGGCTGGCCTTTCGATGACTTGCCCACCACGGGAGAGCTTCTCGAGACGGCTCCCCCATCAACGCTCACTTCGGTTGAGCCGTCTGAGCGCGCATCTCTCGACCGTATTGCGGCCGAAAACGCTTTCGCTACCACCAACGAAGTCACCGAGCTTCTCAACCAACTTCGCACCACTCCCGTGCGCGATCTCGCCCGGGGCGGAGTCTCACTGCCCGACTCCAAGCGGCTCGCGGTCTCGATGTCTGTGCGCCTCGATAAGGTCGCCGGACTCGTAGACATTGCGGAACGCGCCGGGCTTGTTGCAACCACGAATGCCCAATGGATGCCCACCGCCGATGCCACCGCGTGGATGTCGCGCTCCGCAGACGAACGCTGGCTGCACCTCGCTGAGGCCTGGTATCAGGGCGTACCCGATGACATCCGCACAATCTTGGCTGACCGCACCCACAGCTTCTGGGGCGACGGAGTCGAAGCGTATGTTGGGTGGCTGTTCCCCGCCGGTGTTGACTGGATGCTCGAAAAATTGCGGCGCTACAGCCGTGACGCGCAGTTGCTCGGAGTGACCGCAGAGAGACTACCGAGTACCGCAGGGGTTGCACTCCTTACACGCACACCGGCGGAAGCCGCTGCGGCGATGGCTGAGCTGTTCCCCAAGGAAGTGCACCACGTCTACGTGCAGCCCGACCTGACGGTGATTTCGCCTGGACCCTTGGCACCGCAACTGGATGCTCGCCTGCGCATCATCGCCGATGTTGAGACTCGCGCTCTGGCATCCACGTATCGAATATCGCCGTCGAGCTTGCATCACGCGATGACGCTCGGAGAAACGCTTGAGGGTATGCGAGCGTTCTTGGCAGAGATTTCGTTGACGGGCGTTCCGCAACCGGTCGAGTATCTGCTGACTGAAGCGGCCTCGCGACATGGGCTCGTGCGGGTTGGTTTGCATGGGTCGGTCGGCAGTTATGTCACGTCCCCTGATTCGGTGCTGCTTCAATCGATCGCCGTCGACCCCAACTTTTCACCGTTTGGGCTGCGTCACGAACCTGGTCGGCTGGTCTCACGGTTTGGGGTGGAGCAACTTTTTTGGGCTCTCAGCGATGCCCGCTACCCGGTTGCCGCAGAAGACGGCGATGGCACCATTTTATCGCTGCGGCGCGATCAGGTGAGCGACGCAA
The DNA here is from genome assembly GCF_038397785.1 of Salinibacterium sp. TMP30. Lineage (NCBI taxonomy): Bacteria > Bacillati > Actinomycetota > Actinomycetes > Micrococcales > Microbacteriaceae > Salinibacterium > Salinibacterium sp. TMP30. Next base: position 667,072 of record NZ_CP151642.1, on the reverse strand, counting down.
CCCTGCATGAACCTCAGGATGCCCAACCAGAGCAGTTGCTGGCGAAACTGCGCGACGGCCAGGGTGGGGTTACTGGCGATGAGGATCAGGCGTGGCTGTCCCGGCAAATCGAGGTCGCTATTCGCAACAAACTGCTGCTGAAAGTGACCGTAAGAATGCCGAACGGTCGAGAGGTGTTGTACACCCTTGAACCGTCGAGTGTGGCAGCGGGGCGGATGCGCGCACTCGACCGTGGTGCGGACATCGAGCGCACTCTGCCGCTGTCGAGCATCACCGGGGTTGAGGCGACGACTGAACGCTAAGCATCCGGGCGTAGGCTAGGTCGGATGAACGCAGCACCCGACGGACCTCTGATCGTGCAGTCTGACCGCACGGTTCTGCTTGAGGTCGCGCACCCCCTCGCAGAAGACGCACGCCATGATTTGGCCGTGTTTGCCGAGTTGGAGCGCGCCCCCGAACATATTCACACCTACCGCATCACCAGGTTGGGGCTCTGGAATGCTCGCGCTGCTGGCCACGATGCCGACGCAATGTTGCAGACGCTCGAAAAGTATTCGAAGTTTCCTATCCCGCAGAGCGTCAGCGTTGACATTGCAGAAACCGTTGGTCGCTATGGGCGACTCGTCATCAACCGTGATGACGATGGCGCACTCACGCTCACAGCGACCGATCCCGCTGTTTTGCGCGAAATTACGCGCGGCAAGAAGGTAGCGAGTCTGCTGTTCGAGCGTCGCGGCGAGCACACTTTTGTTGTACAGCCGTGGGCTCGTGGTCAACTCAAGCAAGAATTGCTGAAGTTGGGTTGGCCTGCCGAAGATAACGCCGGCTACACACCAGGCACGCCCCATGAGATGGATTTGGATGCTCAGGGTTGGGGTTTGCGTGAGTACCAGCAGCACGCGATCGACAACTTTTTCCATCACGGCTCCGGCGTTGTCGTGTTGCCCTGTGGTGCTGGCAAAACTCTCGTCGGTTTAGGCGCGATGGCCCAAAGCAAGACCACAACCTTGATTTTGGTAACAAATACAGTGTCGGCGCGTCAGTGGCGTTCCGAGATTCTGAAACGCACCACTCTCACTGAAGACGAGGTGGGCGAATATTCGGGGCAGACGAAAGAGATTCGCGCGGTCACTATCGCGACCTATCAAATCCTGACGGCCAAACGAAAAGGCGAATACGCCCACTTGTCACTTTTGGATGCTCTCGACTGGGGCCTCGTCATTTATGACGAGGTTCACTTGCTGCCCGCCCCTGTCTTCAAGCTGACCGCCGACTTGCAGGCCCGACGCCGCCTCGGCCTCACCGCAACACTCGTGCGCGAAGATGGACGCGAGGGCGATGTGTTCTCCCTCATTGGCCCCAAGCGTTTCGACGCACCGTGGAAAGAGATTGAGGCGCAAGGCTTTATCTCTCCCGCAAGCTGCTTCGAGGTGCGCGTTGATTTGCCGGAGAACCAGAGGCTCGAATATGCAGCATCCGCTGACGACGAACGTTTTCGGCTTGCCGCAACTGCACCAGCCAAAACCGAGGTTGTGCGTGCACTGGTAAAGAAGCATGCTGGCGAGCGCATACTCGTAATCGGGCAGTACCTCGATCAGATCGATGAACTTGCCGAGCAGCTGAATGCCCCCAAACTGACCGGGGCAACACCTGTCGTCGAACGAGAGCGGCTCTATCAAGAGTTCCGCGAAGGCATCACGAATTTGCTGGTGGTGTCGAAGGTCGCGAACTTCTCGGTTGATTTGCCCGAAGCAACCGTCGCCATCCAAGTCAGTGGGTCGTTTGGTTCACGCCAAGAGGAAGCCCAGCGTTTGGGCCGGTTGCTGCGCCCTAAGGAGAGTGGTCTTCCCGCCAACTTCTACACGCTTGTGGCGCGCGACACTGTCGACCAAGATTTCGCCCAAAACCGTCAGCGGTTCTTGGCCGAGCAGGGCTACAGCTACACGATTCTGGATGCCGCAGAACTGATCTAGCTCGTCGGCGCGTACAGCACCACAGCCAGCGGCATTGTCAGTCAGCGTCGAGAAACGCTACTGCCCGCACGGGGGCTCCGTCTCCGCCGAGTCGCAGTGGGAAGAATCCGACCTGGAACCGTGACGGCAGATCCTCTAGCCCGCGGATGTTCTCGACAATGAGGCCGTCACTTCCTAGAACGACGTCGTGCACGGGAAAGGCTTCGGAGTCTGAGCCCGTTGGGTCGGGGCTTAAGGTATCGACGGCCAGCACGCGCATGCCTCGCGCCATTAGCTCGCGCGCGGCATCGGGAGACAATGCCGGGTGTCGCGTGCGTCGATCGTCGAGGAACCAGCGTGACCAGCCTGTGTCAATAATCACGATCGGCGGGAGTTTGGCAGGTAGTTCGCCGTGCGCCTCGAGTGCGTCCCAGTTGTAAGTTTCTCCCTCGGAGAGGCCAGTGACGCGCAGCACGATTGCGTCTCCGACTAGCTCTTCTAGCCCAACATCAGTCATCGTCCGCCCACCCGCGATCGTGTGAGAGGGCGCGTCGATATGCGTTCCGGTGTGAGAGCCCATATCAATCCTGGTAACGGCAACGCCATCAGCATCGAGCGTGAGAGCGGGCGCGATGTGCACTTCGGGATCACCCGGATATGCAGACATCCCATCGTTGATCGGATGACTCAGGTCGCGAAGGTTGTGCCGTTCGGCTCCCTCGACAGGATTAGCGCGCATCGGAGGCATCCGCGAGGTTGATGGCGGGTGCGAATCCGTCCTTTGACCGCCGACTAAGTGAGAGCACAAAGTAGAGCACAGCAGTCACGACGAACGCCAGCAGAGTTGCGCTGAAAGGCAGCGGCCACACGTACGTGTAGAGGTATGCGACCGTCGCGCCGACAGCCCACGAGCCGACCGCGATCAAGTTGACACCACCGGTGTACCAGTAGCGACCCGGCTTAGATGAGAGAATGTCTCGGTCGTACGATCCGCGTCTGATCAGGTAGTAGTCGACGATCATGATTGCAAAGACCGGAGCAAAGAGCGCCCCGATCGTCACAAGGAACACCGTGAACTGGTCGAGGAGACCGAAGAACGTCGCCCCAATGATCGAGATGACGCCGAGTATGATTGCCGTCGGAAGGAACCGGATCCGTCGGCCTGGCAGCGAATTCACAACCGTGGTCACCATGCCATAGACGACCATTGTGTTCGTCGCCATGACCGACAGGAAGATCGCGACTGCGAACAGGGGTCCGAAGGGCTCGATGATGGTCACCGGATCGAAGGCGACCGCCTCGCCACCTCGCAGCACGACGTAACCGATCGCAGTGGCACCAAGCGTCATCGCGATGATGGTGGAGAGGGTGTAACCGATTCCCGAGCCGATCACGCCGGCGCGGGTTGTCTTGGCGAAACGGTTGAAGTCGGCCGAAAGCACCGTCCACGAGATCGCGGTTGCCAGTACGACATCAAAGACCAAGCTGGGCGAGTAGTAGGGTTCGGCGGGCGTCGGGATGGCCGCGAATTCTGCGGGCGTAAACGTGGTGAACGCGACGACGAAGATGTAGGCCGCGATTCCGAGGATGACGGCCGCGAACCACGGCTCAACCCGAGCAACGTTGCTGTGGCCGAAGATCGCTAGGATGACCACGATTGTCTGGCAGACGACCGCGAATACGACCGGGTTCGAGACGCCAGTGAACGACGAGACAATGTAGTCAAGGGAAATGCCGGCGAGCATCGCCTGGACCCAGCTCCAACCCATCAAGATCATGATGTTCACTGCGACCGTAAGCAGGCTCCCGCGCGTACCGAACGGGCCACGTGCGAGCGCCATTGTCGGTAGTCCGGTTCGCGTGCCGATTGCACCGATGAGCACGAGTACGGCTCCGCCAAGCACCGTCGCGCCCACGATGAGCACAAGCACAAGTCCGTATTGCACTTCGGGAACGAAGAGTGTTCCGGTGAGGAGCGTGGTTACGACGAGGTTTGCTGCGAGCCAGATCATGAGAATACGACCAAGCGAATACGAGCCTCGTACGGGACCTGCGTCCTCCGATTGCGATTCCAGTCGGCGCACTAGGCGAGAGTAGAGCGACATCTTTGGGGCTCCTTCAATGTTTCGAGTGAATTGTGTAGACGTACAGCGCGGCTCAGCTACGGAGGCATCGTCCAGAGAAAAGGTTGCATATTTGACAACCTTCTATGCTTTAAGGTAAACACCTGCCGATGAATTTACGCGGCTGAGGGCGACACGTCAAGTGGAATGGCGCACACATCGAGGGACCGACGCTGCAGACTGTGCACACGACGTGCACACCAAGAACATCGCAGGCACTGACTACAAGCTCAGCAGGCGCGCCAGACCAGCCTCATCCACTACCGGAATTCCATAGTCGCGGGCCTTTCGGGCCTTGCCTGAAAGCGAATCTGGGTCGGCAGCGACCAGCAATCGAACTCTCTTAGTGACCGAATCCCACGGAATGTAGCCGAAGCCAACAAGGGCTTCAGCAATCTCGCTGCGTGGGCGGCTCATCTCTCCAGTGAGCACAATAAGATCACCCGGACTCAGCGCGAACCCCCGACTCAGAGCGGGGTCGTTCTTTTCAATCACCGAACCAGATTTTGACGTCGATATTCCCACAGCCGCGCTCTCAAGCGCAGCCGAAATAGTGCTAGTCGGAAGGTCAAGCAGGTCACCAACACGAACAAGGTCGACAGTTTCGTCATCCGTCAGAATCCCGTCATCCCACGCGGTGTTCACGAGCTGAGCGAAGTACTCGACATGAAGCGATTCACAGGTGGTCCTGCTGATGCCGAGGTCTTCTGCCAGAGCGACCAGTTCGCGCGATTCGTGTACCGAAAAGTGGCGATCTAACAAACAGCGATCGAGCAGCGCAAGATAGTCGAGGCACTCAGTTGACCCTACGTACTCGGGCATCTTTTCAGTGATGCGCTGAAGAAACGACGCGGCCGTAAATTCTGAGTGCGGTGGCCGCGGCATCCATTCTCTGCGCTCAGCACCAGCGGCAGGCCATGAGTACTGGAGCGCCAAGTCAAGGTGCACCTGCCACGGCTCATGCTCATCGCCGGAGTGAAGGTAGGCGGCCAGCAGCTGGGCTGTCGCGAACGCATCAGCGGACGCGCGGTGGGCACCGTCGAGCTGAATATCGAGCGCCGCGCAGCAGTCGGCCAAAGCACGACCCGCACCGGGCAAGTAGTCGCGCGCTAGCTGCATCGTGCACACACTGACAAAATCTGACGCGAACCACGGGGAAGTTCGCTCAAGCTCCGCGACAAGAAATTTCACATCGAAGCTCGCATTATGGGCGACTAGTTGTAGTTCCCACTGAGGTTGTGGACGCGGTCTGATGGTGTTTGGCCGCCGATGCCGGTGTGGGGTCTGTGAAAATTGTAGTGGTGGAGCCAGATCGGATATTCAGCGGCTCTAGCTTCGTCGCTGAGGTAGGTAGCGGCGTAGGCCCATTCCGTGGCGAGTGTTCGGTTGAATCGTTCAACTTTTCCGTTGGTTTGCGGCCGGTAGGGACGCGTGCGAACGTGTGTGATCTCGCCGAGAGCAGCCGCGAAGTGTTGTGACCGGTAACAGGCGCCATTGTCGGTCATCACGGCGGTGACAGTGATGCCCGCCGCGGCGAAAAACTTGTTGGCGCGGATCCAGAAACCTGCTGCGGTCTCCTTCTTCTCGTCGGTAAGGATCTCAGAGTAGGCAAGCCTGGAGTGGTCGTCGACGGCATGGTGCAGGAACGAATAACCGCGGCCGCCGTGGTGTCCCTTGTTGGGACGGCCGACCGCGCGGCCGAGCATCCGGTGACCGCCACCGTCTGGGATGCGGCCCTGTTTCTTAATATCGACATGTACCAGCTCTCCCGCGATGGCCTTCTCGTAGCGGACCGGCCTCGGCCGCCGAACAGGAAGCCCGGTCGCTTGGTCCAGCCACGCCAACCTCGGCATCCGATATCGGGCCAACACCCGTTCCACCGTCGATCAATTCAGATGCAGGTGATAGCCGATCCGGTGTGGTCCCCAGCGACGAGTGAACCGGAGGGCAATGATGCGTCGCTCGATGCGAATCGGGGTGCGAGCGGGTGAGTATCTCGGCCGTGAGGATCGGTCCGTCATCGGCTGGCCAGCCCGGAAACGGGCAGCCCACTTTGCTGCCGTCGCTGGCGAGCACTGGAATCGTTCCGCGGCGCGTCGGGACGACCAACCGCCCTCGACGATCAGCCGCGCAAGACGAAGGCGTCCTTGCGGGGCAAAGGGAGCATTACTGTGAGTCACGAGGACCTCCGGTTAGAGATATGAGTGTGGTAACCCACATCCTGCCGGAGGTCCTCGCTAACTCAAACGATCACAACGTCCCTGGGAACTACACCTAGGCGGGCCAGCACGACCTAACGTGCGGCGAGCAACTGTTCTTGAACCTGCCGACGCAGTACCTTGCCGATCAGTGACTTGGGCAATTCCTCGACGCTGACTATGCTCTTCGGTACTTTGTAGGCCGCGAGAGTGGAACGGACGAAGTCACGCACAGCTTTCTCGTCGAGAGTCGCTCCCTCAGCCAGCACAACCGCGGCAACGACGTTTTCACCGTTGTGCTCGCTCGGTAGTCCAACGACGGCGGCATCCGCAATAGACGCATGCTGGCGTAGAGCCTCTTCGACCTCGCTCGGAGCAACATTGAAGCCGCCCGTGATGATGAGTTCTTTGATGCGGTCGACGACACTCACGAAACCGTCAGAGTCGACCGTGACGATGTCGCCCGTGCGGAACCAGTCGTTGCCGTCATCGGTAGCCGGCACAAACACTTCGGTTGTCTCTTCGGGTTTGCCCCAGTATCCGGAGAAAACTTGCGGGCCGCGAGCGATGAGCTCGCCCTCCTGGCCCGGATCTCGGTCGACGGATGGGTTCTCAGGGTCGACGACACGAATCTCTGTGTTGGGAAGCGGTAACCCGACAGTACCCGCACGGCGGGTGGGGCCCACGGGATTGGCGATCAGAATGGGGCTCGTCTCCGACAGTCCATAGCCCTCAACGAGAGTTCCCCCGGTGCGTTCCTCCCATGGCTCAACGACAGAAGCCGAGAGTGGCATCGCGCCGGAGATAGCGATCTCAATACCTTTCAGCGACACACCCGCTGCATCTGCTGCCGCGGTGAGCCGCTGGTAGATCGGCGGCACTGCAGGCAAAAATGTCGCGGGGCGTTTCTTAATCACGGCGAGCACGAGTTCGGGGTCGAACTTGGGAAAGAGCACGAGACGCGCCCCCATGCTCATTGCGAACGTCAAGCACAGGGTGAGTCCGTAGGCGTGAAACATGGGGAGGACCGCAAAGACGACGGCGGTGCCTCGAGGCACCGCGGGCACCCACGCGCGGGCTTGCGCGGCATTGGTCGAAAGGTTCAGGTGGGTGAGCATCACACCCTTCGGGTACCCCGTAGTGCCACTCGTGTACTGAATGAGCGCGAGGTCGTCGGCTTCTGGCCTCGCGATGTGCGCATCGATCGGGTCAGACTTCTGCAGCTCTTCCCAGGTGATCGTGCCGCGCACGTTCGTCGTGAGCGCGCTGCGCGACTCACGCGCCTTCGCGATCGGCAGCCGCAAGAGCGCTCTCGTGAGAAATGGCATGGAATGGGTGACGTCGACCGAAATGATGGTTTCGACCGCGACATCTGCCGGGAAATCTTGCAGCGTGGCAACGACGTTATTCCAGGCAATCACCACCCTTGCCCCGTGGTCTTCGAACTGGTGTCGAAGCTCGCGTGGCGTATAGAGCGGGTTGTGCTCGACGACTACCGCGCCGAGCCGCAACACTGCATAGAACGCGACGATGTGCTGCGGGCAGTTGGGCAGAACAAGCGCCACCGTGTCTCCCTTTTGCACGCCAAGCAGGCGGAGGCCTTCTGCCGCACGATCAATCTGTGCACCGAGCTCGGCGTAGGTGGTTTCTCTACCGAAGAATTCGAGCGCGACACCGCTCGGGTATTCAGCGATGGATGCTGCGACCAGATCGTATAGGGATCCTTCGGGCAGCGGAATTTCGTCGGGGACGCCGTCGGCGTAGTTCGCGAGCCAGGGGCGGTCGGACAACACAGTCATAGCTCAACTGTATGCCTGTCTGGCGCACTCAATTACGCAGCGCGGCTCCCAACTTGTGCGCTTAGGCTGCTCCGTCGAACATTGACGTAACCGAGCCGTCGTCGAAGACTTCGTGGATGGCTCGAGCCAACAATGGTGCAATCGGAATGATCGTGAGCGTGGGAAACCGCTTGTGCTCAGGAATCGGCAAAGTGTCGGTGACAACGACGGAGTCAATGAAGTCGCTCTGCAAGATTGTGGGCGCCGGATCGGAGAAGATCGCGTGCGTTGCGGCAACGACGACCTTGAGTGCACCTGAACGCTTGAGCGCTTCGGCAGCCTTCACGATGGTGCCACCGGTGTCGATCATGTCGTCAACGATGAGGCAGACCCGACCATCAACGTCACCGACAATATCGTGCACGGTGACCTGGTTGGGTATGAGGGGATCTCGACGCTTGTGGATGATGGCCAGTGGCGCACCAAGCTTTTGGCTCCAAATGTCGGCGACGCGCACGCGGCCCATATCGGGGCTAACAACGGTAAGCGTTGAGGGGTCAAGCTGCTTGCGGAAGTGCTCAAGAAGCACCGGCATAGCGAAAAGGTGGTCGACGGGGCCGTCAAAGAACCCCTGAATCTGGGCGGCGTGCAGATCGACGCTCATGATTCGGTCGGCGCCTGCAGCCTTGTAGAGGTCGGCGACGAGGCGGGCGCTGATCGGCTCGCGACCGCGGCCCTTCTTGTCTTGACGAGCGTATGGATAGAAGGGCGAGACAACGGTGATGCGCTTCGCAGAGGCCCGCTTGAGGGCATCCACCATGATCAGTTGTTCCATGAGCCACTCATTGATGGGCTCAGTGTGAGACTGGATGACGAAGGCGTCACAGCCGCGAACACTTTCGTCGTAGCGGGCGTAGATTTCACCGTTCGCGAAGGTGCGTGCGTCGGTGGGGACGAGGTCGCTGCCGAGCTCCTCAGCAATGTCAAGGGCAAGCTGAGGGTGAGCTCGTCCGGAGACAAGCACGAGTCGCTTCTGACCGGAAATCTTGATGCTGGCCACGTGGGGACTCGCTCTCTGCCGCGGTTACGGCGTTCGTCGGTTAGGCGTCAGAATCGTCGCTGGCTGCTTTGGCTGCCTGAGCCGCTGCAGTTCCCGCTCGATTGGTTTCAACCCAGCCACTGATGTTGCGCTGTGGAGCGACAGTGATGCCCAATGACCCTGCCGGAACATCCTTTCGGATGACCGAACCGGCGCCGGTGTACGCTCCGTCAGCAATCCTAACCGGAGCGACGAAGACGTTGTGCGACCCACTTCTCACGTGGGAGCCAACTACCGTTCGGCTTTTGTTCACCCCGTCGTAGTTTGCGGTGATAGTTCCGGCACCGATGTTGGATTGCTCCCCCACCTCGGTGTCACCGATGTAACTCAGGTGTGGCACCTTGCTGCCCTCACCAATGGTGGAGTTTTTGGTCTCCACGAAAGTGCCGATCTTGCCACCAACGCCGAGTTTGGTGTTCGGGCGAAGGTAAGCGAACGGCCCGACGGATGCCCCAGCACCGATCACACTGAGCGTGGCGTCGGTGCGTTTGACAACAGCATTCTCGCCAACTTCACAGTCAACGAGGGTGGTGTCTGGCCCGATGATGGCGCCGGACTGCACGAGCGTTGCTCCCTTGAGTTGGGTGCCGGGCAGAATTTCTACGTCGGGGTTGAGGGTCACGTCGGCGTCGATCCAGGTTGTTACCGGGTCTTCGATGGTGACGCCAGCACGTTGCCATTTCTGCACGATAAGTTCGTTCATGCGGCGGGCAGCTTCTGCCAGTTGTACGCGGTCGTTGACGCCGGCGACCATCCATCCGTCGGTGACGGGCATGGCGGAAACAATAGCTCCAACCCCACGAAGCAGACCAACAACGTCGGTGATATATTTCTCGGCCTGGGCGTTGTCGGTCGTGATGCGCACAAGTTGTTCGCGTAGCGGGCCAACCTGAAAAACGTAAGTGCCCGAGTTGATCTCGGTGATCGCGATCTCGTCGGCAGTGGCATCTTTCTGTTCGACAATGCGGTCGAGGCCACCATCGGCACCGCGCACGACGCGGCCATAGCCGGTGGCGTCATCGAGGATCGCTGAGAGCACGGTGGCGGCGGCGGACTGCGCGCGGTGCTGAGCGAGGAGCAACGCAAGAGTTGCAGAGTCAAGTAGCGGCACGTCACCGCTGACGACCACGACATCCCCCTCAAAGTCGGCGGGCAGCGCATCAACGGCAACTTCTACGGCACGACCGGTGCCGGGAACGTCATCTTGATCAACGATGAGGATGTCGGGCATGAGCTCAGACAACGTCTCAACAACTTCGTCGCGCTGGTGTCGCACAACAGCGATCACGTGGTCAGGGTTCAGTTCGCGCGCAGCGGCCACCACGTGCCCGATAAGTTCGCGACCGGCGAGGCGGTGCAAAACTTTGGGCTTGGCAGACTTCATGCGGGTGCCTTGGCCAGCGGCGAGAACAATGACGGCGAGTTTGTGTTCGGTCATAAAGCCATTGTGCCCTGAATGAGCGCGGCCCAAAACGTCGACGCAGAAGTGGGCTGAAGGTGAGCAAAAGCTCCGCCTCTAGGATTCGAACCTAGACTGGACAGCTCCAAAGGCTGCCGTGCTGCCATTACACCAAAGCGGACCGCGCCCGAAGGCACTCATCAATTCTGCCAGATCATTAAGGCTGTGTCGTCCAACTTGCCCGATTCGGAGCCTTCACACACTGTTACCGGCCCTGTCAGTCGGGTTGGCCGCACACATCGGGGTGTCGAAACTGAGATAATAACCGGATGCCCCAACGCGACGAAGTCGACCGAATTGTCGAAGCGTGGTCGCGAGAGCGTCCCGATCTCGACTTTGCCCCGTTGCATGTTCTGAGCCGGGTTGGCCGACTGGCAAAGCACTTGGAGCGCGCCCGCAAGGTGGCTTTCGCCGTTTCTGGACTTGAACCGTGGGAATTCGATGTTCTGTCTGCCCTGCGCAAAACAGGTTCCCCCTACCAACTGAGCCCCACCGCTCTTGTTCAGCAGACGATGGTGTCGAGCGGCACCATGACGAACCGGATTGACCGGATGGTGTCTCGCCATCTGGTGGAGCGTCGCACCGACCCGAATGACGGCCGCGGTGTCATTGTGGCGATGACGGCGACGGGTCGCGAGCGCGTCGATGGGGCGATTACGTCGCTCGTGCACGACGAGACAGCGCTGCTTTCGCGCATGTCTGCCGGCGAACAGGAACGACTGAGCTCACTGCTCAGAAAACTGAGTCTCGACGGTGAATAGGGCAGCCACCAGCGCTGCCCTGCGACGCAACTCTGCAGGCCTGACCCTCGCGCTTGGTGCCTTTGGCCTTGCTCTGCTGATTAGCTTTGTGGTTCCCGCTATTCCCACGCTGACGGCGTGTGTGGTGTTGGGCATCCTCTTCACAGCACTTCCGTGGCGTGATTCGGTGCGCACAACTGTGAAACCGGGGTTGGCAATTGCTGCCCGCCGTTTTCTGCGTATCGGTGTTGTGCTGTTGGGCTTCAAGCTCAGCTTGGTGACTATCGCGGAGCTGGGCTGGCTGGTGCTCGGCATGATTGTGGCGATCGTAGTGATCACGTTTTTCTTCACCTGGGGGCTCGGCCGGATGATGCGCCTCCCCGGTCAACAACCGATGCTGCTTGCTGCCGGGTTCTCGATCTGTGGTGCCTCAGCAATTGGCGCAATGGCGGGCATGACGCGCGCAAAAGACTCTGACACTGCGACGCCGATCGCCCTCGTCACCCTGTGCGGAACCTTGGCCATCGCCTTACTGCCCGCACTGCGCCCACTGCTCGGTCTTGATACTGCCGAGTTCGGGATGTGGGTGGGTGCGAGTGTTCACGATGTCGGCCAGGTCGTAGCCACGGCCCAAATCGCGGGGGCAACCGCCCTCGCCGTTGCTGTTGTAGTGAAGCTGACCCGGGTGGCGATGCTCGCCCCGATGGTTGCTCTCGCCGGGATTGTTGTTGCTCGTCGCGACCGTGAAGCTGCGGCCGCGGTCGCTGCCTCGGATTCTTCGGATGACTCACATGCGACGCGCGACACCACTCGGGACCTCACGCCCGTGAAGCGCCCCGCGATCCTCCCACTCTTCGTTGTCGGCTTCCTCGCCGCGGTGCTCGTGCGCACTTTCGTGCCCCTGCCCGACGGTTTTCTCGAGGTCGCCGCCTACGGCCAGGAACTCGTGCTCGGTATGGCCCTCTTCGGGCTCGGCGCTGCCATCAGCATTGGCACCCTCATCCGCACCGGTGGTCGCGCACTGACTGTTGCTCTCATCTCGTGGGCTGTCATCGCGCTCCTGTCGTTCGGCGCGGTCGAGATTGCGCGCGCTGCGGGAGTCGCCGCGCTCAGCTAGGGCTCGTAAAGCGAACTATCCGGCTCAATATTTGAGCTCTCAGAGCTGCAGGCCACGAAGCCGCGAGACCGCTAGCGTGGCTACGCGAGCAGTTCGTCGAGCTCGAGCCAGCGGGTCTCGACGGTGTCGAGTGCCTCCTGGAGAGCCTGCTGTTCGCCAACGAGAGCGCCAAGGCCCGCGAAGTCTGCCTGGTCGTGGGCGGCCATCCGCTGATGCAACTCTGCGATTTGGCCTTGTAGCTTCGCGATCTTGCGACCGGCAGCAGCGTGCTCCTTTTGCGAAGTGCGAAGCTCGGCCCCGCTCAGCGACGACGACGGCTTTTTCGCGGCCGTGGCATCCGGAGCACCGGCGGCAGCACCGCTCGCGCCCGAAGACGCTTTCTGCTGCTGCACACGCAACTCGAGGTACTGGTCAACACCGCGCGGAAGGTGACGGAAGCCGCCATCCATCACCGCGTACTGCTGATCAGTGACACGCTCGATGAGGTACCTATCGTGGCTCACCACAAGCAGTGTGCCAGGGAACGTGTCGAGCAGATCCTCGATTGCCGCAAGCATGTCGGTGTCGAGGTCGTTAGTGGGCTCATCCAAAATCAGAACGTTGGGCTCAGACAGCAGAATGAGCAACAACTGCAGCCGACGCTTCTGCCCACCGGAGAGGTCTTTCACCGGAGTCGATAGCTGTGCACTTGTGAAGCCAACGCGCTCCAACATCTGGGTCGGCGTCATCTCCTTGCCACCGGTGACATAGCTGCTCTTGTGGCGGCCGATCACCGTGCTGACGCGTTCGTTCCAAATGTCTTCAAGTTCAGCAAGCTGCTGCGTGAGGGTCGCAACCTTGATGGTCTTTCCGCGTTTCACGCGACCGCTCGTCGGCTTGAGGCTTCCGGCAACAAGCGACAACAGCGTCGACTTTCCGGCACCATTAACACCGAGGATGCCCGTGCGCTCACCCGGAGCAATGCGCCACGTTACATCGTTAAGCACCGTCTTCTCGCCCGCGATACCGGATGCCGGGTCAATCACCGGATACGTGACGGTGACGCCCTCGAGGTCAACAACATCTTTGCCGAGCCGCTGCATCGCCATCGACGACAGCGAAACACTGTCGCGGGCGGGGGGCTCGTTCTCAATTAGTTCGTTCGCCGCATCAATGCGGAACTTTGGTTTCGTGGAGCGAGCGGGAGCACCGCGACGCAACCACGCCAACTCTTTGCGCATCAAGTTTTGACGCTTCGACTCCGAGGCGGCCGCCATACGGTCGCGCTCAACCCGCTGCAAAATGTAGGCAGCGTAACCACCCTCGAAAGGCTCGATGAGGCGGTCGTGCACCTCCCACGTTGCGGTGCAAATCTCGTCTAAGAACCACCGGTCGTGAGTGACAACCAGCAACCCGCCCGAGTTGGTGGCCCAGCGACGCTTGAGATGACCGGCAAGCCACGAGATGCCCTCAACGTCGAGGTGGTTAGTGGGCTCATCCAAGAAGATGACATCCCAGTCACCAATCAAGAGAGCAGCGAGAGCAACCCGGCGACGCTGACCACCGGAAAGGTCGCCAACTTTGGCCTCCCACGGGATGTCAGCGGCGAGACCCGCAATAACGTCGCGAACCTTGGGGTCGCCTGCCCACACATGCTCATCGATGTCGCCAATGACGGTCTCGTGTACCGTTCTGGTGCCATCGAGCTCATCGGCCTGGTCGAGCATTCCCAGGGTTACGCCACTGCGTCGAGTGACTCGCCCATCGTCGGGGTCGAGCCTGCCCGAGAGCATGCGCATGAGAGTGGTTTTGCCGTCACCGTTGCGCCCGACAATGCCAATACGATCGCCCTCGTCGAGACCAATAGTGACCTTGTCGAAGATTACGCGGGTCGGAAATTCAAGGTGAAGTGCTTCAGCGCCAAGAAGGTGTGCCATTCGGGCAAGCCTAGCCGGGTTAGTCGGTGATGATTCGCGCTCCATGCACGGGGCCGGTAGCCCGCACCACCGTCATCTGCGCTGCGCTCAACGCGATTTGCAGCTCGAGGGCCGAATCGAGATCGGCCGTGAGGAATGCAACGGTCGGTCCAGAGCCCGACACAATGCCTGCGAGCGCCCCATTTTTCTCGCCAAGTTCAATAACAGCGGCAAGTGATGGAGCCATATGAAGGGCAGGAGCCTGAAGGTCATTGTGGAGGCTCTCGGCGAGCATATGCGGATCTCCCGCCCGCAACGCCTGCAAAACATCCGTTTCGACGGTGGGTGCAGCCTCGGCAGGAAAAATGTCTTGAGAGTGCCGTTGGCGGTGGAGGTCGAGCTCGTTGTAGACCTCCGGGGTTGAGAGCCCGGAGTCGGAGAGCGCCAAAACCCACTGGTACAGTCCCTTGGCGAGAGCGGGGCTGAGCTGGTCGCCACGACCCGTTCCAATCGCGGTTCCGCCGGTGAGTGCGAACGGCACGTCAGCGCCAAGCTCCGCAGCAAGGCCATGCATTTCTTCGCGAGAGATGTTGGTGCCCCACAGCGCATCGCAGGCAAGAAGGGTTGCTGCGGCATCCGCAGACCCCCCACCCATGCCACCGGTTACGGGAACGCGCTTTTCGATTTCGAGGCGAACGCCGCCGCGGTAGCCGGTGCGTCGCGCGAGCAGTCGAGCCGCTTTGATGGCGATATTTGAGCCATCTGTGGGAACGCGAGAGAGGTTGACCGTTCCTGAAACTGAGACCGAGAAGTCGTCGGCGCGATGCGCACGCACGTCTTCATACAATGACACTGCCTGATAGGCAATTGCTACATCGTGGTAGCCGTCATCGAGCAGCGAACCCACCTTGAGGAAAACATTTATCTTGCCAGGGGCACGAGCGTGAACCATTGTGGAGGCTGCCGAGACGGTAGTCATGCACCAAACTTACCGTGTGAAGCGGATCTGTCTGTTCGCCTCCCTGTTGATACCTCTCGTACAGGCCTGACTCAGCACTGGGTTGCTATTCGGGAGCAGGCAACCCCCGCGCGGCAGCGTAGCGGGCAGAAATAGACTCCGCCCACTCCGCGCTCAAATGATCGGCGTTAGTGGCAAACCAGCCCACAATTTGCGGGTGCTGCCACTTCGACGCGCCAGCAATATCCAAGAAGGCAAACCATTCATCCGGATGCCGTCCTGTGCCCTCAAGCACGTCATGGTCACTGGGGATGCTGGTGTTGCTATTGGCCGACATGAAGCCAACCTACCCCCGGAGGCGTCGCGCACAAAGCACTCCGGGGGCGATTGTTAGCTTCCGAACGCTTCGGCGATCAACTCTCCAGCAAGTTCGTGAGGATCGCACTCGACACCGTGCCTCAGAAACCAAGAGCACACGTTTCGACAGTCACGTTCGACAAGCTCAACACCACTCGGGTTGCTCACAATGTCGACAATCTGTGGCACATCAATCACCACAACCCGACCATCGTGCACCAGCAGGTTGTATGGCGACAGGTCACCGTGGGTGAAGCCTGCACGCGCAAAGATGCGCATGAGTTCGACTACCTGATCCCAAAGTTCTCTGAGTTCGGTCGGGCTCGACCGCAATGCTGCCAATCGAGGCGCAGCTACCCGACCAGCTCCGATGAACTCCATCAGAACCTCGGTGCCATCCACTTGCACCGGATAGGGCACCGGTGCCCCCAGCTCATAGAGCTCACTGAGCGCAGTGAATTCGGCCGACGCCCACAGCCCTGCCGACAGCGCAGTGGACAGTGGTGGTGCGGCTGAAAATGATGATGCTTGGTCACTAAGTGACATAGATGAGTCTCCAAAACGGAGGTCACCACAACAGAACTTAGGCGGTGACCTCGATGAGTGAGGGATCGACAGACGACACGACAAAGACAGTCATCACACTTCCCTCCTCTCGGGCCCAAAGCCCCGCTCGCGAGCACTACACAGTGCTTTGAACGCACTGCGGTGACAGGATTCTAGTCAGGCGGCGCGCACAATCGCAAGGAAATCGTGCACCGTGAGCTCCTCGCCACGAGCTGTGGGTGCGACACCGGCCGCAATAAGCCGATCGGATGCGGCCGTTGAGCTGCCTAAGAGACTCGAGAGTGACTGGCGCAACATTTTGCGACGCTGCTGGAACGCGGCATCCACAAGAGCAAAAGTGGCGGTGCGTTCCTCGACGGTTCCGGGTTGTTCACGACGCTCGAAGCGCACGAGCACCGAATCGACATTGGGCACTGGCCAGAACACTTGGCGGCTTACCAGGCCCGCCGTTGAGAACTCGCCGTACCAGGCCGCTTTGATGCTCGGTGAACCATAGACCTTGCTGCCTGGGCCGGCGGCGACACGATTGCCCACTTCGGCTTGCACCATAACGAGACCACGGTCGAGCGAGTCGAAGTGCTCCAAGAAATGCAGGAGCACCGGAACCGACACGTTGTAGGGAAGGTTAGCGACAAACACGCGAGGTTCGTTGGGCAGCTCGGTGACGCGCAGCGCGTCAGCAGTGATGACTGTGAGCTGAGCATCCGGTTGCAGCTGGTTGACCGTGATCGGCAATTGGGCGGCGAGGCGCTTATCGATTTCGACGGCGACAACGGATGCCCCGGTCTCGAGCAACCCGAGCGTTAATGATCCCAGCCCGGGGCCGACCTCGACCACCGTTTCGCCAGAAACGACATGCGCGGCCTTCACAATGCGACGCACCGTATTGGGGTCGATAACAAAGTTTTGACCCAGCTTCTTGGTGGGCTGGATGCCGAGCAGATCAGCAAGATCGCGAATCTCCGCGGGGCCGAGCAGGGTGTTCATTGGGGGCCTGCATTCGCGGATGATGTCGATGCCGCGGCTCGTGCTGGGGCGGGCGCGATGCCCTCAGGCAACTCGGTATCCCAGGAGCCATAGACAGTTTCGGTGGTGGTCGCGAGCTGAGCCGAGAGTTCGAGTTCGTCGATCTCCAAGTGTGCCGCCATCGCGCGCACGGTGTACGGCATCACGTAGGGCGCGTTGGGGCGACCCCTCAGTGGGTGAGGTGTGAGGTACGGGGCATCCGTCTCGACCAGGATGCGATCACGATCAATGACAGTCAGCGCCTCGCGCAGGCTTGCCGCGTTCGTGAACGTGACAGTGCCGGCGAATGACACATACCAGCCGTTGTCGGCCGCGATACGCGCCATCGCAGCATCGCCCGAGAAACAGTGGAAGACCGTGCGTTCGGGAGCACCAACGCGCAGCAGAGTCTCTATGACCTCATCGTGGGCATCGCGATCGTGGATTTGCAGCGCAAGGCCGTGCCGCTTGGCGATCTCGATATGGGCCTCGAAGGAGCGGAATTGCGCGGGGCGACCCTCGTCATCAGTGCGGAAAAAATCGAGCCCCGTCTCCCCCACCGCACGAACGCGGGCACGAGCAGCGAGTTCATCAATCACGGTGAGGGCAGCGTCGAGCTCACCGGCAGCCTCAAGCTCGGGCGCATCGTTGGGATGAATTGCCACGGCAGCGAGAACGCGAGGCTCGCGTGCAGCAAGTTCAGCCGACCATCGACTCGTAACGACATCGGTGCCGACCTGCACAACGCCACGAACGCCGACTGCGGATGCTCGCGCCAACTGTTCGCGAAAGTCCAACTGGTTGTCGGGGCCACCGTCAGCAATTTCGAGGTGCGTGTGGTTGTCGTAAACAACGCCGTCAAGTGGGTCGGGCAGCGGCGGGTACTGCAGCTTCTTAGAGGCTGCCTCATCTGCGCTGCGGTGGCGCTGCCTAATGAACGGTTCGGTCACGCCGTGCCGCTCTCGGCATCCACTTCGATGCGGGGGAACAGCGAGGTTTCGAGCGCGGTGACGCGACCGCTGCTCTGCCAGTGCTGTGCGTCATCGATCCGCTGCTTGTGCAGTTCGCCGACTCCACCGATGGCGCTCCAAAGTCGTTCGGTGGCTTTGGGCAGCACGGGACACAACAAAATTGACAGCGTTCCAAGGCCATTGACAGCCGTGGCGAGAACAGTCCCCAGTCGCTCACGGTTCGCAGGATCCTTCGACAACGCCCACGGCTCCTGTTCAGTGATGTAGCCGTTGAGTTCATCGACGAGTTGCCACACGGCGTCGAGCGCCTCGTTTATTGCGAACGAATCGATGGCCGCGTTCGACGTCACGGTAGCGCGCTTCTGCGTTGCAACAATCGCCTCATCGGAAGACGTGAGCGCACCGAGCGCAGGAATGGCGCCATCGAAGTACTTATTGACCATCGCTATTACCCGCGAGGCTAGGTTGCCGAATCCGTTGGCCAATTCTGACTGGTAGCGCGCGCTCAAATCTTCCCAGCTGAATGACCCATCTTGGCCAAAGGTGATGGCGCTCATGAAGTAGTAACGGAACGCATCCGAACCAAACGTGTCGGTGATCTGGCTTGGTGCGATACCCGTGAGCTTTGATTTTGACATTTTTTCGCCACCGACCAGCAACCAGCCGTGACCAAAGACGGCACGCGGAACGGGCAGGTCTGCCGCCATGAGCATGGCGGGCCAGATGACGGCGTGGAAGCGAGCAATGTCTTTGCCAACGAGTTGCACAGCGGGCCAACGCTTGGCGAACTGGTCATCGTCGACCCCGTAACCGATAGCGCTGATGTAGTTGAGCAGGGCGTCGAACCAGACGTAGACGACGTGGCTCTCATCCCACGGCACTTTAACGCCCCAGTCAAAGCTGGAGCGCGAGATGGAGAGATCGTCGAGTCCCTGCTTGACGAACTGAATGATTTCATTGCGCACGCTGGCGGGCTGCACGAAGTCGGGCTGGCTTTCGTAAAGGTCGAGCAGCTTCTGCTGGAAGGCGCTCATGCGGAAGAAGTAGTTCTTCTCTTTGAGAACTTCAACCGGGCGTGAGTGGATGGCGCAGACCAGCTGGCCCTTGTATTCGCCATCGGCTGCGGTCACGAGGTCGTCGAGCTGTTTGTACTCTTCGCAGCCAACGCAGTAGTAGCCCTCGTACTCACCGGGGTAGATGTGGCCGTCGTCGTAGAGTCGCTGCAGGAAAGTGCCGACGGCCTTCTCGTGACGTTCATCGGTGGTGCGAATGAAGTCGTCATTAGCGATATCGATGGTCTCGAGCAGCGGCTGCCACGAGTCGGCAACGAGACGATCCGCCCACTCTTGGGGCGTCGTGTTGTTGGCAACGGCGGTGCGCAAAATCTTTTGGCCGTGCTCGTCGGTTCCGGTGAGCAGCCAGGCGTCTTCCCCGCGCTGACGGTGCCAGCGTGCAAGAACGTCGGCGGCCACCTCGGTGTACGCGTGCCCAATGTGGGGGACGTCGTTCACATAGAAGATGGGCGTCGCAATATAGAAGGAATCGCCGGCAGACATACCTTCAGTGTATTCGCCTGAGTCTGCCTGTTACGCCTTCGAGCGCAGCGCCGCCTCATACAGTTCGCGCTTACTCAACCCGGTCTGCTCGGCGACCTCGGTCGCGGCCTCTTTGAGCCGCGCACCGTCGGCAACGAGAGAGAGAACGTAGGCCACAGCGGTGGGGAGATCGGATGTCGCGGGTGCGGCACCCTCAACGACGAGACAGATCTCGCCCCGAGCCCCATCCTTAAACTTGGCGGCGAGCTCGGCTGCAGTACCGCGCGCAACTTCTTCATACATTTTGGTGAGTTCGCGGCACACGACCGCGCGGCGGTCATCGCCGAGTGCGGTGGCGAGGTCGGCGAGCGCTGCCGGTAACCGATTTGGGCTTTCGAAGAACACCATTGTGCGCTCTTCGCGAGCAAGACCGCGGAAATAGGCGACGCGTCCTTTGCGTGGCAGGAATCCCTCGAAACTGAAGCGGTCAGTAGGGAGGCCGGAGACGGCAAGCGCAGTGAGAACGGCACTTGGTCCGGGCAAAGCTGTGACGGTGACCCCGGCGGCGGCGGCCGCGGAGACGAGGGGAAATCCGGGGTCGCTGATGGCGGGCATCCCCGCATCGCTGAGAACAAGGACGTCGGCGTCGCGGGCGAGTTCGACAATCTCGGCGGCCTTCTCTGACTCGTTGTGTTCGTGCAAAGGAATGAGCCGCGGACGGTTCTCGATGCCGAGGGCACGCATCAGGTGAATGGTCGTTCTGGTGTCTTCGCTGGCGATCACCTCAGCGTTGGTGAGTGCCTCGATGAGGCGCTGGGAGGCATCGCCAAGGTTGCCGATGGGAGTCGCCGCGAGAATGATCACTTGGCCATTCTCCCACCCGAGCCCCGCCCGTGTTGTGCGCGGGCCATTCGCGCGCTTGGCACCCCACTGAGGTCGTAGTGTTGCACTATGTCGACTCCGCCCCCGTTCCGGGGAACACCGCTGAGTGCTGTCATGCTCGTGGTGTTTGGCCTCATTTTTCAGGATGTTGGGGCTTCAGTCGCCGTCCTGTTGTTCCCCGAGGTGGGCCCGGCGGGAATGGTCTCGCTGCGGCTCGTTTTCTCGGCCGCCATCCTTCTCGCCATCGCGCGGCCCAATCTGCGGGCGATTACTCGGAGTGCCTGGCTGATGGCACTCACCTTTGGCATCTCGCTTGGCGGCATGAACCTGCTGTTTTATGAGGCACTCTCGCGGGTAGACCTCGGCGCAACAGTGACGATTGAGGTGTTGGGTCCGCTCGTGCTCTCGGTGATCGTCGCCCGCCGCGCGAGCGCGTGGCTCTGGGCTGTGCTTGCCTTCGCCGGTGTCGCCCTGCTCAGTCTGGGCAGCGTCGGTGCCCTTGACCCGGTCGGCGTCGCTTTTGCTCTCGCCGCCGCCGTGTCGTGGGCTGGCTACATCCTGGCCTCACGCAAGACGGGGCAAGTCTTTGCCGGTTTGGATGGTCTCGCCATTGCTATGGCCATCGGTGCGATCATCAGCCTCCCCTTCGGAATCTCGCAGGCAGGCAGTACTCTGCTGGAGCCATCGATTCTGGTGCGCGGGCTTGCCGTCGCCATCTGCTCCTCAGCGATCCCCTACGCGCTTGAACTCATTGCGCTGCGCCGCATCTCGGCCGCAGCCTTCTCCGTGCTCATGGCACTCGCCCCCGCCATCGCCACCGGCGCCGGGTTCTTCGTGCTCGGTCAAAGCATCACCCTTGTGCAGGGTGTCGGAATCGCACTCGTGATTGCGGCATCCATCGGAGCGGTGCGGGCAGCATCCCGAATTCCGGGAGCCCCGGGTGCAGGGCCAAACGCACTACTACCCGAAGAGACGCCGCTGTAGGCGACGAACTCTGCGGGCAGCTCTGCTGGGGAATGCGAGCGTCGCCGTTAGCGTGGGGCCGGTGCGGGCTCGCGGTTGCTGGTTGCGTCATCCAACTCCGTCACATGCATAGGGTGGCTGCGCTCAAGCGCGGCACCCTCAACATCGACGCTCGGCAGGATGCGGTCAAGCCACTTCGGCAGCCACCAGGCGGATGCACCAAGGAGGTGCATGAGCGAGGGGATCAGCAGCATGCGCACGACGAAAGCGTCGAAGAGCACACCGATCGCGAGACCAAAGCCGATGGGTCGCACCATCGCGAGATGCGAGAACACGAATCCACCGAATACGGCAATCATGATGATGGCGGCCGCCGTGACCACGGCCCTTCCACTCCGTAGGCCACTCATGACCGCAGCCTTCGCGGGAACCCCATGAACGTAGGCTTCCCGCATTCCTGACACAAGGAAGAGCTGATAGTCCATTGCGAGCCCGAAGAGCACACCCATGATGATGATCGGGGCAAAGTTCAGCACGGGCCCAGGATCAGTGACCCCAAAGATCGCTCCCAGCCATCCCCACTGATAGACCGCAACAATCGCGCCGAACGCCGCCAGGAGCGACAGCACATAGCCCGCTGTCGCAATGATCGGCACAAGGATTGAGCGGAACACCAGAATCAGGATGAGCAGCGACAGCCCGACCACCACCGCGAGGTACAGCGGCAGCACAGAGGCAAGCTTCTCGGAGATGTCGATGTTGCCACTTGCGGAACCAGCCACCCCCAGCTTGACGCCCCCATCCAGTGGCGAACTGGCGCGGAGTTCCTGCACAAGCTCTTCGGTCGACACGCTCGACGGCCCGTCATCGGGAACCACTTGGAAAGCGAAGAAGTCGGAGTTATCAGAAACACCCACGGGAGCGACCGCGACTACGCCATCGAAGCCCATGAGCGTGTCGGCGAGGTCGGCCTGAGTCTCGACGACGGCGTCATCGGCAACTCCGTCACTCAGGCTCGCCGTAACCAGAAGCGGGCCATTCTGACCTGCGCCAAACTCTTCAGCAATCGTCTTGTAGGAACGGTACTGGGTTGAATCAGCGGGTTCAGACGAACCATCCGGAAGCCCCAAACGCATCGACAGCGCTGGAATTGCGATAATCAGCAAACCGATGGTCGCCAGAATGAGCGTCGCGACCGCCCGACTGGTACGCATGGGACGCGCCGGAGTCTGCTTCTGCGATTCGTGGCCGATTTTCGCGCGCGAACGACGCGAAAGAACTCGGGTGCCGAGCAGCGATAGGAGCGCAGGGGTGAGGCTCACGGCGATGAGGACGGAGATGAAGACGCACACGGCGCCCACCGTTCCCATCACACCAAGGAACGGGACACCGCTGACGTTCAGCGCAAGAAGTGCGACCAGAACGGTGGAACCAGCGAAGAGCACCGCGTTGCCGGAGGTTCCATTGGCGAGCCCAATTGACTCGTGAAGGTCCATGCCTGCCGCGAGCTGGCGACGATGGCGTTGCACGATAAAGAGCGTGTAGTCGATGCCCACCGCGAGCCCCAGCATCACGCCCAAGATCGGGGTCACTGAGGTCATCTGAACAACGCTGGAGAAGGCAAGCGAACCCGCGACACCAACTCCCACGCCGATTACCGACGACACGATCGGGAGCACCGCGGGCAGCAGCGTTCTGAAGAGAACGAGCAAAACCACCCCGGCTAGCAGAACACCAATGATCTCACCGACACCCAGAAGACCCTCGGTGGAGTTCGCGATCGCGGAGGAGTAGTCGACGCTCACCCCGGAAATGTCGACGCTATCAAGTTGTGCGGCGATGCTGTTCTTGATCTCAGCGGAAAGGTCAAAGAGGTCAACGTCGAAGGTGACAATCCCCAGTGCTGTTGCCCCATCATCGGAGACGGTACTGATCTTGGCTGCGGCATCCATGAGGCGCTCGCCATACGCAAGCTGCTGTTGTTGCTCGTCGAGGGTCGCGGAGTTCTCATCGAGGGCGGTCTGTTGAGCTTCGAGTTGAGCCGTGCCGGCATCGAGTTGTGCCTGCTGAGCGTCGAACTCGGCGGCCGATGCTTCAGAGAAGCCTGCGGCCTTAGCCTGCTCGATTGCCGCATCGAGCTGTGCTTGGCCGGCGGCGATTTCTTGCTTGGCGGCATCGAGCTGTGCTTGGCCGGCGGCGATCTGCTGCGTCCCGGCGTCAATTTGGTCGCGCCCGTCGGCGATCTGTTGCGCCTGCTCAGCGCGTTGGGCATCCGTCTCAAAGGGATCGATAACGTCGCTGACATTCTCGATCGAAGTGAGATCGGTGAGGGCTTCAGAGATCTGGTCTTGTTGTTGCGCAGAAAATGATTCACCGTTGTCAGCGGCGAATACCACTGTCGCCGATGATCCGCTGACATCACCGAGGCGACTGCTGAGTTCTGCGGATACTCGTTCAGTCTCGGTGCCCGGGATCGACATTGTCGACGAGAGGGTGCCACCGAAGAGTGCGAATCCACCAATGGCGAGACCGAGAACGGCGAGCCAGCTCACGATGAAGAGCCACGCGCGGCGGGCCGATAAACGACCCAGTCGGTACAGAAGTTCGGCCATGCTGATGAAAACCTCTCGTCGGGAACACAAAACGAGCACTCCATCGGGCCGCGCTCAATGGTATTCGCAGAAAACGACTTATCCAACAGTTGTCGGAAAACTCACGGGTTCGGCGCAATCGTCTGCCAGAATCAACGCATGGATGCTCGCGTTGAACGAACCCGCCGAAGTCTGCAGCATGCACTCTTCGCGCTCACTCAGGAGCACCCGTTTGACGAAGTGACCGTGGGCGACATTGTTGAGCGCGCCGGCGTTAACCGCAGCAGTTTCTACCAGCATTTCGCTGACAAGGAGACCCTGCTCGCGTTTGCGATCGAAGCCGCGGCTGACGAGGCTGGTGTTCAACTAGCGGAACTCGATCCGCTAAGCACCGATCCCCCGCCCGCGATCACGAACTATCTCACCCACATCGACTCCAACGCGGCCGTGTACGCCAGTGCGTTGGGTCCCCGAGGCTCCGCACTCGTTGCCTACCGACTTCGGGCGCGACTCAATTTGATTGTGCGCAATGGGATTCTGGTTCACGGCCCCCAACCATTCGATGGGCTCTCATTGGATGTCGCAAGTGCCAGCATCACCGGGGCAACCTTCGGCATCATCGAGGCCTGGCTTGCCATGGATCCGCGGCCGCCAGCCGAGACCGCAGTGGCGTGGATCTGGCAGTCATTCGGCACTCCGAGTGGGCGTTGGGGCGAGACTGACGCTGTGATCTAGCCGGCGGCACCTCGCGTTTTGCTGCGCTCCTGCCCACACCGCACTTGTTCCCTCAGTAGCATTGCGGGGTGAGCCAGACGAACCCGCGAGACTTCGACACCCTACTGTCGAGCGATCCGCTGTCGAGCGATCCCCAGAACTCGGGTGACTTAGCTGACTCTAGGCCTGACCGGAGCTCGGGCCTGAGCTACGGCGTCGCCACCGACCCCAACGATCAGGGTTCGCGACTTGACCACTGGTGGGCGACGCGCAGTCCGGTCACCCAGCGGCTACTCGGATGGGCCGGGCCGGCGATTGTGCTGCTGGTGGCGGCGTTTACGCGCTTGGTTGGCCTCGGGCATCCGGCGTCGCTGGTTTTCGATGAGACCTTCTATGTGAAGGACTCGTGGACTCTCGTGAACCTCGGCTACGAGGCGCAGTGGCCGGCCGAAGCCGATGCGCTGTTCACTGGCGGGCACGTCAACATTTTCTTGACTGATCCGTCTTTTGTGGTGCATCCGCCGCTCGGCAAGTGGTTGATCGGTTTGGGCATGCTGCCCTCTGGTGGCGAGGATCCGTTTGGGTGGCGGATTGCGACGGCGCTTGTCGGCATCCTTGCGGTGATCGTGCTGATGCTCATTGCGAAGAAACTGTTTGGTTCGACACTGCTCGCGACTCTCGCCGGATTGCTGATGGCGATCGACGGCAATGCGATCGTGATGAGCCGGGTGGCACTGCTCGACAATTTTGTGATGATCTTTGCCCTGCTTGGGGTGGGGGCGATGTTGCTCGATCGAGAACATTCCGCGACCCGGTTGGCGCTGTGGATCAGCCGACGCGGGCTGCGGGGTGCAGCAACCGAGTGGGGCCCGGCGTTGTGGTGGCGACCGTGGCTCATGCTGGCCGCTGTGGCGTTCGGTGCCGCTGCCGCCGTCAAATGGAACGGCCTCTACTTTTTGGCCGCCTTCGCCGTCTATAGTCTCGTCGTGGATGCCCTCGCTCGCCGTCGAGCGGGCATCAGCTTCTGGGGCTCTGGAACCCTGTTCCGGCAGGCCCCGGTAAGTTTCTTGCTGACGGTGCCGATTGCGCTGCTCGTGTACTTGAGTTCGTGGACTGGCTGGTTCCTTAGCGACAACGGTTACGATCGCAACTGGGCCGAAGCCGACGGCAATGCGTGGTCTGGTGTGCTCAGCTGGGTGCCCCTCGACATCCAGAGCCTGTGGCATTTTCAGTCGAGCGTGTACAGCTACCACGTGGGTGAGAGCCGGGCGCATCCATATCAGGCGAATCCGTTGACGTGGCTACTGCTCATCCGCCCCACCAGCATGTTTTACGAGAACATTGCCCGAGGCGATGGTGGCTGTGCGGCGGATGCGTGCGGCGCCTCCATTTCAGGTATCGCCAATCCCATCATTTGGTGGGCGGCAACCGCGGCTCTCGTCTATCTCGTGTACCGCCTGGTGCGTTACCGCCAGTGGCAGACCGGCTTCATTCTGATGGGTGTCGCCGCCGGCTACCTGCCATGGTTGCTGTACCTGAACCGCACCGTGTTTCAGTTCTACACAATCGTCTTCGAGCCGTACCTGATCTTGGCGCTCGTGGCCGCGCTTGGAGTGATCTTGGGTAGTTCCGATGACGACCGCGATAGGCGTCTCAGCGGCATCGGCGTTGTTGCCGTTTTTGTCGTTGTCGCCATCGCAGTCAGTGTATTTTTTTGGCCGCTCTGGACCGGCCAAACCATTGACTACGATTTGCTGCGATTGCGTTGGTGGTTGCCGACCTGGGTTTAGACCGAATGTTTGCGTGGCGTTGTGTTTCGCCGAACGTCTGCGGCGGGCATCCACTTCGGTAGCCTGAGGCCATGACTGATCGTGGCGGTTCCGATAGAGACTATGGTTTCCGCACGCGGGCAACATCTACTCCCGGCTCGCCAACCCGACGGTTGCGAGCTTCGAGGAGCGCGTCGCTTCTCTCGATGGCGGCCGAAGAGCGGGAATCGCTGAAACGCGAATGGAGTGGTTGCGCTTATTGCAGTTCCAACGAAACGGGGTTGCAGAAGGATTGTGTTCAGCCGATCTCCCAGGGCGGTCGGTACACCGTCGGCAACGTTGTGCCCGCGTGTGGTTTTTGCAACGCCAGCAAAAGCAACAGCGAAGTGACCTCGCGGATGCGCCGCAAAATCGGTCAGCCCCAAAGGACTCAGCCGACTCCACACGGTAAAGTTAAAGGGTCATATTAGCTGTGCGAATAATCGTGCAGGCGACGAGAGAGGGCCGTGGTGTCGAAATCATCAAGCGCCCCGCCCTCCGCTCGTACCGCGGTGTTCTCCCAAATCTCGGCCAGCGGCCGAGTCGAACAGGTTGTGCAGCGGCTGACAGACGCCATCGTGCTCGGGGTGCTCGTGCCGGGCGAGCGCCTTCCGAGCGAATCCCAGCTCGCCAAACGATTCGGGGTCGCGCTGGTGACGGCCCGCGAAGGGCTCAGCCTCCTGCGCGAGAACGGTCTCATTGAGACCCGTAGAGGCCGCGAAGGCGGCAGCTTCGTCACGCCACCGCATTCCCGGCACGGCGCAGTCCTGCGTGCCCGCCTTGCCGGACTCTCCCGCGTCGATCTTCAAGACATGGGTCTGTACCTGTCGGTGATCACCGCTGCCGCCGCGGCGCACGCCGCAGACAGAGTGCTGGATTCGGACATCGACAACCTTCGCGGATTGGTCGACCCGGAATTTCCGGAATCGGATCAGGCATCGGGGCGAGCAGAGGGCGCGTTTCATATTCAACTGGCGGTGCTCAGCCAATCCACGCGGTTAGTGCGAGATCAAATTCGGCTCCAGGCCGAATTCGGGCCGTTGCTCTGGTACGCGTCAGAAATTACGAGTGCAGCAGGGCCAGGAGGTGGTGCCGAAGCTCCCGGTGCCGAACCGAACACAGCCACTGCAACCTGCTTGAGCTATCAGTTGAGCGTGGTTGATGCGCTCGCTGCACGAGACCCACGCGGGTCTAGGGCCGCAGTTGAATACCACTTCTCTGACCATCTCGCCCAACTTCTTGACGCGAAGGCTGCAGTCGATCGAGGTGATTCCCTTGAGAACTGAGACAACCGCAGCTGCGCAACTAACCGCGTGCGCGGGGGTCGTTTCTGAGTTCTTCGCAGACGTTTTCACTCAATTGGACCAATGGCAGGCGCGTGTCCAGTCTATTGACGGACGACTCCACGGCGCCGAACTGGATGAGGCGGTCGCTGCGTTCGCCATCCCCGCACTCGAGCGCCCCAATTCCGCCCTGATAGGCGCCGGGTTCATCGGCGATGCTGGGGATAATTCTGGCCTGAGCCTCCACTTCGCGTGGTGGATCGGTCCGATCGATGCCAACCCGTTGCTGGCAGAAACGACAAAATCCACGAGACTGGACATCACGGAGCGAAGGTACACCGACTATGTCAGCGACTTCTCCGCTCTTGAGTGGTACCGGATGCCACAATCAATAAGGCAGACGCACGTGACAGGACCGTACGTCGACTACCTCTGCACCTGCGATTACATCCTGACGATCACCACGCCTGTATTCGTCGACGCCGACATGGCCGGGGTGGACGAAATGTTCGGGGTGGTGGGAGCTGACGTGTTCGTTCGCAGTTTCGAACGAGCCGTCATGCCTTCCCTGCTGGCCATCCCCGCGGATGCCGCAGTGCTGAACGAGTCTGGTCGCGTCGTGGTCTCGACAGACCCCAGCCTTCCGGTGGGCGCGGTCCTGAGCGAAACGGCCAAGGAACGCGAGTGGCACACGGTCCCGTGCGCAGAGGGGCCGTTCAGTGTTGTCATGCGTAACAACGACACGCCTCGATAAATTTTGAGAAAACGCGTGACACGGATACATCTAGCTCCATAAGATTGGCCTATCGCGCCCCAACGGAGGGGTATGCATCCTAATTAAGGATGCTCAGGGCCTCCCGAGAGCACGGAGAATCTACCCTGAAAGGTTGCATCATGACTACAGATTCCGCTCCGCGCAACACCTCATCCGACGACGATGCTCATCTGAAAAAGCTCGGCTACGACGGAAACTTTAACCGGTCCCTGTCTCTTTGGGGCACCTTCGCTCTCGGTTTCACCTACCTGTCACCCCTCGTTGGCGTTTACTCTCTATTCGCCTACGGGATTTCGCTTGGCGGCCCGCCGTCGATCTTCTGGCTCGTGATCGTCGGCACCGGCCAGCTCCTAGTAGCGCTAGTCTTTGGCGAGGTGGTGTCACAGTACCCAATCTCTGGCGGCATTTATCCGTGGGTACGGCGCCTGTCAAGCGCACGCTTTGCTTGGATGGCCGCCTGGGTGTACATCTGGGCCATAATCGTCACGGTGACTGCTGTTGCCGAGTACGGCACTAGCTTCCTTGCAAGTCTGCTCGGTCTGCAGCCCACGAAGGAGCTCACACTTTTTCTCGCGATCGCGTTCCTCGTCGTCGCGCTCATTGTCAACCTGAGCGGTACGAAAGCTCTGGCTAGGGTTGCCAAAATCGGTCTCGCTGCCGAGCTCATCGGTGTTATTGGGGTAGGGCTCTTCCTGATCCTGTTCGAGCGCAAAAACGACTTCTCGGTGTTGTTCGACACGTTCGGAACCCAAGGCGACGGCAGCTACCTTCCGGTCTTCATCGGCGCCGCACTGACCGGGCTATTTCTCTTTTACGGCTTCGAGGCCTGTGGCGAGGTCGCAGAAGAGGTGTCCAACCCGGCCAAAGCTATCCCCCGAGCGATGATCATGACAATCCTCGTCGGTGGCCTCTCGGGCCTGATCGCGTTCCTTGGCTACGTCCTCGCCGCACCGGATCTGGCGAGCATCGTCAGCGGAGAAGATGCCGACCCGATCGCCGGCATCTTGGAAGCATCCCTCGGCACTGTCGGGGCGAAGATCTTCCTCGTCGTTGCGCTCACGGCGTTCCTCTCCTGTGTGCTCAGCCTTCAGGCGGCCGGCAGTCGCCTGCTGTACTCCTTCGGTCGCGACAAGATGATTCCCGGTCACCAGTGGCTTTCGGAACTATCCACCAAAAAGGTTCCGCGCAATGCGCTCCTGGTTGCGTGCATCGTGCCGATCCTGATCTGCGTGCTCATCTACGTCGGCCAAGAGGGGTTGCTCAACCAGATCACGGCGTTCGCAGTTCTTGGCATCTACTTCGCTTTCCAGTCCGTTGTCTTCGCCTCACTGCTAGCGCGGCTCAAAGGTTGGAAGCCTGCAGGCCCGTTCAGCCTTGGCGCCTGGGGAATGCTGGTGAACATTGTGGCACTCGCCTATGGAGTGATCGCGATGGTCCTGCTAGCGTGGCCGGGCACAAGCGGCGTCTTCCTCACAGACTGGATTGTATTGGTCGGACTGGCCCTTGTGCTTGTCACCGGGCTCATCTACATGATGATCGCTCGGCCGGGGCGTAACTCAACAGTTCCGGAGGGCGACGCGGTGGAGATCGCCGCACTGCTTCGCGAGGGTTGATTCGCCCCTATTAATTTGTCCACGGGATGATGCGGGCCCGGCTGTTGTTCTCCAACCACAGCCGGGCTCGCAAACTTTCATTCCGAGGTGCGATAGCTCTTCTCAGTCAAGACCCGCGACCCCCGGGGCGAAAGCACTTCAGGGGCGGCCCGGCCTCCGTGTGCACATCGGCGACTACCGAATTGTGTATACGATTCAGGATGACGTTCTGCTAGTGGTTGTCGTGACGCTTGGGCATCGGCGCGACGTGTACGAGCGCTAGCTCGAGGTCAACAAAGCGCCCAGCGCGGCAACATCAGTGAGCGGCAGGCGGCACACGAACTCTTCGCAGAGGTAGGCGGTGGGTTTGCCTTCGATCGCCGTTCGAGCTGCAAACAGTTCGAAACCGGATGCCGCAAAAGCGCCCGCTTGAGCCTGCGAGACGGCCACACCAATGCCTCCAGCGCGGTGCAGGTTTCGGGCAAGACTCGTGAGTTCGTCGCTGGTTGCGGCGCTCGCGTCGGACGTTCCGGCGCCGTCACCGCTGACATCGTTGATATCGCCATCCGCTGCGCGAGCGGAACCCGCCGCATCCGGCGTCACCACGACGAGCTGGCGCAAGGGTGCACCAAGCTCCGACATGAGGGTGAGGGCGGTTCCGAACGAGATGGGTTGCTGGGCTGCTAGTTGGCCGACCAGTTTCATGGAATTTTCGGCGGCATCCCGGTATTGGGCATCGCCGGTGAGGGCGAAGAGGGTGAAAGCGGCCGTGGCCATGGCGCTGAGCCCGCTGGGGTGGGCACCATCGCTGATGTCGGCTTCGGTCGAAAGACCTTGGGCGGCGAGCACGGAGTCGGTGCCGCCGGGGAGGCCGAAGGGTGAGCTTCCTGAACCAGCCGCGCCTGCCGCGAGCGCCCGATCGACGAGGTCGCGGGCGGCGATGGCGTACCGAAATTCGCCGGTAGCGATCGACAGCTCCAGCAGGCCTTGCGCGAGCATCCCGCTGTCTTCGAGGGTTGCTGCGGCGTCGGAGAGGATGCCTCCAATGGAGGTGCGCACGAGCCGCTCCCCTGCACGCTCGGCGAGTTCCGTTTCGGCGAGATCGGTCTCACCGGGAATCCGTCCACCAAGCACATGCTCAGCCAGCAGGAAGTCGGCGGCACCGCGGGCAAGCGCGATCCACTCGGCGTTGCCGTGACGAGCGCCGGCGAGAGCAAGGGCTTCTATGGCGAGACCGTTCCAGCCGGTGAGAATCTTGTCGTCGCGGGGTGGGGCTTCGACGCGGGCGCGGCTGGCGGCATCCAGCGAATAGTAGAAGCCTTCAACTCGTTTGCCGTCGACGGTGCTTTCGGAGTCGAGGCCCGAGGCGAAGGCGCCCGAGGGCAGCAGCAGTCTGTCGCGCAAGAACTCGGCGATACCGGCGGCGGTTTCGGTGCGGTCGGCGAGCGCGTAGGCGGCGAGCAGTTGGGCGTTGTCGTAGAGCATGCGTTCGTAGTGCGGGTCGGTCCAGTCGGCCTGGGTGGAGTAGCGGAAGAAACCGCCGTCAACGGGGTCACGCAGCGCTGAGCTCGCCATTGCCTCAAGCGTGCGGTCGGCGAGGCCGGCAGCCTCGGGCGAGTGTTCCGCGGTGCGGTCGCCGCGATCGAGAAGGAACCGCAATACCGGGCTGACAGGAAATTTCGGGGCATCGCCGAATCCGCCATGCTCAAGATCTTCGGCGGCAGCGAGGGTGTCGATCACAGGTGCGAAGTCCACGACGAGTTCGCACTCCACTCCGCGACTGTGCGCGAGCGCCTGCGCAATTGCGGCACCGCTTGCTTCGACCTTCTCGCGACGGGTGCCCCACGCATCCGTCACCGATTCGAGCACTTGCCTGAACGCCGGATGCTGCCCCACAGCGGTCGGTGGCCAGTATGTTCCGGCAAAGAAGGCTCGCCCCGCGGGGGTGACGAACACGTTGAGCGGCCAACCCAGGTTGGGGGTGAAAGCGGATGCCGCCGCCAGATAGGTGGAGTCCACTTCGGCGTGCTCTTCGCGGTCTACTTTGATCGCCACAAAGTTCTCGTTGAGATAGGCGGCCAGCACGGGGTCACTGAAAGATTCGCGCGCCATAACATGACACCAGTGACACGTGGAGTAGCCGATGGAGACCAGTACGGGCACATCGCGGCGCTCAGCTTCAGCAAATGCGTCGGCAGACCACTCCCACCAATCAACGGGGTTGGTGGCGTGTGATCTCAGGTAAGGGCTCGCAGCAGTTTCCAAACGATTGGGCATAGTCTCAGCGTATGTCGAAGTTGACCGTGACCTACATTGGCGGCCCCACCGCGTTGCTCGAATATGCGGGATTGCGCATCGTGACTGATCCCACTTTTGATGCCCCACAGCTCTACCCTGACGAAGGTGGTGTGCCACTCACGAAGACGGCGGGTCCGGCGCTGAGCCGAGCGGATGTTGGCACTGTCGATCTGGTGTTGCTGTCACATCACGAACACCAAGACAACCTCGACTATGAGGGTCTCGAACTTCTCGCCACCGGTGTGCTGACAATCAGCACCATGAAGGCAGGCTCTGACCTGTTCGGTGGTGGTGTGGTTGGTCTCGACTCGTGGGAATCCTGCGAGGTCGGCACCGTCACCGTCACCGCGGTACCCGCCCTGCACGGCCCTCCCGGTGCTGAGTCGCGCGTGGGCCCGGTCACCGGTTTCGTGTTGCAAGCCGAGGGCGAGCCGACCATCTACGTCAGCGGCGACAACGCGTCCTTGCTCCTCGTGAAGCAGATAGCTGGCCGCTTCCCCGACATCGACATCGCCGTGCTTTTCGCTGGCGCTGCCCGCATCTCGGCCGTCAACGGCCCGCTCACATTGACCTCGGCGGATGCCGCAGAGGCCGCCCAAATCTTGGGCGTTCACCGCGTGATCGGCCTCCATACGGAGGGGTGGGAACACTTCACCGAAACCCGTGCCGACCTCGAGGCTGCGTTCGCCGGGACCGGGTTGCTCGTGGATACCCCGCCCGGTGTTGCGGTGGGGGTTGAGCGCTCTGGAGTGATTTCGTAGCTCGCCCGACATTTAGGCTAGTCCAGAAACGACAAAAGCCAGCATCCCCTCCAACTCAGTGAACGGAGTGCCGGCCTTCGTGCGATTGGTGCGAGCGTCTACTTAGAAGGTCGCCTCGTCGGGGTTTGCGCCAACGCGCTGGTCGCGATCTATAGCGTCAATGGATGCCATCTCGTCTGCCGAAAGTTCGAAGCCAAAGACATCAAAGTTCTCAGCCATGCGCTCGCGCGAGTTCGACTTGGGGAACACAATGATGCCGCTCTGCAGGTGCCAGCGGATCGCAACCTGGGCGGGCGAAACACCGTGCGCTTCAGCGGCAGTCTGCAGTGCGGTCTCGCCAAACAGGTCATACTTGCCCTGGCCGAGCGGACCCCACGCCTCAATCTGCATACCGAGTTCAGCGCCGTAGGCACGGAGGTCGCGCTGGGCGAAAGCGGGGTGCAGTTCGATCTGGTCGACTGCCGGAACGGTGCTGCTACCCGCGATGATCTTCTCGAGGTGTGGGCGGTGAAAGTTGCTCACACCAATCGAGCGGGCCTTGCCCGCAGCCTTGAGCTCTTCCATCGTGAGCCACGTGTCGAGGTAACGATCAAGGTCAGGGCGGGGCCAGTGGATGAGGTACAGATCCACATAGTCGAGCCCCAACTTCTCGAGACTCAAATCCATGGCGTCGCGAACAGAGTCAGTGCCCTGGTCGCTGTTCCACAGCTTGGTGGTGATGAACAACTCGTCGCGAGGGATACCGGATGCCGTGATCGCGTTGCCGACACCGGTTTCGTTGCCGTAGATCATTGCCGTATCGAGGTGGCGGTAGCCAACCTCAAGCGCGTCGGTGACAATCCGCTCAGTCTCGTCGGGGTCAACCTTGAATACACCGAACCCGAGCTGCGGGATCGAATTGCCGTCGTTGAGTTGAATTAGGGGAACAGTCATTTTCCCATCTTGCCACTCGCCGCTGACGATTTGATCCCAGCCGGTAAAGCTCCTAGCGAATGTGCCGTTCGTCAACGCCCGAGTAGGCGGCGAGCGGACGAATGAGAGCGTTCGAGGCGGCCTGCTCCATGATGTGAGCAGTCCAGCCGGTGACACGGCTCGCGACGAACAGCGGCGTGAACATGTCGGTGTCGAACCCGATGAGGTTGTAGGCAGGGCCACTCGGGTAGTCGAGATTGGGCTTGATGTTCTTGCGGCTCGTCATGGCCGTCTCCAGAGCGTCATACAGCTCCATCATGTCGGGGCGATCAAACTCCGCAACCAGTGTTTCGAGCGCAGCTTTCATCGTGGGAACACGCGAGTCACCGTTTTTGTACACGCGGTGCCCAAAGCCCATAATTTTGCGCTTCTCTGCAAGAGCAGTCTCAAGCCAGCCTTCAGCCTTATCGGCGGTGCCGATCTCCTCAAAGACGTGCATGACTGCTTCATTGGCTCCTCCGTGCAGCTGACCCTTGAGCGCTCCAATCGCGCCGGTGACCGCGCTGTAGAGGTCGCTCAGCGTGCTCGTGACGACTCGAGCGGTGAACGTGGAGGCGTTGAACGAGTGCTCGGCATACAAAATCATTGACACATCGAACGCGCTCACGACGACAAGGTCAGGAACCTCGCCAAAAGTCATGTGCAAGAAGTTCGCAGAATAGCTCAGATCGTCGCGGGGTTCTACCAACTCCTGATCGCGGCGGCGGCGCTGGTCATAGGCGATGATCGCCGGCAACTTAGCGAACAGGGTCAGTGAACGCTGCAGGTTCAGGTCTGCATCAATCATACTGGCGGGGTCAGTGAGGGTGTCATCCACAGCACCGATCACGCTGACGGCGGTACGTACGACATCCATTGGATGCGCAGAAAGCGGAAGCTCGTCGATTACACGCTTCGTGTGGGCATCGAGGTGGCGCTGCGCACGCTCGACGTTCTGAAATTCTTCCAACTGCTCGCCAGTCGGCAGCTCGCCATGCCACAGCAAATAAGCGACCTCCTCAAAGGTGCACTTCTCAGCCAACTCCTGCACGGGATAGCCGCGATACATCAGCGAGTTTGTTTCCGGGTTCACCTTCGAGATTGCGGTGGTGTCGGCAACAACACCGGCCAAACCCTTGCGGATTTCGGTGTCTGGGGTGCCTGTTAGGTCAGTCATTGTGCTCCTCGGTGGTGGTATCGAGTGAAAGTTCGAGTGGGGTTATGAAGTTAGTGGTGGCCGTCAAGAGTGAAGTTGAAGACCGACGAATCGAACGCGTTGTAGCCCTCATAGTCAAGCAGTTCATACAGGCGTGCCCTCGTCTGCATCTCGCCGACGACAGACTGCTGGGTGCCGTTGGCGTTGATCGCATCGAGGGTGCGTTCTGCGGCCCCCATTGCACTACGCAACAGCGTAACGGGGTAAATAACAATGTTTACGCCGATATTGCTCAATTGCGTTGTCGTGAAGAGTTCGCTCTTACCGAACTCGGTCATGTTCGCGAGGATCGGAACATCGACAGCGGTGCGCATGGCCTCGAACTCGCTGAGGTCTCTCATCGCCTCAGGGAAGATAGCGTCAGCACCGGCATCCACGAGCTGTTTCGCGCGGTCCATCGCGGCATTCAAACCATCAACAGCGCGGATGTCCGTGCGGGCCATGATCAGCAGGTTCGGGTCGCGTCGGGCGTCGGCCGCCGATCGGATGCGCTTGAGCGCGGTGTCGGTGTCGACCACGGCTTTACCGTCGAGGTGTCCGCAGCGCTTCGGGTTGACCTGGTCTTCGATGTGGAGGCCAGAGACACCCGCATCTTCGAGGGTCTGCACGGTGCGCGCCACATTCATG
The DNA here is from genome assembly GCF_038397785.1 of Salinibacterium sp. TMP30. Classification (NCBI taxonomy): domain Bacteria; kingdom Bacillati; phylum Actinomycetota; class Actinomycetes; order Micrococcales; family Microbacteriaceae; genus Salinibacterium; species Salinibacterium sp. TMP30. The sequence continues at coordinate 630,857 of NZ_CP151642.1, read as the reverse complement.
GGTTCGCCAAAACCGGTGTCGGCGTCAACGAGACTGGGCAGGTCGGTCATCCGCGAAATCTGCTGGGAGCGACCGGCAACCTCAGTCAGCGTCGTCAGACCGATGTCGGGCAGCCCCAGATCGGCACTGATAACGGCACCCGAAATGTAGACACCATCGAAGCCTTTGTCTTGGATGAGGCGAGCACTCAGCGGGTTGAAGGCACCGGGCACGCGCAACAGTTCACCGCTCGCCAGACGCTCACGAAACTGGGCGCGCTTGGTTGCGGGGTCGGTCTGTGAGTACAGCATTAGAAGATTCCTTTGGCGGTGGTGGCGGGGAAGTTGCCTCGCACGGTCAGCTCACCCAGTTCGGATGCCGACAGTTCCGGCAGTCGTTCGGCTGCGGCCAAGAAGCGTTCGATTTCGTCGCTCGCAAGCACGCCATCGGCGAGGGTGCGGAACTTGGTGATGTACTGCTCGCGAGCAAACGGCCGAGCGCCGAGCGGATGCGCATCAGCAACGGCGATCTCTTCGACGATGCGGCTTCCGTCGGTCAGTTCGATCTCAACGCGGCCACCAAAGGCTTTCTGGGCGGGATCGATCGAGTGGTAGCGGCGCGTCCACTCAGCATCTTCTTGAGTGGTGACACGCTTCCACAACTCGACAGTGTCAGGGCGGTTGGCACGCTCAGGGGCATAGCTGTTGACGTGATGCCACTCCTGGTCTTGCAGCGCCACAGTAAAGATGTACGGAATGGAGTGGTCGAGCGTTTCGCGACTCGCGTTGGGATCATACTTCTGCGGGTCGTTAGCGCCCGAGCCGATCACATAGTGCGTGTGGTGGCTCGTGTGAAGCACGATGCGGTTGATGTTGTCGACCGTGAGTTCCGGATGCTCGCGCCCCAGTTTGCGGGCGAGGTCGATCCACGCCTGCGCCTGGTACTCAGCCGAGTGCTCCTTCGTGTAGGAATCGAGGATCGCCGTGCGCGGCTCCCCCAGCTCGGGCAGCGGAACCTCGTAGTGCGCGTCGGGACCGTCGAGCATCCACGCAATCACACCGTCTTCGCCCTCATAGATCGGGGTGGGGCTGGTCTGCCCGCGCATGGCACGGTCAACGGCTTCAACAGCCATCTTGCCAGCGAAAGCGGGGGCGTAAGCCTTCCACGTGGAGATCTCGCCTTTGCGCGACTGGCGGGTCGCGGTGGTCGTGTGGAGGGCTTGACCGACAGCTTGGAAGATGGTTTCGGTGTCAAGACCAAGGAGAGTTCCGATGCCAGCAGCAGCACTCGGGCCGAGGTGGGCAACGTGATCAATCTTGTGCTTGTGCAGGCAGATTGCCTTCACAAGGTCAATCTGAATTTCGTAGCCCGTGACAATTCCGCGCAGCAGTTCAGCGCCTGTGCGTCCCGTGTGCTGGGCAACAGCGAGGATCGGCGGGATGTTGTCGCCGGGGTGCGAATAGTCCGCCGCCAAAAAAGTGTCGTGATAGTCGAGCTCGCGCACGGCGACCCCGTTGGCCCAGGCTGCCCACTCGGGGCTGACGCGAAGGTCGGAACCGAAGACGGTGGACCCCGGCTCCGCAGGGTGACGCTCGGCCTGGGCTCGCGCAGACACTACCGGCGCGCGGGTGAGGGAGGCAGTAGCAACAGCAGCGTTGTCGATCACACGGTTGATGACCATGTCGGTGACGGCATCCGTCGGTTCAAGCTGCTCGGAGGCAATCTCGGCAATGTTGTGCGCGAGCTGATCTTCGCGGGCCAGATTTTCGTCGCTGCGGTAAACACGCAGGGAGTGGTTTTTCACGGTAGTGCCTTTCACTTGGCGGCGCGCAGGGGGGATTCTGCGGCCATGGCTAGAGCGCTCGTGAGCGCGTGGTGGAGGTGAACATGGGTGGCATGAGCGGCAAGTTCGGGGTCGCTCGCGACGATCGCCTGAACAATGAGCAAGTGTTCGCGGGCAGCCGCGGCGAGGCGTTCCGGGTTGTCTTTGGCAAGCCGACGCACGCGCACAAGGTGGGTGCGCAACGAGTTGAGCGCACCAATGAGGTAGTCATTGTCAACCGCATCATCGACGGCATCATCGAAGCGGCGCACCAGGTCAAAGTAGGCACTGCGGTCGCTGTCGTCGCGGGCGAGCAGTTCGGGAACAGCGTCGAATTCGAGTTCAAGGTCGGCGAACGTGCTACCCGTGTGGTGCATAGCCGCCAATCGCACGGCCTTCACTTCGAGCGCTTTGCGCACATCAAAGAGTTCGCGGATGTTGGCAACTGACACATCAGTAACCACCAGTCCGCGACCGGATTGGCTTGAGACAAGTCCATCCGTGATGAGTCGAGAAAGTGCTTCTCGCAGTGGGGTGCGAGAGACTCCTAGTCGCGCCGCCTGCTCAACTTCGCCCAGAATGGTCCCCGGCGACAGACGCCAGTCAACGATGTCGTCGCGCAGGGTTTGGTAGGCGCGCTCGCTGGCCCTCAACGGTGTTGCCATGCGCACCTCCCCTGATGAATGCGCGGAATCAGCACGCGGCAGTCTGTATACAAGACCTCCAGCCTATGCCTGATTCGGGAGAAATCAAGCCGAATTCTGGGGGAACTGTATACACAAGTACCTTCTAGTGCCTCGGGCGTGCCTCTATGTAACCCTCGAAAGCTTCACGACTCGTTCTTAAGGGAGTGAAGCCAAACGATTCCTTGAGCGCCGTATTATCGAGCACCGGACGGTAACGCAAAAACTTCACCTGCGCGGGCCCGTGCGGGGTCAACCGCAGGACGTGCCCGATCCAGAGTGCGGCCGCAAGCACCCAGGCAGGAAGCACGAGTTGCTTTTTGCCCAGGGCATGAGCGATTTCTTTCGCCGTCAGCTTTCCATCGCCCGCAACGTTGAAAATTCCTGAGGGTCCCCCGGTTGCCGCCCGAACCATCGCCCGAACAACGTCATCCACGCATATGAAAACGAATGGGCTCTCCGCACCCGCAATAGTCAACACCCGACGTGAATCCCACAGTGCGGTGATCTGATTCTTGACTCCCGGACCAAGAATCGTGCCAATGCGAAAGATCGTTTGAGTGAGCTGTGGTGCAGTCTCGCGCAGCTCGGCCAACATCTCTTCGACCATCCGCTTGTGCCTGCTGTAAGGAAAATCATCATTTCCGCGCAATGGGTCACTCTCGGTAATCCACTCCGGATTGTCTGAGTGATAACCGTAGGCTGCACCGCTCGACGAGACCACCACTCGCGAGACGTCCGCCTCGACACAGGCCGCGAATACCGCACGCGATCCCCCAACATCAACAGCGAACTCTTGCGCGACCGTGGTGCTTTGACCTGGATTCACAATCGAAGCGAGGTGCACAACGGTGTCGATCTGGTGACGGCGCAACAGTGCTGGCAGATCTGCGGCATCCGTCACATCCACGCGCTCATAGAGCACACCCGGCTGGCGCACTCCCGGCCCCGGTGTGCGAATGTCGGCGCTCACCACACACTCAACACTGTCGGATGCAGCCAACCCTGCCACCACAGACGTACCCAAGAATCCGCTGCCACCCGTAACCAGCACCCGGGTCATGCGACTGCCTCCGCACCACTCGCGGGCACACCGGAGTTCGGCCCCGAACCGTCACTGGCACCCCGTGCCTTGCGGCGTCCCCACCATGTAGCCAGAGCGAGCCCCGCGATGATGTCCCAAATGCCCCACCAGCCGGCCACCACAGCCATACCGCCTAGACCGCCAAAGAAGGCAAACACCAGTCCAAGCCCGAGGCCAGCGTTGCGGATACCCACCTCGAAGGTGACAGCTTTCGCCTCATAGAGCGCGAGGCCACCCAGTCGGGCGCTCGCGTAGCCGAGGCCGAGAGCAACCGCGTCATGCAAGAACACAGCCAACAGCACGACCCCTACATAGGCAATAAAGAACGCGAAATTTCCGGCGAGCGCCGCAATAATGAACCCGAGCAGCGCCAGCAGGCTTACCCACTTGACCGTCGGCTGTACTTTCTTAGCAAACGCCGGCCAACGGTTCTTGATCGCGAAACCGACCGCAAACGGCAGCCCAATGATTAACACGATCTCCAAGAGCATCTGCCAGCCATTGAGGCTCACAGTTTCGAGAATTGCCGATGCTGTGGGATGCCAACCGCCCCACAGCGACAGGTTAACGGGCAACATCACGATGTAGACCACATTGGTGACTGCTGTCATCGACACCGATAGCGCGACGTTACCCCGAGCGCGGTACGTGAGCACTTGCGAAATGTTGCCTGGTGGGCAGCAGGCAACCAAAATCATCCCGAGCGCAATGGACGGGCCAACCTGCAAAAGAAGGGTGAGTCCGAAGGTCACGGCGGGCAACAAAACGATCTGTGCAGTCAGAGCAATCGCAAACGCTCGAGGTGCTTTCAGTACTGCCCGAAAGTCTTCGAGACTGGTGTCGAGGGCAATCCCGAACATGATCAAGCCCAGCACGACGCTCAAGGCGATGAGCGACCCTGGACTGAAGTTGAGAATCGCATCATCGATTGTCATGAGTGTGCCTTTCGGGTCAGGGTTTCACGCAGACGCCGCAGTGTGCGCCGGTAAGCATCTTTGTTGACGTAGTACGACATACGTTCAAGAGCCAAGTACTGATAGCCGCCGGTGAGGTCGGGCCACGGCCGCTTCGCGGAAGCTTTAAAGTCGGCCGCGGCCTGCGGAGCGTCGTCTTTCGCCGCGAGATAGGAAGCCAAGAGCTCGGCCTGCTCATACCGACCCTGCCAGCCAATCCCACTCGCCTCGATCATGCCCATGACATAGAGACCGTTGAAGTTCGGCGGGAAAATATTGAGATATAACTCAGGTGCCATACCTGTCCAATTAAGGTGCTCTCTGTCGACGAACGAATAGTCGAGGCTGTACCCCGTCGCAAGAACAATGAGGTCGTAGTCGGCCTGAGTGCCATCAGCGAAATGCACCGTAGTGCCGTCGAACCGTGCGGGCGCCGGAACGATGCGCAAATCGCCCTGTCCCAGGTGGCCAAGCACGAGAGTGTTCACGATTGGGTGCGACTCATAGATGCGGTAGTCGGCCCGCGGGAAGCCGAACTTCACCGGATCTCCGGTGAACGCTTTCAGCACGCGAGTATCAATGAACTGCTTGATCCGGGCCGGGAGCGGGCGCCCCTGGTTGAGGGTGTCCGCCGGCTTACCGAACAGGTAGCGCGGTACAAAGTAGTAGCCGCGCCGCACACTCAGGTCGACACTGTCAGCATGATGCACGGCATCCACCGCGATGTCGCACCCGCTGTTGCCGGCCCCAACCACGAGCACACGTTTGCCCGCAAACATCGTGGCTTTCTTGTACTGGCTTGAGTGAATGATCTCGCCAGAAAACTCGCCATCAAAGGTGGGGATGCTGGGATGCGCCAATGTTCCGTTGGCCAAGATCACGCCGTCAAAGCGTTCAGTGTTCCGCTCATCGCTCGGCAACATGCCGCTATCGGAATCTGTCGAGCGGGTCGTCACATTCCACCCACCGTCTCCAGAGGGTTCGACCCTCTCGACGGTGGTGTTAAACCGAAACTTCTCGCCTAAATCGAATCGATCACTGAACGCGCGAAAGTAACGCTTGAGTTCACGATGACCGGGGTAATCAGCCGTCGTGTTCATCGGCAACTCACGAAACTGAGTCGTCGTCCTCGAAGAGATCAGGTGCGCGGATTCGTACATCGTGCTGCGCGGGTTATCGATGTTCCAGAGGCCGCCGACATCGTCTGCCGATTCAAACCCGACGTAGCGGATGCCCGCCTTGTCGAGCGCGCGGGCAGCAGCTAACCCCGATGGCCCAGCACCAATGATGGCGATGGTCTGAGGCATCCATTCCTCCCCCGGGTGAACGACAGTATTCAACGCGTGAACGCAGCCTACTAGAGCATTTTCGAGAGGTAGACCACTTGCTGAACAGTCGGTGTGATTCTTGCGATCACCGACGACACTGTTGATACTGAAATACGCAAGATACCCGACGGCGTCTACCCGAAAGATGCCGATCTTGCTTAGGGGAATCACCAACCATGCCTACGAATAGTACGGCTGCGCCTGCCCGGCGCCGCCAATGGGGCTCAGAAACACGCCTCACACTATTGCCCACCGTGCATCCTGCACCCAGTGATCGTACGATTGCGCTAGCGCGTCTTGCGATTGTTGCGACGATTGTCTTCTGGCTGACCTACGTGATCTACACGATCGTGCGTCAGTTCATCAACAACGGCACCGAGAGCTTCAGGTTCACTACCGAAGCCATCTCGTACGTGATCGTTGTGACCTTCCTCACCTTCTCTGCGCTCATGTATTTGATCGCCAGACATGGTGCCTATCAACGATTCCGCGCCCATGCCCGTGTGCCTCGCGCTGAACTTGACCGCCACTTCGCCGAAAACCAGGGTTCCATCACCGTGCTGGTGCCCAGCTACAGCGAAGAGCCGGATGTCGTACGCGCGACCCTCTGGTCGGCATGCCTTCAGGAGTACCCGACTTTGCGCGTCGTGCTCTTGCTCGACGACCCCCCATTTCCCACAGACCCGGATGCCGCAGCACAGTTGGCGGCATCGCGTGAGATTGCGGAGAAAATTCAGTCTGAGCTCGCGGCCCCCCGTGAGCGCTTCGGCGAGGCTCTCGCCACGTTCGAGCGACGCGTGCAGCACGGCGGCACCGTCGGACTGTTCGAGCTTGATGACCTCGCCGAGCATTACCTGTGGGCGGCAGAGTGGCTCGAGAACAAAGCTGCTAGCGAGCAGCGCATTGACCACGTTGATGAGTTCTTTGTGACCCAGGTCATTCAGGGGCTTGCTGGGGAGCTGCAGTTGACGGCGGATGCCTTGGGTGCCGCCCGCGACGAGCGTATGGTTCCGCCGACTGCCCGCATGCGGGAACTGTACCGTCGCCTCGCGTGGACGTTCACCGCCGATCTCTCGACCTTCGAGCGCAAGCTGTACACGTCGGTATCGCACGAAGCGAACAAGGCGATGAACCTCAACGCCTACATCGGCCTGATGGGTGGCAACTACCGCCCAGAAGAGACGCCGACCGGCACAGTGCTTCGGCCCGTAAGCCACGCGGAACCCGGCGATCTCGCGATCCCGGATTCGCAGTACCTGTTAACGCTGGATGCCGACTCGCTGCTGCTGCGCGACTACTGCCTTCGTCTCGTTTACCTGCTCGAGCAGGCAGACAACTCTCGAGTTGCCGTGACCCAGACTCCGTACTCGTCGTTCCGCGGAGCAAGCACCCGCATCGAACGGCTTTCCGGCGCTACGACAGACCTCCAGCACATCCTGCATCAGGGCAAGTCGTACTATGGCGCAACCTTCTGGGTTGGGGCCAACGCCGTCATTCGCAAGGCTGCCCTCGACGACATTGTGGAAACCGAAACCGAGGGTGGCTTCACGGTCAAGCGGTATGTTCAAGACCGCACCGTCATCGAGGACACCGAGTCGAGCATCGACCTTGGTGCTCACGGCTGGACACTCGTGAACTACCCGGAGCGCCTCAGCTATAGCGCCACCCCGCCCGACTTCGGTTCGCTCGTTGTGCAACGTCGTCGCTGGGCTAATGGTGGACTGCTCATCATGCCGAAACTGATGCGTCAGATGCGTGAGCGTCGGGCCAGAGGCGAAACAGTGCCGTGGACCGAGTTCTTCCTGCGCGTGAACTACATGACGTCAATCACGTGGGCGAGTTTCGGCCTCGTGTTTCTGCTGGCCTACCCGTATGACAGCCGACTACTCAGCCCCGTCGTGCTTCTTGCCGCAGTGCCATATTTCTTGGCCATGGGCAGCGACCTTCGCTACAGCGGCTACAAATTCACCGACATCTTCCGCATTTATGGCTTCAACCTGATCCTGCTTCCCGTGAACCTTGCGGGAGTGCTCAAGTCACTCGAGCAGGCCATCACCAGCAAGAAGATCCCGTTCGCTCGCACCCCCAAAGTGCGTAACCGCACCTCGACGCCATTACTCTATGTGCTCGCACCACTCGTGATCATCACGTTCTCTGGCTTCACTTTCTGGCGCGACCTCAACGCTGGTAACTGGGGAAATGCTGCCTTCGCCGCGTTCAACCTGATTCTCGCCGGCCTCGCAGTCGTCTCCTACATCGGCATCTGGAACACTATTGTCGACATTTGGTTGGGCGTCACCCGGCCCCTCTTTGTCGAGCGCAAGCCGAAGAAGAAAAAGGAAGAACCCGCACCGAAATCAACAGAGCTCGACTGGCGCTCAATCCTCTACTACGGCGACGACAGCGGGGTACACACCAAGGTGCGCGACTCCCTTGTGTTTGCCGAGATGCTCCCACCTGCCGAAGCTGAGAGTGAGGTTCGATCATGAGGACCGCAACCCACAGACTCTCATTCTGGCGACTCGTCATGGCCGCGGTTGTAGCCGTCGCCGTCGCCGCCGGTGGACTCTTTGCCTACCAGGCATGGGCATCCACTCAGGCAGCACCCGCACCAGACCCGTGGTTCGCTGCCTACGTGGATGTCACGGCGACCCCCAGCTACGAGTTCGAAGCCGCAACGAAAGAAAGCGGCAAAGAGGTCATGCTCTCGTTCATCGTTGCTGCAACTAATGAGGGCTGCACCCCCACCTGGGGAACCGCCTACACAATGGATGAAGCAGCGATCTCACTCGACCTCGACCGTCGCATCGCACGCCTGCAACAGCAGGGAGGCGATGTCGCTGTCTCGTTTGGTGGACTACTGAACAACGAGCTCTCGACGACCTGCACCGACCCTGCTGAACTCGTTGCTGGCTATGATTCAGTACTCGAGCGTTACGCCTCGACCACGATTGATCTCGACATCGAAGGCGAAAACCTCAGCGACACTGCTGCCGGGGAACGCCGTGCCGCCGCGATGGCCACCCTGCAACAAGCACGACGTTCTGCTGGTGACGACCTCGCCGTGTGGCTTACGCTGCCCGCCGCAACCTTTGGCCTCACCGAAGACGGAACCACCGCGATCACCCAGATGCTCGATGCTGGCGTTGACCTTGCTGGGGTGAACATCATGACGATGAACTTCGGCCAGAGTCTGGCCGACGGCGAAACCAGCGGTGCGGCATCCATTCGCTCGCTGCAGGAAACCCACCGTCAACTGGGAATTCTCTATGACACTGCCGGTATTGAACTGACGGATGCCACCATCTGGACCAAGCTCGGCGCAACCCCGATGATTGGCCAGAACGACATCGAGGCTGAAGTTTTCACCATGAAAGATGCCACGGCGCTCAACGAGTTTGCGCTCGACAAAGGCACCGGACGCATGTCGATGTGGTCGCTCAACCGCGACACCACGTGTGGGCCCAACTACGCCGACACCTCGCGGGTTTCTGACTCCTGCAGCGGTGTCGCTCAGGGCGACTTCTTCTTTGCGGATGTCTTAGCTGACGGCTTTGACGGACAGGTCGCCAGTTCGGCGAAGACCATCACCACCGAAGAACCAGCTGACCCCAATGACTTCGTTGATGACCCCGCGACCAGCCCGTACGCAATCTGGCAGGAAGACGCCAGCTACTTGGCCGGAACCAAAGTGGTCTGGCACCGCAATGTTTACCAAGCCAAATGGTGGACGCGTGATGAACTGCCCGACAACCCTGTGCTCAACTCATGGGAGACCCCCTGGACGCTCGTCGGCCCCGTACTCGAGGGAGAAACGCCCGTCAAGGTGCCCACGTTGCCGAGCGGTACCTACCCGAGTTGGGATGGCACCGCCATTTACGAAGAGGGTGACCGCATTCTGTTCAGCGGAGTACCTTACGAAGCGAAATGGTGGAACCAGGGCGACAGCCCCGCGGCGTTCTCCTCAGACCCCGACGGCACACCGTGGATTCCATTAACGGCCGACGAAATCAAGTCACTGACCATGCCATAGTCGCCGCTGGGCAGCCGAAACGGAGTGCGCTGGGACCCCATGGTCAACACCCCCATCACCGTTTCTATTGAACGCACCGTCGACCCGGCCCGCATCGCCGAAGCGACCGCGTGGATGCAAACCGGCATCGAGGGCTGGTTCGACGAACCCACCGAGGTCACCGTCGAACATGCCGGTGGCGTTGCCGACATACCACCACGCTGGAAGCAAGCCGTCACCATCTGGCTTGGCTTCGTTCCTCTCAATCTTCTCTTCACATACCTTGTCACGATGCTCGCGCCCGGCTGGGATTCGCTGCCGCTCGTGGTGCGCGTGCTCGTCACCACTGTGTGCCTCACCCCGGTGATGGTCTACGCGCTACTGCCGTTGGTCACTAGAGCATTGCGCGGCTGGTTGACACCAACGCAGTAGTCGGCATGCCACAGCGCGTAAGCTGAAGGGCTATGTCCGCATCCGAGAATCACTCCGCCAGTACTGCAGCGAAGCTGCCTTCTGACGTCGTAGTGACCTACCCTCCTGAGCTGCCAGTAAGCCAGCGCAAGAACGACATTGCGAAGGCCATCCGCGAGAACCAGGTAGTGATCATTGCGGGTGCCACGGGAAGCGGAAAGACCACCCAGCTGCCCAAGATTCTGCTGGAACTGGGTAAGACATCCATTGGGCATACGCAGCCCCGAAGGATTGCTGCGCGCACCGTTGCGGAGCGTATTGCCGAAGAACTCGGCAGTGAACTGGGCGACCTTGTCGGATACCAAGTGCGGTTCACCGACCGCGTGGGTAAAAATACGCGCGTGAAGCTCATGACCGACGGCATCCTGCTGAACGAGATCCATCGTGACCGTGACCTCAAAAAGTACGACGCGATCATCATTGACGAGGCGCACGAACGCAGCCTCACCGTCGACTTTCTGCTCGGCTACCTGAAACAACTTCGCGAGCGCCGCCCCGACCTCAGCATCATCATCACGAGCGCCACGATCGACCCCGAAAGCTTCTCCAAACACTTCGACGGTGCCCCGATCATCGAAGTGACAGGCCGCACCTACCCCGTCGAGATTCGGTATCGCCCCCTCGTCGCCGAAGATGGTGCCAGCGGAGAGCTGCAAGCCGAAGACGCCGAAGAAGAGGCTGCTAACCGTGTCGACCGCGACTACCTCGAAGGCATTAACGACGCCCTCGACGAACTTGCCCGCGAAAGCGATGGCGATGTGCTTGTATTCCTCTCCGGTGAAACCGAAATTCGGGATGCCGAAGAAGCAATCCGAGGACGCATCAGTGGTGGCGGTCTTCACGAAGGCACCGAAGTGCTCCCCCTCTACGGTCGACTGAGTTCGGCAGAACAGCACCGCGTATTCGAGTCGCGCCGCACCCCCGGCACGCGACGTCGAATCGTGCTCGCCACCAACGTTGCTGAAACCAGCCTGACCGTGCCCGGCATCCGCTACGTCATCGATGCCGGAACTGCACGCATCAGTCGCTACAGCACCCGCGCCAAAATTCAGCGTCTGCCCATTGAAGCCATCAGCCAGGCGAGTGCCAACCAGCGCTCAGGACGTTCAGGGCGAACGAGCGACGGAATCGCGATCCGCCTCTACTCCGAAGAAGACTTCACCTCGCGGCCCGAGTTCATGGAACCCGAGATTCTGCGCACCAACCTCGCCGCCGTGATCTTGCAAATGATCTCGCTCGGCCTCGGCAACATTGCCGACTTCCCGTTCCTGCAGCCGCCAGACTCGCGCGGCATCAAAGACGGCCTCGACCTACTCACCGAACTCGGTGCCATTGAGAACGCAAAGCCCGGTAAGGACGCGAAAGACGCAGCCCCGCGCATCACCCGCATCGGCAAACAACTCAGCCAACTGCCGATCGACCCGCGGCTTGCCCGCATGGTGCTTGAATCGAAACAGCACAGCACGACCCGCGAAGTCATGGCCATCGTTGCCGGACTCAGCATTCAAGACCCGCGAGAACGCCCCCTCGACAAACGCCCGCAGGCCGACCAACAGCACGCGCGCTTCATCGACCCCACGAGTGATTTCCTCACCCTCCTCAACCTCTGGAGCTATCTCGAAGAGAAACAGAAAGCGCTCTCGGGTAACCAATTCCGTCGACTGTGCACAAGCGAATATCTCAATTATTTGCGCGTGCGCGAATGGCACGACGTCTACCGCCAGTTGAGCCGCCTGGCCAAACCGCTTGGCCTCGTTATTGGCGACGCCCACTCGAACCCTGACGGCATCCACCGGTCGCTGCTTGCCGGACTGCTCAGCCACCTCGGGCTTAAGGATGTAGCCAAACGTGACTACATTGGTGCCCGCCAAACCCGGTTTGTTATCTTCCCCGGCTCAGCCCTCGCAAAGAAACAGCCCAACGCGATCATGAGTGCAGAGCTCGTCGAAACCAGTCGACTCTTTGCTCGCATGAATGCGTCGATTGATCCCGTCTGGGCGGAGAAGCTTGCCGGTGATCTCGTGAAGCGCAGCTACTCCGAACCGCACTGGGAAAAGAAGCAGGGTGCCGCTGTCGCCTTCGAACGGGTGACGCTCTACGGCGTCACGCTCGCTGCCCACCGGCGCATCCAATTCTCCCGCGTCGATCTTCCTGCCGCCCGCGAACTCTTCATTCGGCACGCCCTCGTCGAAGGCGAAGACGATCTCACCAAGCGCGACAAACGCGTGTGGGGCTTCGATGCATCGAACCGTGCACTGCGGCGAGACCTCGAGCAGCTCGAAGAACGCAGCCGCCGCCGCGACATCCTGCACGACGATGAAACAATTTTTGAGTTCTACGACACACGGGTGCCCGCAACTGTCGCGTCGGTTCGAGACTTCGAGGGTTGGTGGAAGAAAGCCCGCCACGACTCCCCCGACCTGCTCACGCTCACCACAAACGACCTCCTCGAGAACGCGGATGACGCCGAAGTCGACGACACCAAGTTTCCCACCACGTGGGTGCGCGGCGACCAAACCCTCGCCCTCAGCTACCGTTTCGAGCCGGGCACCGATGACGATGGTGTGACCGTCGCAGTGCCGCTTCCGCTACTCGCCGGTTTGCGCCCCGAAGGTTTCGACTGGCAGGTGCCCGGACTGCGCGATGAACTCGTGACGGCGCTGATCAAGTCGCTGCCGAAACCGATTCGGCGCAACGTTGTTCCGGCCGCCGACTGGGCCCGCAGCCTGCTCGAGGCGGCTCCCACCGATCCGGCGACCGCCGCCTTCGACGACGGTGCCTCACTGACCGAATTCCTAGCGAAAGAGATCGCCCGCCTGACGTACGCCACAGTTTCGGCATCCGACTTCGACCTCGAACGCGTACCCGCACACTTACGGGTCACCTTCGCCGTGATCGATGAGCGTGGCAAGAAAGTTGGCGCAAGCAAATCACTGCGCAGCCTGCAGGCAAGCCTCAAGCCGGTCGCCCGCGAGAGTGTTGCGCGTGCCGTCGAACGACCAACAGAAACGCTCGAACGTTCCGGCATCACGATCTGGGACTTTGGCGAACTCGACCGCTCACGCGACACCAAACACGGTGGTAACACCATCCGTGCCTACCCCGCGCTCGTTGACGACGGCGATTCAGTCTCCCTTCGCCTCATGTCAACACCGCACGATCAGACCATCGCGCACCGGAGCGGTGTGCGTCGCCTGCTGCTGTTAGCGATTCCCTCGCCGCTCGGGTACATCAACGAGCACCTCACCGGTAACGAAAAACTCGTACTCGCGCAAAGCCCATATCGCTCAACGAATGCCCTCTTCGACGACTGTCTGCGCGCCTGTGTTGACTCCGTGATGGGCGATCGCGAAATCTTCTCGCAGCGCGAGTTCGAGTCGCTGCGCAACGAGATCTCGGCAGGGCTGGTTGATTCACTCTTTGCCACCGTCTCGCTCGTGGCATCCATAGTTTCTGGCGTACGACTGGCCGATAAAGCGATACGTGCCGCAACAAGCATGCATCTCATTGCGCCGCTCGGTGATGCTCGCGAACAGCTCGATTCGCTCGTGTATCCGGGGTTCGTGTCAGCCACCGGACTAACCCAGCTGCGCCGCGTTCCCGTCTACCTCAAGGGCATCGAACACCGCGTAACGAAGCTCACCGAAAACCCTGGCAAAGACCGCGGATGGATGTCAGAAGTCGAGCTCGCGACCCGCCGCTACAACGACGCTGGGGGCACCCTCCCGCTTGAACCTCATCCTGAACCACAGATTGCCCGAGCCCGCTGGATGCTCGAAGAACTCCGCTTGAGCCTCTTCGCGCAACACTTGGGAACAGCCGAATCGGTCAGCGTGCAACGCATCGCCAAAGTGCTCGCTTCGTAAACCTGCCGATTTCTGTGCCACACAGCCAGCACCGGGTACCCTTGAGGCTGCGAGTGGCACGAGAACGTCGCCCCTCTTCTGAAAGAAAGCAGCTACCGCGTGTCCGAAAGCACCACCTCCCGCCCCACCACCCACGACGTATCCGCAGAGATTGCGCGCTCATGGCTTCTGGTTGCCGCAACCCGCCCCGAAGATTTTGATGCCGCCGAACGATCGCGCGCCGACCAGATCATCCTCGATATCGAAGATGCCGTAGACCCTCGCCTAAAGTCGACCGCTCGCGATGCTGTGGTCTCGTGGCTAAGCAAGGGCGGCAGCGGTTGGGTGCGCATCAACGATCGCACCTCAGATTTCTGGTCAGATGATGTGGATGCTCTCGCCGGGCTCCCTGGCCTGCGTGGTGTCATGCTCGCCAAAACTGAGGCAGCAGCTCACGTCTCCGAAACTTTTGACCGCCTGAAGGGTGCCACGCCCGTCATCGCCCTCGTGGAGTCCGCCCTCGGCATTGAAGAAGCGGCGTCGATCGCCCGCGCCCGCGGTGTATACCGTCTGGCGTTCGGCAGCGGAGACTACCGTCGCGACACCGGAACCAGTTCTGACGACCTCGCGATGGCATACCCCCGTTCGCGCCTTGTCATTGCGAGCCGCGTCGGCAACCTACCTGGCCCCATTGACGGGCCCACTGTTGGCACCAACCATCCAGTTCTTCGCGAGCAGGGCAGTATGGCTGTTGCGCTCGGCATGACCGGAAAGCTGTGTCTCGATATCGAACAATTGCCGATCATTAACGAAGTCATCAGCCCCACCCGGTCGGACGTTGCGTGGGCTCGTGAATTCTTGGAAGACTTCGAGGCTCGTGGGAGTGTCATCCGCGACGGCAGCGACCTACCCCGCCTCGGTCGTGCCCAGAAGATCGACAAACTCGCTCGTGCGTTTGGTGTCGAACCAGCCTAGACGTTCCGGATCGAACCGGCCTAGACGTTCCGGATCGAACCGGCCTCAGAGCTGAGCCGCCGCGGCTCTTCCCCCCCACCCCCACCCACGATTAGTGTTGAGGCATGACAACGGCAGTCATCGTTGACGCGATTCGCACGCCCTCAGGCCGAGGCAAACCCGGCGGAGCACTCTCAGAAGAGAACCCTGTCGATTTACTCGCGACGGTGCTCCAAGGGCTGCTCAGCAGAAACGACCTTGATCCGGCAACCATCGATGACGTGATGGGTGGTTGCGTCACGCAGTCTGGCCAGCAGGCCGTGAATGTGACCCGTAACGCGGTGCTGGCAGCGGGATTCCCCGAGTCGGTACCGGCCACCACGATTGACCGCCAGTGCGGGTCAAGTCAACAGGCAGCCCATTTCGCCGCCCAGTCGGTGATGGCCGGTGTGAACGATGTCGTGATTGCCTGCGGTGTTGAACTGATGAGTTCACACCCGATTGGGCAAGCAACACTCGGCCAGAGCACGATGAGCCCCCTACTTCGCGAGCGCTACCCCGAGGGCTTGGTCAATCAGGGCATTTCGGCTGAACTTATTGCCACGCGCTGGGGTCTTGACCGTGATGACCTCGATGTCTTCGCCGCCGTCTCGCACTCGCGCGCTGCCCTCGCCGACTTCAGCAGTGAGATCCTGCCCATTGGTGGGCTGCGGCGCGATGAGACCATCCGCTCGGGCACAACGGCCGACGGACTCTCCGGCCTTTCCCCCGCGTTCTACGACGAAGAAGTCGCGGCACGCTTTCCCGAGATTCAGTGGCGCGTGACAGCAGGAAATTCGTCGCCACTCACCGACGGCGCTTCCGCAGTGCTCATCATGAGCGAGGAACGCGCTGCCGCTTTCGGCCTCACGCCGCGCGCACGCTTCCACTCCTTTGCCGTGGTCGGTTCCGACCCGATTGAGATGCTGACCGGGATCATCCCCGCGACGCATCGTGTTTTGGAGCGCAGCGGCATCCGCCTCGACCAGCTCGACAGCATTGAGGTCAACGAAGCCTTCGCGTCGGTCGCCTTGGCGTGGCTACAGGAATTCCCGGTTGACCCCGCCACCATGAATCCACGCGGTGGAGCGATTGCTCTCGGCCACGCCCTCGGCTCCTCAGGCACACGCCTGCTCACCACCCTCGTCAATCAGCTCGACGCCACCGGCGGCCGCTACGGACTTCAGGTCATGTGCGGAGGCGGCGGAATGGCAAACGCAACACTCATCGAAAGGATTGCATGAGAATTCAGGATGCCGCAGCACTGATCACCGGTGGCGCTAGCGGTCTTGGCTTGGCTACCGCTCGCGCTCTCGCCGCGCAGGGTGCGTTGGTCACCATCGCCGACCTTCCCAGCTCTCGCGGAGTCGAGATTGCCGAAGAATATGGCTTCCGATTCGCGCCCACCGATGTTCGCTCTGAGGCTGACGTTCAGGCTGCCGTCGCCCTCGCTAGCTCGGTCGGTTCGTTGCGCATTGTCGTGAACTGCGCCGGCGTTGCCACCCCAGGGAAGACACTGGGACGCAAGGGTGTGCTGCCCCTCGAATCCTTTGAAACCGTGATTGGGATCAACCTCACGGGCACCTTCAACGTGATCCGTTTGGCTGTGGCCGCGATGGTTGAGACCGAACCTATTGATGATGAGCGCGGTGTGATCGTGAATACGGCGTCCGTCGCGGCCTTCGATGGGCAGATCGGACAACCCGCGTATGCTGCGTCAAAAGCGGGCGTCGCCGGGATGACTCTGCCGCTGGCCCGCGAGTTTGCTTCGGCCCAGGTGCGCGTCATGACGATCGCACCGGGCATCTTCGAGACGCCGATGATGGCCGGGCTGCCCCAAGAGGCGCAAGATTCTCTCGGCGCGCAAGTGCCACATCCGTCACGTCTGGGTCGCCCCGGTGAGTATGCGGCACTTGTGCAGCACATCGTCGAGAACCCGATGCTCAACGGCGAGGTCATTCGTCTGGATGGTGCGATCCGGATGCAGCCGCGCTAGGCAGCGCATCCGGATCGACCTGAAGTTACAGAACCTTCGAGAGGAACGCTTTCGTGCGTTGATGCTGCGGGTTGCCGAGCACTTCGTCTGGATCGCCAGACTCAACAACAACGCCACCATCCATAAAGACGAGCTGGTCGGCGACTTCGCGCGCGAAGCCCATCTCGTGGGTGACAACAATCATCGTCATGCCCGACTGGGCGAGACCCTTCATCACGTCGAGCACTTCTCCCACTAGTTCAGGGTCGAGCGCCGATGTGGGCTCATCGAACAGCATGAGCTTCGGTTCCATGGCGAGTGCACGAGCGATCGCTACCCGTTGCTGTTGGCCACCGGAGAGGTGTGCAGGGTAGGCATCTTCCTTTTCGGCGAGTCCCACGCGAGCAAGCAGTTCCCTGCCGTGCGTGATTGCGGCATCCTTCTTCACCTTGTTGACTCGAATGGGCGCTTCGACGATGTTTTCTAGGGCCGTCATGTGCGGGAACAAATTAAAGCGCTGAAAAACCATGCCGATATCGCGGCGCTGACGAGCAGCTTCACGCGGCTTGAGCTCATAGAGCTTGTCACCGCGTTCTTCGTACCCGACCAGAACACCGTCGACGCTGAGCCTGCCCGCATCGACACGTTCGAGATGGTTGATGCAGCGAAGGAACGTTGACTTGCCGGAACCACTGGGCCCGACCAGACACATTACTTCGCCGCGGGGAACCGTGAGCGAGATGCTCTTCAGCACCTCGTTGGATCCGAAGCTTTTCGACACACGGTCGGCGTACACCATGGGCGCTTCGCTTGTGGCTGCAGCAGTCATCGGTGCTCCTTTCCTGACGCATCAGTATCGGTGCCGGGCTCCGGTTCGGATCCGGGTGTATCGATGACTCCGGTCACGAGAGGGATCGTTCCCGTAGCATTGTCGTTCTTCTCTGGCCGTGCCTGCCCGACACCACGCGAGAAACGCTTCTCAAGGAAGTACTGGCCCACCATCAGAATCGAG
Organism: Salinibacterium sp. TMP30; assembly: GCF_038397785.1. Taxonomy (NCBI): domain Bacteria; kingdom Bacillati; phylum Actinomycetota; class Actinomycetes; order Micrococcales; family Microbacteriaceae; genus Salinibacterium; species Salinibacterium sp. TMP30. Next base: position 612,700 of record NZ_CP151642.1, on the reverse strand, counting down.
GTGAACAGGAGGTACCACGCCGATGCCACCAGCAACAGCGGGATGGGGTCAAAGATCACTGCGGAGATATCCCGGGATCTTCCGTAGAGGTCAAAGCTGAACGGTACTGCGGATACCAGCGAGGTCGTCTTCAGCATCGAAATAACTTCGTTGCCGGTTGGCGGAATGATGATGCGCATCGCCTGCGGGATAACGACGCGAGTCATTGTCTGCAGCCACGACATACCGAGAGCGGTGGCGGCCTCATCCTGACCCTTGTCCACCGAAAGGATGCCGGCGCGCACAATCTCTGCCATGTAGGCGGACTCGTTCAGCGCAAGCCCGATGACGGCAAGCCAAAACACGCTGATGACCGCATTGGTGTCCAGGGAGACCCACGGCTCGGTGAAAGGGATGCCGATGTCAATCGACGAGTAGATTGTCGCGAACAGTCCCCAAAATACGAGTTGCACATACACAGGAGTTCCGCGGAACACCCAGAGATAGAGCCACGCGATGCCCTTGACCACGGGGTTATCTGAGAGTCTCATAACCGCGAGGGTGACACCGAGAACGATCGCCAGGATCATCGCATAGACGGTAAGCAGGAGGGTGTACCCAGCAGCTTCGGATATACGTTTGTCGAAGATGAATTTGGCGAAGTTATCCCAGCTATAGGCTTCCCGCTGCGACGCATCAACAACAAACAGAACCAGCATCGCCACGAGAATGACCGCGATTACATTACGCCACGGGTGGCGAAGACGAATCGCCCTGATCGCCTCCGCTTGGTCAGTGCCGTTCGGCGACACACTTGCGGGTGTCGCCGAACGGCCAGAGTCTGACACAGTCATCTACCTAGCTGGTTGTTGCCGCGTTGATGGCGATCTCCGAAACAGCGCCGCTGAAGACGCCCCACTCTTCGAGGATCGACTTGTAGCTGCCGTCATCAATCATCGACTGCAGTGCTGCCTGGAGGGCTGCCGCGAGAGGCGAATCCTTCTGCACGGCGATACCGTACGGTGCGGTGTCGAACGAATCTCCGGCGAGTTCGATCTTGTCGGCTACCTTGCTCACCGCGTACTGGGTGATGGGTGAGTCGGCGCTCATGGCGTCGGCGCGCCCGAGGGCGAGAGCGTTGGTTGCTTCGTCCTGCTTGTCGAATTTGAGGATGTTGATGGGCTCTTTGCCAGCGTCGGTGCATTCTTTCGACTTGGCCGGAAGCTCATCGGTCTCTTCGTAGGTCGTCGTCTGCACGGCAACAGTCATGCCACACGCATTGGCTGGATCGACGTCTTTGCCGATCTGCTGGGCCCACTGAATACCGGCCTCGTAGTAGTTGACGAAGTCAACGCTCTTCTCGCGCTCTTCGTTGTCGGTGAACGACGAGAGTCCGATGTCGTAGCTACCACCAGTAACACTCGGAATGATTTTATCGAAGCTAGAGATTTCGTACTGCGTCTCCAGTCCAAGCTTTGCCGCCATGGCGTCGCCGAGGTCGACTTCCCAGCCGATCGGGTTGCCCGCATCGTCTTTGTATTCGTTGGGGGCGTAAGTTGGGTCGATGCCGATAACCAGCTTGCCGGATGCTTTCACATCGTCAGGAAGCAGGGCTGCTGCGGCCGAGTCGATGCCCACATCTACAGCTCCACCACCGTCGGTTTCTGTGCCGGTGCTGTTGTCAACACAACCTGACAGTGCGAGGGCCGAAATTACGACCAGTGCTGGTATCGCGAATTTGATTCTCATGGTCCAACCTTTTCTATATCCAAGTGAATGCGGCCGACGAATGCGAAATGCGAATCCCGTAGGGCGTACCTCGATGAAACGCCGACGTTGGCAGCCTACCGCCGGGCGCGCGCAATTATTCGCCCACTTGCGCCGTGTGACTGCGAGACCCTCAACAATGTGCCGAATATGTGATGTGGAACTGAGATTATTGCTGCTCAGCGGTGTCGAAATCGGTACTGGTTAGTATTCGCCCTGCGCCGCAGCTTCGAGCTCGGCAAAGTTTATGGTGCGCAATTCGCGCAGCCGACGCTTGCGCTGGGCTTCGTAAAGGGGGTCTTCGGTGGGGAGGTACGCAACGCGAAGTTTGGCAATGATTGCGGTGCCGATTTCGCTCCACGCAAGCTCTCGAGCTTCGTCGATGATGCCCGAAATAAGTTCGCCATCCATGGATGCTTGGCGCAGTCCCTCAGCGAGCCCTACTTGCACTTCGCGGTTACGGTCAGTGTGCGTTACCCGCAGCAAACGCTCCGCCTGGTCAGCGAGTTGGTCGAACTCGACGTGCACGAGGCCTGCCAGCGCACCGTCGTCGTAATCAAGGTGGTCACGGGCGGCATCCACAATTATTCGGTTCTTGACCGCCATGCGCACAGCATTGCGTGCGATGAGTACACCCTCTTCGACAACACGCTCGATAGGTGCCTCTTCGACAGGCTCGGGCGCCCTAAATTTGCCCAGATTGAGGCGCGGGCGCCGCCGAAAAAGTCTCACAGTGCAATTGTTCCGGTTTAGATCGTTGAACGGTATCCCCCGTCCAGTGCAGCATAGATGGCCTACCTGAACGAACTACAGCGTCTTCTCAAAACACACCCCGAATGGGATGGCGGCGTAGTGGCCGAAAGCATCAATCCGTTGGTAGCCGAGGCTCTCATAGAGCACCATTGCTGGCACCTGTACGTGACCGGTCTGGAGCACCAAGGAGTGCGCATTACCCTCGCGGGCGACACCTTCCAACTCGTTCATGAGACGGCGCGCAGCACCCTTGCCCCGATGATTCGAATCAACGAACACTTTCTTCACTTCGAGCGATTGCCCGAAAGGGCGAAGTGCCGCATGACCGATGACGATATCGCCATCGAGTACCAACACCGTGTGACTGACGTCGGAGGGCGCAACCGTCAACGCAGCACTTACGGCGATGCGGCCCGCCTCATCGAGTTCGGCCTGACGATCGGCATACATTGCCGTCGTCTCGAGCTCCATCAGTTCACGCTGCTGGACCGCTCGTGGGTCTAACCAATCAACCCACTCAACGGTCAGTTCCACTAAACCTTTACCTTGGTTGTTGCTGACGCGTTCGCCTCGTACGATGTGTTGGTTGATTCGAAGAAGTTTACGAGCTCAAGAGTGTCATTGGCGGTTGCCATCCACTTGGCGGGGTTTGAGACCTTGTAGTGGGCCTCGAATCCGAGCTCTTCAAGGCGGCGGTCAGCCAGGTACTTCACGTACTGGTTGATGTAGTTGGCGTTGAGTCCGAGGATGCCGCCGGGGAGCAGGTCGTGGTTGTAGGCCTCTTCCATCTCCACAGCATCCAAGATCATTTGGCGGATCTCGTCGGCGAACTCTTCCGTCTGAAGCTCAGGGTTCTCTTCGAGCACGGTCAGGATCAGGTTGATACCGAACTTGAGGTGCAAGCTCTCGTCGCGAACAACCCAGTCCATGAGCGAACCGAAGTTGCGCAACAGGTTGCGCTGGCGGAACGACAAAGCAACCATGAAGCCCGAGTAGAACCAGATTCCTTCAAGGACGACGTTGTAGGCAACGAGGTTGCGGATGAAGTCTTGCTTACCCTCGATGGTGTTGATGTCAAGGGTCTGTTCCGTCATGCGACGGATGTACTTCATTTCGAACTCTTCTTTGCGAGCCATTGACGGCACGTCAACGTGAGAGTTGTAGGCGGCTTCGCGGTCGATCGGGAAGGTCTCGAGCACATACTCGAAGCTCATGCAGTGGTTTGCTTCTTCCCACATTTGCTTCGCAAGGTAGAGCGAGCATTCTGCGGCTGAAACATAGGGGTACACACCAAAGGCGAGTGCCTTGTTAACGAGCAGCTCGTTCGGGTTGAAGTAGCTCATGAGGAAGGTCACCGCGTGACGCTCTTCATCAGTCATCTTCTTGAAGTCGGCGATGTCTTCGCCCAGCTGAATCTCATTCGGGAACCAGGTGTTGGCTACGGCCTGGTCGTACAGGTCCATCGCCCACTGGTACTTGATTGGCTTCAGCAATAGGCCATCTTGCAGGCCTGTTCCTAGAATTCCCATTGTCTTGGCTACTTCTTTCTTGGTTGCGCGTTGTGATGTTTTGGGTGCGCCCACGTCATTCGGTTGCCGTGGGCGGGAGCATTCCCGTGCTCGTTACTGGCAGCTATCGCACTGCAGATCGTCCATGGGGTCGGACGGAACGTAGTACTCGTCGATGGAGTTCTCTCGGTTCATTATGAGTCTTCTTTCTTAGAGAATCCGCCGAAGCCTCGGCGTGCTGGCGTTGAGCTTGCGGGGGCTGCACCCTGCTGAGCAGAGGATGAGGTTGCGGCCTTGGTCGAAGAAATTTCTTCTGACTTGTTGACCTTCACCGTGGACTGCTCTGCCTGGTGGCGAGGCTTCATGTGCAGGTAGTAGGTGGTCTTGACGCCACGCGACCAGGCGTCGAAATAGATATCCATCATGTCGCCGAGGTCACGGGTCTCGAGGTACATGTTGCGGCTGATGGCCTGGTCGATCCATTTCTGGGCACGAGCGGCAACCTCAAGGAACGAGTACGGCGACAGCTGGAAGCTTGTCTTGAAGACTTCCTTAATGTCATCCGGGATACCAGCAACATTTTGGATGTCACCCTGGCTGCGCAGAATCGCTTCGCGGTTTTTCTCCCAGAGACCATGCTCCTGAAGCGTCGACACGAGGTTGCGGTTCACTTCAAGGAATTTGCCGTTCGAGGTTGAGCGGCTGAAGATCTGCGAGAACTGCGGGTCGAGACCGGGCGTGGTGCCAGCAACGAGCCCAATGGACGCGGTGGGGGCGATAGCCATGAGGGTTGCGTTGCGCATTCCCCCCTTGACTTTCTCGCGCATGGCATCCCAGTCGAGTCGTGTCTTGCGGTTGACCTTGATCTCCATGCCACGGTCTTCTTCGGTGAGCGCAATGGAGTCGAGCGGCACGAGGCCCTCGGCCCAACGGCTGCCTTCGAAGTTTGCATAGGCACCGCGCTCTTTCGCGAGTTCGGTGCTGGCGTCGATGGCGGCGTAGGAGACGTGCTCCATGATTTCGTCGATGAGGTCATAGGCCTCTTCGCTCTCATAGCTGTAGCCCAGCTTCTCGATGATGTCGGTGAAGCCCATCACACCGAGGCCAACAGCACGGTTCTGCTCGTTGGAGAAGTCGGCCTCTTTCACGCTGGAGCGCGTGATGTCGATGAGGTTGTCGAGCTGGCGTACGGCCAGTCGTGCACTCTCTTCGATCTTCGCGAAGTCGACTCCGCCTTCCGGCAGAAGGTGACGCGAAAGGTTGATCGAGGCAAGGTTGCAGACGGAGACGTTGTCTTCGTCTTGCGGCAGCGTGATTTCGGTGCAGAGGTTGGAGAGGTGAATCGTGCCCGTGTTGTTGTTGAGCGCACGATTGTTGATCGTGTCTTTGAAGGTGAGCCAGGGGTGGCTTGAGGTCTGCAAGGAAATGAGGATCGATTTGAACTGTTCGCGAGCGCCGATCTTTTTGAACATGTGCATTTCGCCGGCCTCAGCCATGGCGACGTATTCGTTGTAGCGCGTAGAGAATGCTTTGCCGTAGAGCTCGTTGAGGTCGGTAACTTCGAGCGGGTCGAAGAGGTACCACGCGTCATCGTTCTGAACGCGCTTCATGAATTCATCGCTGATCCACACCGCAGTGTTGGCGGTGCGGGTGCGGCGGTAGGGGTCACCCGAGTTGCTGCGGAGTTCGAGGAACTCGGGGAAGTCCATGTGCCAGTTCTCCATGTAGAAGCACAGCGCGCCGAACTTCTTGCCACCACGGCTAACCGCACGCAGGATGGAGTCGATCGTGTGCATGAACGGGATCGGGCCGGTGGAGGTGGTGTTGTTAGAGCGGATGGGCGAACCCTGCGCCCGCAGCTTGGTGACCGAGAGGCCAATTCCGCCGGTGCCCTTGGTGAGCCACATGACATCGCGCGTGGTCTTAGCGATGTGCTCCATGTCGTCTTGCATTTCCATCACGAAGCAGTTGGCCAGCTGCGGGTAAATCGTTCCCGCGTTGACGAGAGTGGAGCCGGCAGCCAAGTATTCGAGGCTAGACATCTTTTGGTAGAACTTGAGCGCAGCCTCGTTGGGGTTCGCTTCGTTCAGCGAGAGGCCCATGGCGATGCGCATCCAAAAGTACTGAGGGACCTCAAGAGCGTCGCCGTTGCGACCCTTGATGCCATAGCGGTTGTTGAGCGTAACAACACCGATGTACTTGAGCAGTTCATCGTGTGCGGGCTCAAGGTGCTCGGCGAGTGCTTCGAGGTCGAACATCTCGGTGAGGCGTGGGTCAAGCAGGCCCTCTTCCACGCCACGGGTGACATTGGGGGCGAAGTGCTCTTTGTGCAGCTTTTTGAGGTCAGCTGCGTCGGTGTAGTCACCGAGCACACGCTTGTAGATGGTCTTGAGCAGCAGGCGTGCAGCCACGACATCAAATGCAGGGTCATCTTTAACGTTCTGAAGGGCAACTTGGATGACTGCTTCGTCGAGCTGTTGGGTCGTAATGCCGTCAAAGAGGGTCAGCTCGAGCTCGGATGCGATCTGGGTAACCCACGTGATGTTGTCGTCGAGACCAGTGCTGGCATCTTCAATTGCGAGGTTGATCTTGTTCGCATCGTATGGCTCCCGCGTACCGTTGCGCTTGACGACTGTGATTGCCACAAAAACTCCCTCAAAATGACTATAAATTGCTCTATCCGCGACCCCCGGTCAAGCGGTTCCACCACTATATATCGTGGGTGGTCGTTGCCGCTAACCCTAGATGTAGTGGGCGTGTCATCCACAGGTGTGTATAACTTCGCGGACTTTTCCACAGCCTATGGATAACCTCTGACACTCAAAAAGCCCGGCAATTCACGCCTCCCTGGCCGCTAAGCTTGAGTTCTTGTGAACGCATACATCGACCTGTTGAAAACTCCGGGCATCGCCAGAATTATCGGCGCGCAACTCACCGCACGCCTTCCCGGCGGCATGCTCTCCCTGGCGATCCTCCTTCACGTCGAACAGATCCACAATTCATACGGCGCTGCCGGCCTTGTGCTCGCAACAACAAGCGTGGGCCAAGGCGTCGCCGGCCCCCTCACGAGCCGCTGGATGGGCGTCTGGGGAATGCGCAAAGTGCTCATCCTCACCCTCATCGTGTCGGCAGCCGCGATTTTCACCATTGCGCTCGCGCCCCTCAGCGTCGGTATGTTCATGGTCGTCGGCCTCATCGCCGGGCTCAGCAACCCGCCCGTGCAGCCTGCAGTTCGTACCATCTACCCGAAGATGGTGAACTCGAAGCAACTCACCCCACTCTTCTCCCTAGATGCATCGGCCCAAGAAATCATTTGGGTCGCCGGCCCGGTGGCCGCGACCTTCCTCGCCGTCCAAATCTCGACGACGACGGCAATCCTGGTTGCCGGCACCTTCCTCCTTGGTGGTGGAGCGTGGTTCATCGCAAGCCCCGAAGTCGGGCAGGTGCGCATCCCGCGCAGCAAGCGGTCCTTCGGTACAGTTCTGCGTCGTCCGCCCGTGATGTTGGCAACAATCACTGGCTTCCTGTTGGTGGGCGCCGCCGCAGCGGTTGAGGCATCCGTAGTGTCGGTGTTCGGTCATGACGGCCCACAGGCCGGTTTTGTGCTCGGAATTTGGGCAATCGGTTCACTCGTTGGCGGCTTGCTCCTTGGCCATCTACCCATTGGCCCGTGGGCACTCGCCCGCCGCATGTTCATCGTGTTCGTCGGCATGGCCCTGGCAATGTTCAGCCTCAACTTCTGGTGGCTGGCCATCATGCTGTTGATCGCCGGCATCGGCATCGCCCCAGCATTCGCCGTAATTTTTGCGATCGTCTCAGCAAGTGTGAAGTTCAGCGATACAGCGGAGGCCTATGGATGGGTCGGCACCGGGCAGCTCATCGGGGCCGCCCTCGGCAGCGCGGTCGCCGGGTTCCTCATTGACGCCAACGGGCCCATCGGTGGATTCTGGGCCGCCACAGTGATTGCCGCTCTCGGCGCGATCGTGCCGACACTGCTACGCGGCTGGCACCCCGACCTGCGCGGCAAAGACGCGAGCCCCATCCCCGACACGGAACCCATCAGCACGCTACGCATGTAGTTCGCGCTTACGGCTCTACCAGCGCGGATGCACGGCGGCACGGAAGTGGTGGTCGTAAATGTCACACACGCCAGCCATGAAGCCCGCACTCAACGCGGGAACATCCCCTGCACCAGCGTTGGAGTGTGCTTGCGAAATGTTGCGTGCACCTGGGATGACCGAGCTCACGCCGGGCTGCTGAGCAACCCATGCGAGAGCAACCTGCGGGGTGGAGAAGTCGGCGACGGCTGGCTCACCCGCGAGGAGGGCCGCGAACTCTTGGGCTGCAGCAATACCAATCTCAAAGTCGACGCCCGAGAAAGTTTCCCCCACATCGAAAGCCTCTCCGCCGCGGTTATACGTGCGGTGGTCGTTCTCCGCAAACGTGGTGTCTACGGTGTACTTGCCACTGAGGAGACCCGAGGCGAGGGGCACGCGGGCAATGATTCCGACGCCGGCATCGAGTGCTGCCGGCAGCACAGCATCCAAGGGCTTCAGTCGGAACGCGTTGAGGATGATCTGCACGCTGGCTACACTGGGGCGGGCGATGGCGGCGAGTGCCTCATCCACGGTCTCAACGCTCACACCGTAGGCGGCGATTGCGCCCTCAGCGACGAGAGCGTCGAGGTCGTCAAAAACCCGATCCATGCTGAGAACAACAGTCGGAGGACAGTGCAGTTGCACGAGGTCAAGGGTGTCGGTGCCGAGGTTACGACGTGATCGGTCGGTCCATTCACGGAATTTGGTGAGGGTGAAGTTGGCAGCGACTTGCGCTTCGCGACGACCCATCTTGGTAGCAACAGTGATGTCGAGTTCTGGGCGATCGGCGAGGTAGCGGCCGATAAGTGATTCGCTGCGGCCGTCGCCGTAGACATCGGCGGTGTCGAAGAAAGTGACTCCCCCGTCAACTGCTGCGTCGAGCACTCCGCGGGCATCCGCTTCGCTCACATCACCCCAGTCGGCACCAAGCTGCCAGGTTCCCAGACCGATTGCTGAAACGGAGCGACCTGTGCGGCCGAGAGTGCGAATATCCATGAGATCACGCTACGCCCTCAACGAGGGGGTAGATCGCGAATGCAGGTGAGAGAATTTGGGCATGGCTGACTTTCTCGACTCCCTTGCCCGCACAACGCCGGTCGAGATCTCTCCGACTGTGCTGATCGTGATCGCAGCCACCGCAGCCGTGCTCAGCATTCCGCAGCCGATCTGGAAGTGGTTCGGGCTTTTCACGACGCTTGTGCATGAACTGGGTCACGCGGTGGGTGCCATTCTGACCGGCCGTTTTGTGCACGGCATGAAGATTCGCATGAACCATTCGGGAGAAGCGGTGAGCAGCGGGCGCGGTGCACTCGGGTCTGCGATCAGCGGATCGCTCGGCTATCCCGCTCCGGCAATCGTGGGTGCCATCCAGTTGTGGTGCGTCACGCAGGGGTACACGGCGCTGGCCCTGTTCGTGGGCGGCATCATCCTTATCCTGACTCTGCTCGTTATCCGCAACCTGTTCGGCTTTCTGGTGGTCGCAGTTTCGGCAGCAGCGAGCGCAGCCCTCTGGGTATGGGCGACCCCCGAACAGCAGAGCTACGTGCTTCTGGTCATCGCGATCGCCCTTCTCGTTGGTAGCGTGCGCGGCCTCGCGACCGTGATCGGTGTGCACACCCGTCGTCGCGACCAACTGAGCACCTCCGATGCCTACCTGCTTTTCACGCGCACCGGCATCCCGTCTGTCGTTTGGTTGTTGCTCTTCGCCGCCCTCATCGGTGCGAGCGTCGTGTGGGCAGTGACGACGGTGCTTGAGAGCTACTAGCCGCACCACTGTGGGTCGGATGCCTGCCTCGTGAAACTCAGGAAAAACGCCATTCCTTATGAGAAGCCCACACTGAAAGAAACCGGGGGTCGGGGCTGATCACAAGCACGAGGCCGAGGCCGAGAGAGTCCCGCACAAGCGGATGCACGGCCGTCTGCCGCTCCCCTCAACGCCGCATTCACTCGAAGCGGGCCCTCGACTGACGTTGCTTCAACACTGACTACTCGACCATTTTCCTGAATTTCCGAATCAAGGGCGACAACGCCACGGGTACCTGCTGCGTGCAGCGGGATGGCCAGGCTCATCCAGTTTGGTCATGGTGGCTTCGACCACGATTGTGGAAGGCTATTCCGAGCCCTTAGTTTTTGCCAGAAACCTTGCGGCCGGCCGCAATTACCTCAACGATTTTGCTTGCAAGTCTCCGGCGAACGAGGTGATCGTTGGCCTCAACCCGGTGCATCGTGATGTGACGCATTTGTTCAATAATTCGCATCGTTCCGGGTGCTATGAACTGATCCAAAGAACCGTAAATGACATCGATGGGAACTCTGACCGCGGCAATGTCGCTCACCGTCGTCTGAGATTCGATGCAGTTCTGCAGACTCAAAACGAACGCGCGCCAATTGCCCTCCGAAACATCAAGAATGTCGTCGAGCTGAAATAGCCGCCGCAGCCTGTCGACGGTTGCCATCGTGAATTCCTTGTTCGTGCGCAAAAACTCGTAGGCGCGCAGGTAGGCACCTACTCGAGCCCGAACAAGCGGGTCGCCAATTTGCTCCGGGGGAACGTAGATCGGTGGGCTCACCATCATCAAGCGGCTCACTCTGCTGGGATGCATAGCGGCAAATCGGGCTGCAAGCAGGCTCCCCAACGAATGGCCCACCAGGATGAAAGGAGCGTCCAGCTTCAGCGAATGAATCGTGGAATTGATCGCCGCCACGTGATCTTCAATGGTGAAGTTCGATTCTGGGGGACTCGGAGACTCACCAAAACCGAGAAGGTCAAAAGAAATACAGCGATAGTGGTCTGACAATTGGGGAATGACTCCCGCAAAGGTCGCCGCAGACGAGGCAATCCCGTGAAGGAAGACTATTACCGGGCCTTCGCCTTCATCTGCGGCGATATTGAGTTTCGGAGCCAACGACGGAAGTAGTCTTCGCCGAATGCTGCGCCAAATGCCCATGCGTCTAGTATCCCAGTCGCAGGTGCCGGGATACCGGACGAAGGAAACTAATTAGCGCAGGTCTTCTTTGTATTCATTCTTAGCCTCAGTGGCTTCGCGCTCAGCTTTCGCGCGCTCAAGATCGGCTTCAGCCTTCGACACCTCAGCGTCTGCTTGGGCTTTATCGGCTGCGTCGCTTACGCGCTCCTTTGTGTCGTCAACAAATTCGCCAACCTTCTTGGCGGTTGCTTCGCCGGTATCCTTTGCGTTATCAATGAAGCCCATGATTCCTCCAGATAGTTGGTAATCCGCGTCTTGCGATGCCCCATCGTGGAGCACAGTCTCACGATACGCATGAAGGCCGACAGTGCCCTCAGTTTCCGCATAAGGCCAAGCTTTCTCCCAGATGACATCAAGGTGCAGACGCGAGTGACGATCAAAAAGTCAGAAACGTTGGGTAGTTTTTAGGGGTCGTGCGGCCCTACGGTGAAACCATGAGGCGCACACTATTCATAACGACCGCACTGGCACTATCGGCCCTGACACTCTCGGGATGCTCGGCGGGGGTTACTGAGATGGCACCGGGCGATACGCAAGAGTACCTAGTCGAGGGATCAGCGGACGGGCGTTCGGGTGCGGCCGACAGCGTTGCCGAAGGCGGAATAGCCTACGACGACGCCACCATTGCCGACACGAGTCGTGACGTCATAACAACCGGCTACATGTCGGTGACAGTGAAGAGTCCGGATGACGCGAGTGCCCAAGCGATTCGAATCACTGAGTCCGTTGGGGGCCGCGTAGACGGACGTAGCGAATACGCGCCCCGTGACGGAGAACGAGGAAGCGCAACCTTGACTCTGCGGATACCCGCCTCTGAGCTCACCGCCACGCTCGACAAGTTCAAGAAGCTCGGAACTCTGCAGGAAGTCTCCACCAACTCGGTCGACGTCACCATGGAATCCCGTGACCTTGAGGCACGAATTACCGCACTCGATGCTTCCGTCGAACGTTTGCTGGCACTGCTGAGCACGGCGGAGGACACCGACACCCTTATCCAGCTGGAAACGGCGATTTCCAGTCGCCAAGGTGAACTCGAAAGCCTGAAATCACAGAAGCGATACTTCGATGATCAAGTAGCGATGTCGACACTCACCCTCACCCTCGTGTCGGTTGCCGACGCTCCCAGTGTTGAGCCTGACGATTTCTTCGCCGGCATCATCACCGGGTGGAACAGTTTCGTCGCCTTCTTCGCCGGACTACTCGTCACCATCGGAGTGCTTCTTCCGTGGCTCGTCTTTGCCGCAATCATCGCCGGCATCATCTTGCTCATTGTGCGATCGAAGCGCCGCTCGCGTCGTAGCCGCGCCAATGCCAATGCCAATGCCAATGCCAATGCCAATGCTGCCCCGGAATCCGAGATTCCCGAAGCTCCGAAGGCCGATTAGGAAGCGTCAGCTAAAAGTTCTCGCACACGAGGAATCACCTGGGTTCCGTATAACTCAATGCTGCGCATCATTTGCTCGTGAGGCAAAGTGCCAGCGCTGTACTTCATGTCGAATCGTTGGATCCCGAGCGCAGAGATGGTCTTAGCCATCTTCTGCGCTACGGTTTCCGGCGATCCCGCATACAGGGAGCCGTGCTGAACCTCTCCCATGAACTCTTCGAGAGTGGATGCCGGCCACCCCCGTTCGCGACCGATGCGGTCACGCATCACGCTGTAGTGGGGCCAGAGTTCGTCCACAACATCGTCATCCGAGTCGGTGATGTAGCCGGGCGAGTGAACGGCGATCGGCAGGTCTGGCTGCCCAAGCTCGGCAAGTGCGCGGTGGAAGAGTTCGGCATAGGGCGCGAACCGTTCCGGCTGGCCGCCGATGATGGCGAGAACAAGCGGCATCCCGTAGCGTGCGGCACGCACGACAGACTCTGGGCTTCCGCCAACGCCAATCCAGGTGTTGAGCTTGCCTGATTCGGTGCGAGGAAAGACGTCTTGATTATTAAGGGGGGCCCTGAGCGTGCCCTTCCACGTGATGGGCCCTTCCGTGATGAGCTCAGCGAAGAGGTCGAGCTTCTCGGAGAAGAGCGTCTCGTAGTCCGCGAGGTTATAGCCAAAGAGGGGGAATGATTCGGTGAACGATCCGCGCCCCAAGATGATCTCGGCACGGCCGTTTGAGAGCGCGTCAACGGTCGCGAATCGTTCGTAGACCCGCACCGGGTCATCGGAGCTCAGCACAGTGACTGCCGAACCCAATTTGATGTTTTCCGTCGCTACCGCGAGCGCCGCCAACACCGTTTCGGGCGCACTAATCGCAAAGTCATCACGGTGGTGCTCGCCGACACCGAAGTAGTCGATGCCAAGCGCGTCGGCCAAGACGCCCTCGGCAACAACGTTGCGGATAACTTGGGCCTGACTCAGTGGCGCGCCATTCTCGTCTACCGTGACGTCGCCAAATGTGCCGAGTCCAAACTGAACCTGCTGATTCACGAGTTCCCTTTCGCTGTGACGCCGATCGCGTCCCTAGCCAAAACCGCAGCCGCGCATCCGCTATTCCCTGATGTTCACGACTGAGACCGCCAGATGGCGGGCACGCTTCTGTGGTTAATTCGGAGTGTGAGCTGCCCCCACGCAACGGTGCCCCAGTCGAGGTATCGACCGGGGCACCGTTGTTGCTACCGATTCAGGATCGGTGGCTGTGTACTTACGCTGCGGTGAGCGTGTTTGTTACCGAAATGAGGGTAACGATCGCCGCGTTGATGAAGCCGGCGATGTATGGGTTGTTCGTCTCACGGTAAATCTTGCGCGAAATGACTGCGGTGACGGCCAAAATCAGGATGACCGGGAACAGCCAGATGCTAAAGATGCCCGGGAAACCATCGATCGTGTAGCCCGTGACGAAAAACGTCGTGTACTGAACGACAACCAAAACGATCGGTGCAAGAGCGTTGAAGAACGCGAGCAGTGCCGTGTTGATCCACTCCTTGCCACGAACCGAGAAACGGTTGAAGGAGTTGACCGCAACCGAGTTCGCGATGAAGTAGATCGCGAACAGCGGCAGGTACATGAGCGCGATTCCCACCTTGTCAGGCGTGAAGGCCTTGACGGCGATAACCCACCAGCGGAAGTCGGTCTTGAAGAAGTAGTCGAGCACGAATACGAGACCGTATGCGGCAACCACGACAACAACACCGAGTCCGATTCCGTGGAAGAACTTCTTCCACCCCGGCAACACTCCGGATGCGCGAAGGTCGAGACCATTCTTGCGTCCGAATACCAGGTAGGAGACGGTCATGACGATGATCGCGGCGATAGCGTTGATCGCGGCCCAGAAGGCTACGAAGAATACCGCGCCCTGTGGCATGAAGAACGGCACGATGTTGAACGCAATCGCGCCAACCCAGGGCGTGTTCGCCAGGATCAACCAGCTCCAACCGGAGATGATCGCCAGCACAACCGACCCGCCCCAGAACCAACCAAGTCCCTTGCGTGTTGAGGGAACAACCACCGCTGCCGGAGCGCGCAGACCAGCAAAGGCGCGGGTCGTGAGCATTGCACGGGTAAAGGCGAGCAGGAAGATTCCAAAGCCGATCAGACCGATGAGCGTGAGGGTTTCCTTAACCTGCCACACCTGTGTGCCTGCTGCGATGGGGTTTGGTGCACCGAAAGCTTCCTCAAAGAACTCGATCTGGCTTCCTACCGTGGTGGCCGAGATGGTTCCCCACGGGTGTGTTTCTGCCGGTGTATAGACCACGCGCAAGGCCTGCTCGCCGTCGACGGTGTCGGTGTAGAACTCCCCAGGCTCACGGGTGTCAGAAATCTCATCCGGTGCAGCCCCGAAGTGGAGGAACGACTGAGCATTCGGAGTGCCGATGTAGTCGCGCGGCGGGGTCAGAACAGCACCCTCTGCACTGTAGCTGCGGAAGAAGAACTCGTCGTATTGGTCAGCCACAAGTCCGACATCGCGCGCACCATACAGGTTGAAATACGCGTTCTCGTTCTCAGCATCTGTGTAGACAGGGTCGTTGTCGACGAGCAGCACTGCCGAGATGAGCTGCTGGTCAGCAGCGTTGTCGATAAACATCGAGTAGTTGGCTGCACGAGCACCGTTTGAGTGACCGCTAACACCAATCTTGTCGGTGTCCACGTAGGGGAAGTCGGCGACGAGCTTCACCGCGTCGTACATTCCGGTTCCGCCCAGAGCCAAATTGTCGGTACGCAGCGGCGATGAGTTGCCGTGCCCGTACATGTCGATCGACACAACGACGTAGCCACGACGAGCAAGCTCGACGTAGTTGGCATCTTGCATCTCACGGTTGTTCCACCAACCGTGGCTAACCACGATCGCAGGAACCTTGTTCTCTTCGGTCGCCGTGTCCGGCTTGAAGAGCAGTGCACTCATCATCTGGCCAGACGAGGTTTCCCACCGCATGTCCTTGACGGTGATAGAGCCGGCACCGGTTTGCACGATGGACGCACCAATAGATGCGACCAACATCATGACTAACGAGAGAACGAGCCAGAAGCTGTTCCTCTTAACTAGCGAGGTTTTCATTGATTCCCTACCCCTTCGTGGGTATCGATTGCTGTACGGTTCCGAACGCGACTGACTCGCGTCCATCATGGGTTTGGCAGGTCAATTAGGTCTCCACGTCCTCATCAACCCAGCCCATGGTCTTGGTTACCGCTTTCTTCCAATTGCGGTAAAGCTGATCTCTCTCGAGGCGCGCCATCTGCGGCGTCCACCTCTTGTCTTCGTTCCAGGTCGCGATGACATCGTGTTCGCTTTCCCAGTAACCGATCGCGATCCCGGCAGCGAAAGCGGCGCCGAGCGCGGTGGTTTCGGTGATGCGAGGGCGGATGACATCGACCCCCAACTGGTCAGCCTGAAACTGCATGAGAAGTTCGTTTTCCACCATGCCGCCGTCGACGCGCAGTTCAGCGAGGTCGACACCGGCATCCGCGTTCATTGCATCCATGACCTCACGCGTTTGGTACGCGGTGGCCTCGAGTGCGGCGCGGGCGATGTGGTTCTTGGTGACGTAGCGGGTGAGTCCCAGAAGGGCACCCCGCGCATCCGGTCGCCAGTATGGGGCGAAGAGTCCGGAAAAGGCGGGCACGAAATAGGCGCCACCGTTATCGTCAACTTCGCGGGCGAGGCGTTCGATGTCGGGGGCATCGGAAAACATGCCGAGGTTGTCGCGCAACCACTGAACGAGCGATCCGGTGACCGCGATCGAGCCTTCGAGGGCGTAGACAGGAGCCGCGTCGCCAATCTTGTAGCAGACCGTCGTAATGAGCCCGTTGTCGCTGTGTACCCGCTTGGTCCCTGTATTCAGCAGCAAGAAGTTGCCAGTGCCGTAGGTGTTCTTGGCCATGCCTTCGGTAAAGCACGCTTGGCCGAAAGTGGCGGCCTGCTGGTCGCCAAGGATGCCCGCGATGGGCACACCGGGCAGCGAACCGTGGTCGCGACAATGCCCAAAGACCTCGCTCGAGGAACGAATCTCGGGCAGCATCGACATCGGGATGCCCATGTCTGCAGCGATATCTTCTCTCCACTGCAGGGTGTCGAGATCCATCAACATGGTGCGGGAGGCGTTGGTGACATCGGTCGCGTGCAGTCCCCCGTCGATTCCGCCGGTGAGGTTCCAGAGCAGCCAGGTGTCGATAGTTCCAAACAAGAGTTCACCGCGGTCGGCAGCCTCTTGGGCACCGTCAACGTAGCGGAGAATCCAAGTGACCTTGGGTCCGGCAAAGTAGGGCGCAAGAGGAAGACCCGTAATGGTCTTGTACTTGTCGAGACCGTCGCTGCCCGCGAGTTCATTCACGATATGCTGCGTTCGAGTGTCTTGCCACACGATGGCGTTTGTTGTTGGCTCGCCGGTGATCTTGTTCCAGACCACGGTCGTCTCGCGCTGGTTGGTGATGCCCACCGCAGCGATGTCTTGGTACGTGAGGTTGGCGCGGGAGAGCGAAAGACCAACGGTCTCGCGAACGTTGTTCCAGATCTCGATGGGGTCGTGCTCGACCCAGCCTGCGCGCGGAAAAATCTGCTCATGTTCGAGCTGACCGCTTGAGACGATACGCGCTTCATGATCAAAGATAATCGAGCGTGAGCTCGTCGTTCCTTGGTCAATCGACAAAATGTACTGTGTCATTTTCGGCGTATCTCCATTGATCGTCAGGGTGCGTTCGGGGCGCTGTTGGTGCGGACTACGGGTGCTGAGGTTGCTGGGTATCGTCGGTGGCAGGTGACGCGAGCGGCACGATCTGGGGTGCTGCTTCACGAACGTCAGACGCACTTTCGTCATCACGAGTGCGAGCCGCAGCCGCTACGGCATCCGCCATCTGGTGGTAGACAGCAACTTCGTGCGCGGTAGTCTGCTCATCCCAGCCCAGCAGTTTCGCGGCAGTTTCTGCGACCTCGGGCACGGCCGCAACCGCCTCGTTGAGGTATTCGTAGTTCATGCGAGTGCGGCGCACCATGAGGTCTTCGAGGTGCAGCGCGCCCTCGTGGGTGATCGCATAGACAATCTCGGCACGCAGGTACGCGGATGCGTGTTCGAGTGGCTGCGACATTATCGGCTCTGCGTCGGCAATCGCCGCGATCTCCGAAATCTTCGCCCCATAGCGGTGCAACAGGTGGTCGATCATCTGCTCGCTCCAGCCGAAACGCTCGCCCAGGGCGGGCGCGTTGTCACGAGCCTCGTCGAGACCATTAGCTCCGATCAGAGCCACAGATGCTGTCGTTGACGGATTCGCTTTGGCTGCGTCCTTGCCGAGCGCAAAGTCGACCGCGTCTTTCGCCATCACGCGGTAGGTGGTGAACTTGCCGCCAGCGATCACGGTCAGGCCAGGAATGGGCGAGGCGACGGTGTGCTCACGCGAGACCTTCGCAGAGTTGGTGCCCTCCATGGTGCCCGGCTGGAGTAGCGGACGAAGTCCGGCCCAGGTGCCGATCACATCGGAGCGATCGATGGGGTTAGCAAGCACCGCGTTGGCTTCGGCGATGACGTAGTCAATGTCATCCGCGGTAGCAGCCGGGTTGAGCAGGTTCTCTTTCCACGGGGTATCGGTGGTGCCGATGACCCAGTAGCGCGACCACGGGATCACGAACAGTACGCTCTTGGAGGTCTGCAGGATGAGGCCCGCCTCACCCGAGATGCGTTCGCGCGGAACAACAATGTGGATGCCCTTGGACGCGAGCACCTTTAACCCGCCACTTTCGTGAGCGAGGGCCTGAGTCTCGCCCGTCCACACGCCGGTGGAGTTGATCACGGCTTTCGCGCGAACGGGGAACGTCGTGCCCGTTTCGAGATCGATGAGGATTGCGCCGTTGACGACACCCTTTTTGGTCTGAGTGATTTCGACGACCTGTGTACGGCTTGCAGCGTGCGCACCGTGGGCGTGAGCGGTGCGAATAACGTTGACAACGTAGCGTGCGTCGTCAACATTCGCGTCCCAGTACTCGATGGCGCCGACGGCGGCATCGTGTGCGAGTCCGGGGAAGCGCTCGGCAAGCTGTTTGCGTGACAGGTGGCGGTGCCACGGCACACTCCGCTTACCCTTCACGCTCTTCGTGGTTACCGTGGCGAGGAAGTCGTAGAGCGCAATTCCGGCGCCAACAAACGCGCGCTCCCACACGTGGTGGCGAAGAGGGTAGAGGAACGGCAGTGGGCGCACGAGGTGTGGGGCCACAGCATTCAACAGCAGGTCGCGCTCGGTGAGCGCCTCATGCACGAGCTTGAAATCCAACATCTGCAGGTAGCGCAGGCCGCCGTGAATCAGCTTGCTGGCGCGGCTGGATGAGCCGGCAGCCCAGTCTTGGGCCTCAACGACGACGGTGTCGAGACCGCGGGTGGCGGCATCCAGTGCAATTCCCGCTCCGGTGATTCCGCCGCCAATGACAAGTACATCAAGCTCACGGCCGGGCTGCGTGCTGTCGACAAGGCGCTGAATCGCGCTGTCGCGGGTTGCTCGGGTGAGGGACTCGTCAGTCATGAAAGCTGTGTTTCTTTCTGGTGATGGTTTGCTCGAGGTGATGCTGTGAATCGTCTGGGATGAACCAATTAGTGCAGCGTATTACGCTGGCAGTACCGAATGACAAACTGAGCAGCACATCTGCACGAACGTGCAAGGATGGACGACATGGAACGCGAAGAGGCAATGCTGGCCGCATCGTCGATGTATTACCTGCAAGACATCAAGATGGATACCATCGCCAACCACCTGCACATGTCACGGTCGAGTGTCTCTCGCCTCCTTCGCGATGCACGTGAAAGTGGACTCGTCGAAATCTCGCTCCGACCTACCCCAACTCGCGGCCCCGGACTCGCAAAAAGGATCGAAGCGTGCTTCGGAATCGAAGCTCACGTTGTGCCCGTTGCTGACCTCGCTGACGAAGCCGAACGGCTCGATCAGGTGGCAAAAGCCACCGCGCGTATCGTGACCGGATGGTTCGATTCCGACATGATTATGGGTGTTGCTTGGGGCACAACTCTCGCGGCAATCGCACGCCACTTAGGCAAGAAGCCCACCCGCGGAAGCGCAATCGTGCAGCTCAATGGAGCGGCAAATGTGCGCACCTCAGGAGTCGAATACGCCGGCAACCTTATCGCCAGGTTTGGTGAAGCTTTTGACGCCCAAGTGCACCTGTTCCCCGTTCCCGCGTTCTTCGATTTCGCAGAAACTCGCAACGCAATGTGGTCGGAAAGGTCAATTGTGCGCGTGCTTGACTACCAGCGCCGAGCCGACATCGCCCTGTTCTCCATCGGTGCGATCGCGGGCGAAGTGCCCAGCCACGTCTACTCGGCTGGCTATCTCGAAGCTGGCGACATCCAGACCCTCGACAGCGAAGGAATCGTCGGCGACGTCTGCACAATATTCTTGCGCGCCGACGGCACCTACGAAGACCTCTCAATGAACGCACGTGCAACGGGGCCCACACCAGCAGAACTGCGTGAAGTACCCCGCCGCATCTGCAGTGTCGCCGGCGATAACAAGGTTGTGCCGTTGCTCGCAGCACTGCGCGCCAAAGTAATTACTGACCTCGTTGTTGATGAGCAGACTGCCACGAAGCTCGTCGAGCACGTAATGGCGCTCAAGGATGGTGCAGCTTCGGAAGCAGAAATCGCGCTCCGAGCTGATCGCAGTGAACCACTACCGATCAGCAACTAGCCCTGCGGCCCGTTCCCTGCGGCCAACTATTTCCCCGGCTGCGGCTAGCAGGTGCGCTGTGAGCGACTAGTGAACGATGTGCATGGCGCGTGCGGCATCCGTAATGCTGCCCGTCAGTGATGGGTAGACGGAGAATGCGCGAGCGATCTGGTCGACGGTGAGGCGGTGCTCTACGGCGAGTGCGACCGAAATGATCAGCTCAGACGCGTTAGGCGCAACGATGACACCACCAATGACGGTGCCCGAGCCGGTGCGAGCAAACAGCTTCACGAAACCGTCTTTGATGCCCATCATCTTGGCGCGGGGATTCGATGCGAGCGGCAACTTATAGATGGTGCCCTGCACGAGGCCATCCTCGATCTGTTTCTGCGTCCAGCCCACGCTGGCAATTTCTGGCTGCGTGAAGATGTTGGATGCCACGTTGCGCAATTCAATCGGCGTCACACCGTCGCCCATTGCGTGGAACACAGCGGTACGACCCTGCATCGATGCGACCGAGGCAAGCGGGAAGAAGTCTGAGCAGTCGCCGGCGGCATAGATCGACGGCATCGACGTGCGGGCAACGCGGTTGACGCGGATGTGGCCAGAGTCGGTCAGCTGCACGCCGGCCTCTTCCAAACCCAAATTTTCGGTATTGGGCAGAGAACCAACGGCCATCAGGCAGTGGCTGCCCTCGACAGTTGTTCCATCGTGAAGTGTCGCGATAACGCCGTCGGTTGTCGTCTTCACGGATTCTGCCCGCGACTTCGAGAGCACCGTCATTCCGTTGCGCTTGAAGACATCTTCAATCACGCGCGCAGCGTCTTCGTCTTCACCGGGCAGCACGCGGTCACGCGAGGAAATTAGGGTGACTTTGGCACCGAGCGCGGTGTAGGCAGAGGCAAATTCGGCGCCGGTAACACCGGAACCAACGACAATTAGGTGCTCGGGAGTTTCGGTGAGCGTGTAGAGCTGAGTCCAGGTGAGAATGCGTTTGCCGTCGGGCATCGCAGAGTCGAGCAGGCGAGGTCGTGCACCAACCGAGACGATCACGGTGTCAGCGTCGACCTCGTCGAAGTCGGTACCTGCCTTACCCTTGCCGGTTGATACCACGAGTCGCTGGGGGCCATCAAGTCGGCCCTCGCCCTCGATGACGCGCACGCCAGCTTTGATCAGTTGCGACCTCATGTCGTCAGATTGTTGCTGAGCTAAGCGCATGAGGCGCGCGTTAACGGCGGCTAAGTTGACTGTGATCTCGGGGCGAACCACACGACCAGAGTCGCCGCGCGAGTAGAACTGCACGCCAAGATCAGCGGCATCCCGAATCGCATTTGTGGCTTCTGCGGTCGCGATAAGCGTCTTCGACGGAACCACATCGGTGAGCACGGCTGAGCCGCCGACGCCGGCACGTTCAACGAGCGTCACCTCCGCGCCCAATTGCGCACCCGCAAGGGCTGCTTCGTAGCCACCGGGGCCACCACCGAGTATTGCAATTCGTTGGGTGCGCTCGAACTCATAGGCCATAAGCCAATTCTCTCGCGCTTCTGCCCCAGCGACAAACCACCGGCAAACACGTGTGCACTGCTCAGATTCGCGTCGAATGCGGGGGCGTGTTGCAGCCCCCACCGTTTAGAGTGGATTCCATGTCACAGTCGCCAACCTCAAACCCCCTCGACGACCCCACCGCAGACCCGTTCGTAGTCGCGCAATCCGCCGCCGCAGCAATCGCGGAACTCACGGGAGTGGAGAAGCACGACATCGCCCTCACCCTGGGTAGCGGCTGGGGCAAAGCCGCCGACCTCATCGGCGAGACCACCGCGACAATTCCGGCAGCCGAGATCCCTGGTTTCTCTAAGCCCGCGCTCGAAGGCCATGTTGGCACCCTCCGTTCGGTGCTCCTCTCCAGCGGAAAACGCGCGCTCGTTATCGGTGCCCGCACCCACTACTACGAGAACCACGGCGTTCGTCGCGTCGTGCATTCCGTAAGAACCGCAGCAGCCACCGGTGCGAAAACAATGATCCTCACCAATGGTGCCGGTGGCATCAAAGAGACCTGGAAGCCCGGAACCCCCGTGCTTATCAGCGACCACCTCAACCTCACCGCCGACTCCCCCTTAGAGGGCGCAATTTTTATCGACCTCACTGACCTGTACAGCAAACGACTGCGCGAGATTGCTCGATCGATCGACCCCAGCCTCGATGAGGGCGTCTACACCCAGTTCCGCGGACCCCACTATGAAACCCCCGCCGAAGTGCAGATGGCGAAGATCATGGGCGGTCACATCGTGGGAATGTCCACGGCGCTCGAAGCGATCGCCGCGCGCCAAGCAGGCATGGAAATCTTGGGAATGTCGCTCATTACCAACCTTGCTGCCGGCATCCAAACCACCCCCCTCAGCCACGAAGAAGTCATTCAGGCAGGCAAAGACGCTGAAGAACAAATTAGTAGCCTGCTCGCACAGATTGTGTCCGCACTATGAGCGCCGAAGCGTTGAGCACCGAAGAACTGATCGCCGCAGCAAACGCTTGGCTCGAACAGGATCCCGATGCCGTCACCCATACCGAGCTCGAAGCGCTCATTACGGATGCCATCAACGGTGACGAGACGGCGATCGCCGGCCTTCATCACCGCTTTGACTCGCGGCTCGCCTTCGGCACCGCCGGCCTGCGCGGCGAATTGGGCGCTGGCCCCAACCGCATGAACCGCGTTTTGGTCACTCAGGCGGCGGCGGGACTTGCCGCCTACCTGCTGGCCCATGAGCCCAGCCCCAGCATTGTGATTGGGTATGACGGTCGCGTGAACTCTGAGGTTTTCGCCCGCGACACCGCCATGATCATGGCCGGTGCTGGGGTGCGTGCCACGCTACTTCCCCGGCTGCTGCCCACCCCGGTACTTGCCTTCGCTGTGCGCCACCTCGATGTCAGTGCTGGCGTCATGGTGACCGCCAGCCACAACCCCGCAAACGACAACGGCTACAAGGTTTACCTGGGCGGCGACAACCACGGCTCGCAGATTGTTCCGCCCGCAGACGCCGAGATTGCCCACGCGATTGATGTTGTCGCGAAGGGTTCCATCAGCGAACTGCCACGCTCGACTGACTTTGTCACGACTGATGACGGCGTCGTCGACGAGTACATTGCTCGCACCGCTGCGCTCGCCAAGCCGGGCGCCGAGCTCATCTACACCTACACCGCGATGCACGGTGTCGGTTGGGAAACTAGCAAGACCGTGTTCGCGAAAGCCGGATTCACGGCCCCCGTTCTTATCGAAGAACAGGCTCACCCCGACGCCACGTTCCCCACGGTGGCTTTCCCCAACCCCGAAGAGCCCGGCGCGATGGATCTCAGCTACGCCAAAGCCCGAGAAGTGGGAGCCGATGTGGCCATTGCCCACGATCCAGACGCCGACCGCCTCGCGGTCGCTGTTGCTGGTCGTGATGGCGAATGGCGGCGTTTGAGCGGAAACGAAGTGGGAATTCTCCTCGGCTGGCGCGCAGCAGAACGGGCCAACGGGGTGGGAGTTCTTGCGGCATCCATCGTCTCGTCGCCCGCACTGCGCGCAATCGCAGCCGACTATGGCTTGGCCTATCAAGACACTCTCACAGGCTTCAAATGGATCTCCCGTATCGACGGTTTGGCTTTCGGATACGAAGAAGCCCTCGGTTACCTTGTTGATCCCGATAAGGTTCGCGACAAAGATGGCATCTCGGCATCGGTCGATTTCCTGTCGCTTACTGCCGAACTCAAGGCTCACGGTAAGACCGTTCTCGACCGCCTCGATGAGTTCACGGAACGCTTCGGCGCGTTCGCCTCACGGCAAGTGTCGATGCGATTCGACAAGGTCTCGCAGATCGGCGAGATGATGTCGAAAGTACGCGCGAATGCCCCCACCGAGGTAGGAGGACTAACAGTCACCGCATTCGCCGATTTCCTAGACGGTATCGATGGCTTCGCCCCAAGCGACATTCTGCGCATGGACTTCGATGGCGGGGCCCGCGTTATCGTGCGGCCCAGCGGAACCGAACCCAAACTCAAGTTCTATGTGGATGCGTCAAGTAGCGAAGGCGATGGCGCCGAGCGACACGCTGCCGCAGAGGCTGTTGCCACTCAACTGGAGTCGGGTATGCGCGAGCTCTTAGCTTAGGGCCGGGGTCCAGCTGAAGGCGGCCGGGGTTTAGCCGAGCGCATCCTCGAGCTTCTGTTTGAGCTCTGAGGTATCGAAAAGGTTCACAATCACGATGATGTCGGCGTTTGTCTTGCCGATCGCCTCGACAAACTCTTGGGTAGTAAGGATGATTTGCGCGTCCGCGGCAACAACCCGCACATTACTCACATCGGCCGCGACAACGGTAGCTTCAAGATCGAGTGCTCGGAGCGCCCGCTCGGCGTTGACTTTGAGCACTCCGGAACTGCCGATTCCCGCGCCGCAAATCGTCACAATTTTCATGCCAGTGTGACCCCCATAATCTGTTGTACTTCTGCTGCCGAGGTTGCTTCAGCCAGTTGGTCGATCGCTGAGGAGTCGTTAAAAATGTTCGCCACTGCGGCAACGGCCGCTAAGTGCGCCCCCGCCTCAGAAATCGCCAGCCCCAGTACCACCCGAACCGGATCGTTGTGGGCATGACCGAAACGCACGGGCTCGGATAGCGTCACAATTGAGAGCCCATTGGTGATGACCTGCGGGCCCGGGCGGGCGTGCGCCAAGGCAAGCCCCGGTGCAATTACCACGTAGGGCCCGTGATCTTCGATCATCCGAATCATCTCAGCGGCGTACGCAGGTTTCGCAGCACCTGACCGTGCAAGAGCTGCACCAGAAAGCGCAACAGCAGCACGCCAATCAGCGGCAAAAGCACCAATGTCGATCGCAGATTCAGGAAGGGGAGGCAGCGACATCGCTATGCTCTCCCGAAGCCAACGCTGATGGCCTCCGACAGCTCTTCGCGCTCCTCGACGGGCAAGAACGCTGCCGCAGCAGCATTGACCTGGAAAATTTCTAGGTCGGTGAGGTCGTACCCGAACGCTTCAGTGAGCAAGAAGAGTTCACGACTCAGCGTCGTGGCGCTCATGAGCCGGTTGTCAGTGTTGACGGTGACGCGGAATCCGAGCTGGTAGAGCAGGTCGAAGGGGTGGTCGATCATTTCGTCGCCCCACTGCTCAATCGCGCCTGTCTGAAGGTTAGACGAGGGACTCAGTTCCAGTGCGATCTCGCGGTCCTTAACCCACTGAGCAAGGTTGCCAAGCGACACGTAGGTGTTTTCATCGTCTTCGCGCGCGATCGTGATGTCTTCGGCAAGGCGCACGCCGTGGCCGAGACGCAGGGCACGACCATCAAAGAGTGCGCTGCGGATGCTGTCGAGGCCATCCGCTTCACCCGCGTGCACTGTGGCAGGAAGGTAGTTGTGGGCGAGCAAATCGAAAGCATCACGCATACGGCTCGCGGGGAACCCCGCCTCCGGTCCCGCGATATCGAAGCCAAGAACTCCACGATCGCGGTGGCGAAGCGCGAGCTCAGCGATCTCTGTGCCGCGGTCAGTATGCCGCATCGAAGTCAAGAGTTGGCCGACGCGGATGCTGCGTCCGCTCGCGCGAACCGTGTCGACACCCTCTTCGAGACCATCTTGCACGGCACTCACGACCTGGTCGAGATCGAGCCCTGACTGCACATGCTGCTCAGGTGCCCAGCGGATTTCTCCGTAAATGACGCCGTCGTCGGCAAGATCCTCGACAAATTCGCGGGCGACCCGCTGCAGGTTCTCTTGCGACTGCATTACAGCGATGGTGACGTCAAAAGTCTTGAGATAGTCGACGAGTGAGCCGGAATCGGCGTGCTCAGCGAACCAAGTGGTGAGTTTCCCCGGCTCAGTTTCGGGGAGTTCGTAACCGATCTCGGCGGCAATTTCGACGATGGTTTGGGGCCGCAATCCGCCATCGAGGTGGTCATGCAGGGAG
This sequence comes from Salinibacterium sp. TMP30, assembly GCF_038397785.1. NCBI lineage: Bacteria > Bacillati > Actinomycetota > Actinomycetes > Micrococcales > Microbacteriaceae > Salinibacterium > Salinibacterium sp. TMP30. The sequence goes on along the minus strand of NZ_CP151642.1, from coordinate 586,572 downwards.
ACTTTCGGTAGCGCGGTAATGCTTGCGCCGCCTCCGGGCATCAGATATTTATCAACAGCGGCGTTCATGCCCTTAAATCTACCGTGACAATCTCTGAAAGCCCTCTGTGGCTTTGCTGGATGACGTTAAGATCCGGTAAATGCTTCACCGCGGAGAACATCGGAGATTTCTTTCGCCGCGCGAGTAGCCAACTGAAGTACGCGTTCGGCATCAACTTCGCTGAAAGTGGTAGCGACGTAGGGAACCGTGAGTGCGGCTACCGTGCCCGATGCACCGCGCACAGGAGCAACGACGTCGGTGATGCCCGGTTGAAGGGTGTCTGCACGAACGAGGGACTGTGGGCTGTCGGCTGCGAGCACGGCACCGGTTGCTGTGGTTGCGATATCGAAAGCGGCTCCGACGCGAACCCGAAAGCCAAAATCGGCGGGTGATTCGACCTGCGCAATTACGCGTACTTCTGTGCCGTCGATCAGTGCGAGGTTGCAGGACTGCCGGGTGTCTTGTGCGAGTTCTTGCATTACTGGCAGGGCGACACTGATGAGTCCCCGGACGGGCGGATGCTGGTGCGCGAGTTCGAACAGTCTCATCGACAGCACGTAGAGGCCAGACTGCTTGTTGCGGAACACATAACCGCGTCGTTCGAGCGTCGACAACACGCGAAAGATCTGGTTCGTGCTTCGCTGCGTGGCTTCCGCAATTTCTGACTGACTGAGCGCGCCTGAGGTTGCCGCGAGCAACTCGAGAATATCGAGGCCCTTATCGAGAGCGGGAGCCGCATATTCGGGTGCGGCAGGCACTATCGGTCCGCATTCATTGCGGCGAGCATCCGTCGGGCAATTTCGCGGTTGATGGTGTCGGGGACAGGCTGCGCACCGGGTTCGAGGGTGCCTGCTGCGGTGGCGACGCGTTCTAGCGAGAGCGCTTGAAGAAGAAAACCGAGGTCCATCGACTCGATCGAGTTGCCTTTGGGTTCGCGGCCAGCGAGGTTCATCATTCGCCCTTCGGCGATCAGCGTCACGTGGCGGTCTCCTGGCAGATCAATGCGCTCGATGGCGGTGTCGATCTCGGTGGTGCTGGTCGAGCATGCTCGCAGGGCAGGCACGTCGATCTCCCACGGGAAGTGACCGCAGTTCACGAGCATGGCACCGTCGGCGACAACGTCGAAGAACTCGGTGCCCAAGATCTGTGGATGACCGGTGGCCGTGATGAAAACTTCTCCCCACTCGGCAAGGTCGAGAATGTTTGCCACGCGGTAGCCGTCGAGGGCCGCCTCGAATGCCTTGATGTCATCAACCTCAACGACGGCAACTTTTGCACCGAGCGCCCGCAGGTAGTGGGCGACTCCGCGACCGCACCAGCCATAGCCTGCCACCACGAAGCGGCGGCCGGGAACCATGAGGTTGGTGATGCGCATGAAGCTCTCGACGACAGATTGGCCTACGGCGTGCTTGTTCTCACCGATCGCTTTCAACGGGCTGTCATTGATGACAACAATGGGGAACGGCACGTGACCGGCCATTTCGGCACGCAAGCGATAACCACCAGAGGTGGTTTCTTCGGTTCCGCCAACGATTTCACCTGCACGCCCAGAAGCGATGATGCCCGCAGCGAGGTCTGCCCCGTTATCGAGCAGAATGTCTGGCTCGGCGGCTACGACCGCCGCGACGTTCGCGTGGTGCTGCTCAAGAGTGTCATCGCGGCTGCCGAAGATGGTCATCCCCTGCTCGCGCAAGAACGCTACGACGTCGTCTTGAGTTGACCCGTGATTGCCTGTGGCAACGATTTCGGCCCCGCCAGCGGAAAGCGTTTCCAGCAGCACGGCCGTCTTAGGTTCGATGTGCAGCGACATACCAATGCGGTGACCTGCGAATGGCTGAGTTGCGGCGAACTGCGCGCGCACCGCGGCAAGCAACGTCATGCGGGATCGAACCCACGTCAGGCGAGCTGCGGCGCGGGCAACAAGTTCACTAGTCATGACGCCACTCTACATATATGAATTTAATTTTCATATATGCTTCTCGTTATGGCTGAGAAGATAATCCTCGACTGCGATCCTGGACACGACGACGCGATCGCCCTGCTCCTGGCACACGGGAGCCCTGAAATCGAACTCCTCGGAGTAACGACCGTGATGGGCAATCAAACGATTGAGAAGGTCACTCGCAACGCCCTCGCGATCGCCCGCGTGGCAGGCATCACCGATGTACCCTTCGCGCGCGGCGCACACCGCCCGCTGGTGCGTCCCATTGAGGTTGCCGAATCCATCCACGGTGAATCTGGTCTCGACGGACCCGTGCTTCCCGAACCCACCATCGAGTTGGATGCCCGGCACGCCGTCGACTTCATCATTGACACCGTCATGGCGCACGATCCCGGCTCTGTAACTCTCGTCCCTACCGGCGCACTCACCAACATCGCCCTCGCTGTGCGCAAAGAACCCCGCATCGCCGAGCGCGTCAAGCAGGTCGTGCTCATGGGTGGCGGCGTGAACGTTGGCAACTGGAGCGCCACGAGCGAGTTCAATATCGTGATCGACCCCGAAGCCGCTCATATTGTCTTCAACGAGTGCTGGCCGCTGACGATGGTCGGTCTCGACCTCACCCATGAGGCTCTTGCTACTGACGAAGTTGCGGCATCAATCGCGGCCGTTGGCACAGGCCCGGCGCGCTTCGTCGGTGAGCTGCTCGAGTTCTTCGGCGAGACCTACCGCGAGGCTCAGGGCTTCGATCATCCCCCCGTGCACGACCCCTGTGCTGTGGCATTCGTCATCGATCCGAGCGTCATGCAGGTCGTGAAGGTGCCGTTGGATGTCGAACTAACCGGAACACTCACTCTCGGAATGACCGTGGCTGATTTTCGCGCGCCAGCCCCCGCTGACTGCACGACTCAGGTCGCTCGCAAACTTGACCATCCCAAGTTCTGGGGAATGGTTGTTGATGCCCTTGAGCGTATCGGTGATCCGCAGCTCTAGCCCACAGTGGAAGGCCACCGCTTCCTGAGTGCAGCGGGGTGCGCTAGGCCGCGGCGAGCTCCCGCGCGCGACGCTTACGGGCACGGAGGTCGGCAACTCCGATCAGCATGGCGATCGAGAAGAACAGGGTTGTCGCGATCATTCCCACACCATAGGCGTGGTGGTAAAGGTCGAGGTTGCTTTCGCCACTATTGCGCTCGTTGTAGAGCGTCGAGTAGAACAGCGAGAGTGCGACGGCGGTGCCCGTTGCGGTGCCGATTCGTTGACCCAGTTGCCCGACGGAGCCGGCGAGCCCACCCTCACGTGGCGGGATGTCGTGCAGCGTCAGCGTCTGGTTGGGCGAAATAACGAGTCCTCCACCGGTTCCGCCGATGAACAGGGCAGCAGCCATGGCAAACGGCGTCACCTCGGGCGGTGTGAGAATCGCTGCGGCCATGAGCGCGCCGAGGCCGACCAGAAGAATCGCGAGGCCCACGACAACGAGGGAACGCCCATAGCGTTCGACCAGGATTCCGCCTCGCCACGATGCGACCGCACTCGTGAGCGCGAACCCGATCGTCACCATTCCGGCAAATACGGGTTCAAGACCTAGGCCGAGCTGAAGGTAGAGCGTCGTCAACAGGAACATGGCGGGCATCGCCGCGAAGTAGACGGTGGCCAGCATGGTGCCATTGCGAAAAGAACTGACCCGGAAGAGCTTCAGCGGCACGAGGGGTGCACGGCCTCCCGCAGCGTAGCGGCGCTCCCAAGCAACGAATGCGGCAGCAGCCAGTACAAACAGTGCGAGCAGCCACCAGCGGTTCGGGTCATCCGTTGGCGCTCCAGTCGTAAAGAGGAACGGCCACATGAGTGCCAGCACTGTTACACCGAAGATGGCGATGCCGATCGGGTCGAGATCTAATCGCGCATAGCTCGCCTTGGAGGTTGCCGGCAGGATTCGCCACGCCAGAATGACGGCAATGATGCCGAGGGGAACGTTCATCCAGAAGATGTAGCGCCAGCCGTCTTGAGCTCCACCGATGGCGATCATGAGCCCGCCGAGGGTCGGGCCAAAGGCGGTTGCGATGCCTATCATTGCGCCAAACAGACCGAATGCGCGGCCCCGTTCTGGCCCACGGAACAACTGCTGAATCAGTCCAATGACCTGAGGCATCTGGATGCCGGCCGCAACGCCCTGCAACAGTCGCGACGCCAACAACAATTCCGCCGTCGGCGCGACGGCACACGCAATACTCGCAAGAGTAAACACGGTCAGACCGGTCAAGAAGAGAGCTTTGCGCGACCGCTGGTCGCCCAGTCGACCCGCAGGGACCAAGACCAGACCGAACGTCAGCACATAGCCGGAAACGATGAGCTGCAACTGGGTTGAGCTGGCGCCAAGCGCTTCTTCAATAGACGGCAACGCGACATTGACCTTTGAGAGGTCAAGAATCGTGATCGCAGCAACTACAACACATACCCAAAAGGCACGCCATTTATCGGTGTCGCTCAGCACCGCAGGGGCACCGGCGGCGGTCTCATCCGCTTGTGTCATTTGACCAACTCTACGTCAGCGGATGAGCCACTCCATTCAGCCGGAGCGCAGTGAGCGCAGTGCGCGCTAGTCGATGCGTCCAGCGATCAAGGGGCCACCATCGTGCACGGTCTCCCCCGCATCACCAATACGGTAAGCGCCCTCAAGCGACTCGAGTGCGCGGGCGAACCTGGCCGGTTCATCGGCGTGCATCGTGAACAGCGGTTCGCCCTTGCGCACCGTGTCACCGGGCTTCGCATGAAGGTCGATGCCGGCGGCGTGCTGAACAGGATCCTGTTTGCGTGCACGACCGGCACCCAGACGCCAGGCGGCAATACCAAAAGGCAGAGCTTCTTGTTCGACGAGAAAACCATCGCGATCAGCGGTCACAACGTGACTTTCTTTGGGCTGAGGCAGTTCAGCATCCGGGTCTCCACCCTGAGCTTGAATCATGCCGCGCCAAGAATCCATCGCCTGGCCGTTGTCGAGAGCAGCCTCAACATCAGCGTCTGGCAGGCCTACCTGGGCGAGCATTTCACGCGCAAGAGCGATCGTCAGTTCGCGCACGTCGGCAGGACCACCACCGGCGAGAATCTCGACGGATTCGCGCACCTCATTGGCGTTTCCGATAGTGAGTCCCAGTGGAACATTCATGTTGGTCAGCAGTGCGACAGTCTTAACGCCAGCATCCTTGCCCAGTCGAACCATGGTTTCGGCCAACTCACGACTGCGGGCAGCGTCCTTCATGAATGCGCCCGAACCAAACTTCACGTCAAGCACCAGGGCCGAAGTGCCTTCGGCAATTTTCTTGCTCATGATGGAGGAGGCAATCAGGGGAATAGCTTCGACGGTTCCGGTGATGTCGCGCAGGGCATACAGCTTTTTATCTGCCGGGGCGAGACCAGACCCCGCGGCGCAAATGACGCCGCCAACTCCGCGGAGCTGCGCGTAGAACTCTTCGTTGGTGAGGTCGGCACGCCAGCCTGGGATGCTCTCCAATTTGTCGAGCGTTCCGCCGGTGTGGCCGAGGCCGCGGCCCGAGAGCTGCGGCACCGCAACACCGAACGAGGCAACGAGGGGTGCAAGAGGAAGCGTAATCTTGTCGCCCACTCCTCCCGTGGAGTGTTTGTCTGTCGTCTCTTTGCCGAGTCCCTCGAAGCTGAGAGTTTCACCGCTGGCGATCATCGCCAGGGTGAGGTCGCGAATCTCTTCGCGCTCCATGCCGTTGATAAAGATCGCCATAGTCATGGCAGCCATCTGTTCGTCACCAACGTAGCCGCGAGTGTAGGCATCCACGAGCCAGTTAATCTGGTCGGTCGTGAGGGTGCCCTTGTCGCGCTTGGTGTGAATGAGGTCGACGACGTCGAAACGTTCGACGATTGTGGCATCTGCGCTGTTATTCACCGTGGTACTCCTCAAGGGTGCGTGGCCCGAACGCGTCGGGAATCACTTCGTCAATTGTTTTGATGCCCGACACCGTTTCGAGCAGCATGCCGTCGGCTGAGTGCTCAAAGAGAAGTTGGCGGCAGCGGCCACACGGCATCAGGGCATTGCCCTTTCCGTCGACGCAGGTGAAGGCAACAAGTTTGCCGCCACCGGTCATGTGCAGCGATGACACTAGCGCGCACTCAGCACACAGCGTAAGGCCGTAGGAGGCGTTTTCTACGTTTGCACCCGAAATGACCCGGCCGTCGTCGACAATTGCGGCGACGCCAACCGGGAACTTCGAATAGGGAACGTAGGCGTGAGTGATGGCGTCTGTGGCGACGAGCCTCAGCGCATCCCAGTCGATTGATTGCGGCTCGATCGTCATGACGTTACCCCTTTATATACGGTGTTCCGGATGCTGCTGGCGGCCGAGACTTGCCGACCAAACCGGCGACAGCAATGATCGTTACGACGTAGGGCAGCATGAGCATGAACTCGCTCGGAACCGGCGAGCCAACAACGCTCAACGCGTTCTGCAGGTTGCTGGCGAACCCGAACAATAGCGCGGCGAGGGTTGCTTTGATCGGATCCCAGCGGCCGAAGATCACCGCGGCGAGAGCAATAAAGCCGGCACCCGCGGTGACGTCTTTACCGAACTGACCGGTCTGGCTGAGCGTGATGAACGCTCCACCCAATCCAGCAATTGCACCGGCGAGAGCGACGTTCCAGAAACGAGTGAGCTTCACGTTGATGCCGACGGTGTCAGCAGCCTTGGGGTGCTCGCCCACGGCACGCAGGCGGAGCCCCCAGCGGGTGCGGTACAGCGCAAACGCAACCACCGCCACGATTACGTAGAGCAGGTACACGATAAAGGTCTGCTTGAAGAAAACTGGCCCGATGAGTGGAATGCCGCTCAGGATCGGAATCGCGATCACCGAAAAACCTTCGGGGTTGTTGAGCTGTTCTGGGCTCTCGGTAAGCCACTGCGAGTAAAGGAATCCGGTGAGACCGGAGACCAGCACGTTGATGACGACACCGACGATGATCTGGTTTACGAGGTACTTGATCGCAAACACCGAGAGCAAGAACGACACGAGCATTCCGGCGACAGCAGCGGCAAGCAGCCCGACGAACGGCGATGACGTGATGGTTCCTACTACTGCCGATACAAAAGCTCCGGCAAGCAACTGCGCTTCAATGGCGATGTTGACAACACCGGCGCGCTCAGAAATAACTCCACCCAACGCTCCGAATACGAGCGGCACCGCCAAGACAAGTGCGCCAGCAAAAAGTTCAGGAACTCGCAGCGTCTCGTCGGCGGCAGCCCAGGTGAGGAATCCGGCGAGAGCAACCACGGCACCGAGAATCGGAATCCACGTCGGTACGGTGCGATTCTGAGAAATCACAAAGGCAGAGCCGACCGCGATGAGCGCCATCACAATGGTGACGATCACACCGGTTGCCAGTGCGGGCAACTGGATAACCGGCAAGCGAAACAGATCGGTGCTCGTCGACAGGTCGAACCCGGTCGGTGCGTCTTCAGCGAAGCCGATAAACAGCACGCCCGAGATGAGAGATACAAGCGCGAACGCGATGGGCAGTTTCCAGCTGCGACGCTGAATCTTCGAATCTGTTCGACCCGGTCCCTCAGATGTCTTGGTGACAGTCATTAGCCAACCACCTTCTTTGCACGAGCGCCGGGTTGCGGCAGACGGAACACAGCGCGCACGAGCGGTGGCGCAGCAATAAAGAGAACAATCAGTGATTGAACTACCAGAACGATGTCAATCGGGATGCTCTGGGAAGCCTGCATAGTAAAGCCACCCGCCTTGAACGCGCCGAACAGGACTCCAGCGGCAAACGTGCCCCAGGGAGTTGACCGGCCAAGGAGCGCAACGGTGATCGCGTCGAAGCCGATTCCGGCATCCACACCAGAAGTGAAACCACTGGTTGTTGTGCCAAGAACTTCGGTGCTGGCGGCGAGACCTGCATAACCGCCGGCGATCAGCATCACGTAGACGTAGAGGCGCTCTACCTTAATCCCGGCGACCCGTGCCGCGTGCGGGTTGAGGCCCACCGCGCGGAACTTGAAACCAAGGCTTGAACGGTCAACCAACCACCAGGCGAGCACGGTTGCCGCGATAACAACGATAAAACCCCAGTGAAGTTTGAAGGCGTCGCCAAAAATGGGCGGCAAAACTGCCGTGTCTGCTGCCGGCGGCGTCTTCGGGTTACTGGAGCCAGGATTCTTGAGGAGATCGGTGCGGAGCAAAAAGCTAATTAGGTAGTAGGCGACGTAGTTGAGCATGATCGTCACGATCACCTCGTGCGCGCCTGTGCGCGCTTTCAGCACACCGGCTATTGCGCCCCACAGTGCTCCACCGATGATTCCCATAGTGACGGCAACGATGACGTGCAACACGATGGGTAGGTCCCATGCGAAGCTCGCGTAACCAGCAAATGCCGCGCCGACGATGATCTGTCCACGGCCACCGATATTGAATAGCCCTACACGGAACGCGATTGCTACGCCCAAGCCAGCAGCAATCAGCGGAGTCGCGAACACTAGGGTCTGCGTCAACGGCTTAATGGCCGATACGAAGTCATCGCGACGGTAGTCGTAGATTGATCCCTGAAACAGAGCCAAGTACGCGCCGCCAACGGCACTGCCGATCGCCGCGAACAAATCGCCCGGGCGAGCGAAGAAGTACCCGGCCGCATCCTGCACATCAGAATCGGTCAGCGCAATGAGCACACCACCGATCAGGATGGCGAGAACAACAGCGAGTAACGAGAGCAGCGCATTGCCGGAGGCGATTTCGCGGAACGCATTCGTCCACCGTGCGGTGTCCTGGCTGTTTTCCGAGCTCTCGGCACCCTCCGTAAGAGCCGCCTCCTCAGACTTCTGGCCTTTGGGCTTTTGGGGTGTGGGCTCACTCATGCCGCCTCCTCCGTAACGCGTTCGCCAGCCATCATGAGGCCGAGCTGTTCACGGGGAGTGTCCGCCGGAACGATTCCAACAATCTGACCCTTGTACATGACCGCAATACGGTCAGCCAGGGAAGAAACTTCATCGAGCTCAGTCGACACCACGATCACGGGTACACCGCGATCACGCACGCCAACGATTTGCTCGTGAACAAACTCAATCGAACCAACGTCGAGGCCCCGCGTGGGCTGCGAAACGACCAACAACGAGAGCTCGCGGCTCAATTCTCGCGCCAAGACAACCTTCTGCTGGTTGCCGCCCGACAGCTGGGAGACACTCTCGTGGATTCCCTGGGCGCGAATGTCAAACGACTCAAGTTTTTCGTCAGAAAATTCGTTGAGAACGTCAGTCTGTAGCGTGCCGTACTTCACGAAAGGTGCACCGTCGCTGCGGTCAAGCATGAGGTTCTCGGCAATACTGAAACCACCAATAAGCCCGTCGAGCGTCCGGTCTTCTGGAACATAACCGACGCCCTCATCCAATATCTGACGTGCGCTGAGCCCCAAAAGCTCTTTGCCGTTCAAAGTAATCGAACCGGAGGTACGGTCCTGCAACCCCAGGAGAGCCTTAGCAAGCTCAGTCTGCCCGTTGCCTTGCACCCCGGCGATCGCGAGGATCTCGCCGCCCTGCACTGTCACGCTCAGATCTTTCACGGCGCGGTTGCCAAAATCATCGGCAATCGACAGCGATTCGATGATGAGGGCATTGTCGGTGAGCTGAGCCGGAGCCTTGTCAATCGTGAGGTCAACCGCCCGACCCACCATGAGCGAAGCAAGTTCCTCCTTGTTTGCGCTGGGGTCGGCCTCACCCACAACCTTGCCGAGGCGGATGACCGTAATGCGGTCAGCGACTTCGCGCACTTCACGCAGCTTGTGCGTGATGAAAACAATGGAGGTTCCCTCTGACTTGAGTTGGCGCATGATGGCCATAAACTCGTCAGTCTCCTGGGGTGTGAGCACAGCGGTGGGCTCATCGAAAACGAGCACCTTTGCTTCGCGGGAGAGCGCCTTCACGATTTCTACCCGCTGCTGAACGCCGACCGGCAGATCCTCGACGAGCGCGTCGGGATCGATGTCGAAACCGAATCGCGAGGAGATTTCTCGCACCAAGGTGCGAGCGGCTTCCAAGTTCAGAAGACCGGGACCGTAAACCTCTTCGTGGCCGAGCGCGACATTCTCGGCGACCGTGAACACGGGGATCAGCATGAAGTGTTGGTGAACCATGCCGATGCCGGAACGCATCGCGTCACCAGGGCCTGCAAAGTGGCGAACCTCGTCATCGATGAGGATGTCGCCCTCTTCCGCCTGGTACAGACCGTAGAGCACATTCATCAACGTTGACTTGCCCGCGCCGTTCTCACCAAGGAGGCAGTGAATCTCGCCCTCTTCGACCGTGAGATTAATATTGTCATTCGCGATTAGGTCACCGAAGCGCTTGGTAATACCTCGCAACTCAAGCTTCACGATCTCTCCTCAGTGCTGTCACGGCGTCATCGCCGTCGTTGGGTTTCACAAGAATAGCCTCAGATGACTATTCCAGAACGAAGGGGGCTGACCCTCAGGCCAGCCCCCTTCAGCTCTGACTAACTAGTTAAGGTACGACTTCACGGGGATGTCACCCGAAATGATGCCGTCCTTTACGGTGACGAGCTCTGCCGCGAGGCCGCCGTCAACCTTTGACTCGAAGTCGTGGAACGGCGCAATACCGACTCCACCGTTTTCGAGCGTTCCTACGTACGGGGTGGTGTCGAACGTTCCCTCAGCCGCATTGTTCACGACGTCTGCAACAGCAACCTTGATCTGCTTGAGGATCGAGGTGAGGAACAAGTCCGCTGCTGCGGTCTCGGTCTCGGTAAGGTCTGCGTCTACGCCGATCATGGCGATGTCTTTACCGGAGTCGCGAATTGCCTCAACCGCGCTCTGGAAGATAGGGCCACCAACAGGCAGCAGTACATCTGCACCCTGGTCGATCAGGTTCTGAGCGGCTGCACGTGAGTCGGTGCCGGGAGCGAAGCTACCGATGAACGTTCCATCCTGTGCTGCCTGGTCCCAACCACGGACCGTGACTGACGCTCCCTTTTCGGAGTTGTAGTAGTCAACGCCCTGAGCTGCGCCATCCATGAAGATGGAAACGGTGGGGAAGTTCATCCCGCCGTACATTCCGACAACACCAGCCTTGGAGTAGCTCGCTGCTGCGTAACCTGCGAGGAATGCTGCACCCGCGGTGTCGAACAGGATCGGCTTGATGTTATCTGCATCTGTTTCGCCGTTGAAGTCGTTGTCTGCCGCGTCGTCGACGATAGCGAAATTGACGTCGGGGTTTGCGATAGCAAACTCAACCGTCGCTGCCGACAGGTTGAATCCGACCGTAACGATCAAGTCGCAACCCTCAGCAATGAGGCTCTCAATGTTCGGTGCGTAGTCTGCATCGCTCGTCGACTCAACGGTGAGGAATTCAACGCCGAGGTCATTAGCTGCTGACTCAAGCCCTTCATAACCGAGCTGGTTGAACGACTTGTCATCGAACCCGCCCGAGTCGGAAACCATGCAGGGAAGGAAATCGAGCGTTTCGCCGCCCGCAGTTCCGCCGGTCTCGTCGGGTGCTGCTGCGCAACCGGCGAGTACGAGTGCGCTCGTTGCAACGAGCGCCATGCCGCTGAGTGCGCGGCCGTGAGTGCTGATTCTCAAGGTGTCCTCCAAGATGCTGTTCGACAGAAATTGTCGAAACATAATGCCCCTACGCTACCGAAGAATCCGAGAAATGATTGTGCGAATATGAGCGCTGAAGCCGAAAGGTTACAAACGCGAAATCACGCCGTCACAGCACGTCGTTTCGTCCAGAGATTTTTAGAGCATCCACCACAGATTTTACGCGCTGAGCGTTCGCCGTTGTCGTAACCAGCAAGGCGTCGGGAGTATCGACAACTACGATGTCGTTTACCCCAATTAGGGAGATAAGCCGGTCAGTTTGGCTAATCACTACTCCGGTGGATTTGTCGGCAAGCACACGGGCATTTTCGCCGAGGATCGCGAGGTCAGATTTGCGCCCACCAGAGTGCAACTTAGCGATCGATGCAAAGTCGCCAACGTCATCCCAATCAAAGTCGCCAGGCACGACAACCAGGCGTCCCTCCGCGGCAGCAGGTTCGGCAACGGTGTAATCAATCGCGATCTTGGTGAGGTGCGGCCAGACTCGGTCGACGACGGCACCGCGTTCCGGGGTGTCCCAGACTTCTGCCAGTTCTGTGAGGCCCGCAAGGAGCTCTGGTTCTGCTCTGCCCAGTTGTTCAAGCAGCACGTCTGCCCGGGAAATGAACATTCCGCCGTTCCAGAGGTAGTCGCCGCTGGCCAGGTACTTCTGGGCCGTCTCAAAATCAGGCTTCTCAACGAAAGACTCTACGGAGACGGCGCTCGGAGCACCGTCAATCTCAATGGGGCGACCGCAGTGGATATAACCGAATCCGATCGCTGGTTCAGACGGTGTGATTCCGATGGCGGCGATGAATCCAGCGTTGGCCACCGCAATTGACTCGCGAACGCTGCGGCGGAATCCACGGATGTCCCGAATCACATGGTCCGCCGCAAACGATCCGATCACCACGTTGGGGTCGCGCTTGAGCAGGATCGCTGCAGCAAGCCCGATCGCGGCCGAGGAATCTTTCGGCTCGCTCTCGAGCACCACGTTGGGGTCGCTGAGTTCGGGAAGTTGTCTTTCGACGGCCGCGCGATGCGCTCGCCCGGTGACAACCATAATTCGGTCTGCACCGGAGATCGGAACCAGACGATCCCAGGTGTCGCGAAGCAGCGTCTGGCCTGACCCAGTGAGGTCGTGCAAAAACTTGGGGGCATCTGCCCGCGATAGCGGCCACAACCGCGATCCGATACCACCGGCAGGGATCACGCTGTAGAAATTGTCAAACGGGGCCTGAAGTTGGCTCATAACTCCACCTTAGACTTCGGCGCCCGACCTGAGACTTCAGCGCCCGTTAACTCGCCGGATATCTGCACCTCCTAGCGTGAGCACACGACAACCGATTGAGGTGCTGAATTTGCGGGTCGCCATTGTTAGCGAAAGCTTCCTCCCTACTGTCAATGGCGTAACCAATAGCGTGCTTAAAGTGCTCGACCATTTGAGCGCTGAGGGCCATGAGGCGTTTATTATCTGCCCGTCAGCGGGAGCACCCACAACGTATGCGGGATTCACCGTGCACTCGGTTCCGGCTCTGGCCTATCGCCAATTTCCCGTTGGGCTCCCCAACCCTCAAGTGCACAAACTGATTGCTGACTTTCGCCCCGAGATAGTTCATGCGGCTGCTCCCTTCCTTTTGGGCGCCCAAGCAATTTCCTCAGCCAACCGACTGGGTATTCCCGCGGTGGCGATCTTCCAAACGGATGTCGCTGGCTACGCCCGCCGCAATCGTCTGGGCCCGGCGACGAAACTCGCGTGGCGCATCGTGCGCTGGATCCACGACGGTGCCCAACTCACTCTCGCTCCCTCAACAACGGCCATGTTCGATCTGCGAGCGATCGGTCTCACCAAGCTCGAGCGTTGGGGTCGCGGAGTCGACCTCACCCTGTATCACCCGAGCAAGAAACTGACCCCGGCGGCGGTAAAGCTGCGAAAGCGGCTGGCACCCAACGGTGAAGTGGTGGTCGGCTACGTCGGTCGCATCGCCCCCGAGAAACAGGTGGAGCGCTTGCGAGCCCTCCACGGCCTCAGCGGCGTGCGCGTCGCCATAGTGGGTGACGGCCCATCTGTTCCCAATGTGAGGAGGGCGCTTGCCGGCATCCCCGTTACCTGGTTGGGAAAGTTGGGCGGCGAAGAGTTGGCCACTGCCTACGCTGCTTTCGACATTTTTGTGCACACCGGAACGGAAGAGACTTTCGGCCAGACGCTTCAGGAAGCTCACTCCGCTGGGCTTCCCGTCGTAGCACCGCGCGCAGGTGGCCCGATCGATCTCGTTGTTCACGGTACGAACGGTTTCCTCTTTGAGGCAGACAACGAGCGTCAACTTCGCGCCTTCGTTGAGGCCCTTGCCATTGATCCGGAGTTGCGTGCTCGTATGGGCGAAGCTGGACGGCGAAGGGTGCTCGGCAAATCGTGGGGTGGTGTGTGCGCGCAACTGATCGCACACTATGAGGCAACGATCGCGGGGGCTGTTGCCCCCGCGACCCGGTAGGCGTTGGCGTAGGCGCGACTCCGTCGAAAGTTTCTGCACTCTGGTCGGCGCCAGCCCGTTAACTTTCCGAGAATTCGCGAAAACATCCCCGAATACGGGCTATTTAGCGTGAGGTGGAAAGCGGGGCACCGTGAGCAGGAATAGACTGGGGAGGTCCGCCTGTGCGGACACTCATCGGTCGCGGTGGACGCGACCCCACACCGCAAGGAGGGTCCTCGTGCCAGAGAAGTCGGCGAGTAACCTAGTGGCGGAGCCGAAGTCTCCCCCGAAGATTAGCTCCCCCAAAAGACCAGCTGGCACCCTCTACCGGGGCAACGAAGGCATGTGGTCGTGGGTGCTCCACCGTATTACCGGTGTTGCCATCTACTTCTTCCTCCTCGTGCACATTCTTGACACCGCTCTTATCCGAGTGAGTCCTGAGGCCTACAACGTCGTCATCGAGTCCTACAAGACGCCCTTGATGGGTCTCGGTGAGATCGCGCTCGTCGCGGCCATCGGTTTCCATGCTGTCAACGGTTTGCGCATCATCCTGATCGACTTTTGGGCATTCGGCGCAAAACATCAGCGCGCCATGTTCTGGGTTGTCATCGGCATCTGGCTGGTACTGCTCGCCGGATTCGTCCCCCGCCACCTAATGCACGTCTTCGGAGGTTGAGCATGAGTCTCATCGAAGCCCCCCGCACCCCCACCCGTGGCCGCCGCACCGGCGGAGTCAACTGGGAAAAATGGGGATGGATCTACATGCGCGCGTCCGGCGTTGTACTCGTGGTTCTCATCTTTGGCCACCTCTTCGTCAATCTCTTCACCGGTGAAGGCGTCAAAGCTATCGACTTCGCCTTCGTCGGCGGAAAGCTTTCCGACCCGTTCTGGCAGGTCTGGGACGGCCTCATGCTGTGGCTCGCACTGATCCACGGCGGCAACGGAATGCGCACGCTCGTCAACGACTACGCATCCAACCCCACAGTGCGCAAAGTCCTTTTGAACGGTATCGCCACCTCCACGGCGATCCTGATTCTTTTGGGAACCCTGGTGATCACCACCTTCGATCCCTGCCCCGCCGGAGCTGACCCAGCTCTACTCGCCAGCATCTGTGAGGGACGCTAATTGTCTACGATTAATACCGGCGATATCGCCGACGGAACCATCATCGATGGAGTCCACTACCACCAGTTCGACATTGTGATCGTGGGCGCCGGCGGCGCCGGTATGCGCGCCGCGATTGAAGCGGGGCCGCACGCGAAGACCGCAGTCATCTCCAAGCTCTACCCGACGCGCTCGCACACCGGTGCAGCTCAAGGCGGTATGGCTGCGGCGTTGGCAAACGTCGAAGATGATAACTGGGAATGGCACACCTACGACACCGTCAAGGGTGGCGACTACCTGGTTGACCAAGATGCTGCCGAGATCCTCGCCAAAGAAGCAATCGATGCGGTTATCGACCTCGAAAACATGGGTCTGCCATTCAACCGGACCGAAGACGGCAAGATCGACCAGCGTCGTTTCGGTGGCCACACTCGTGAGCACGGCAAGGCACCGGTTCGCCGCGCCTGCTACGCCGCCGACCGCACCGGTCACATGATCCTTCAGACGCTGTACCAAAACTGCGTCAAGCTCGGCATCAACTTCTTCAACGAGTTCTATGTACTCGACCTGGTAATGACTGAAGTTGACGGCGTCGAACAGCCATCCGGTGTTGTCGCGTACGAACTCTCCACGGGTGAACTGCACGTGTTCCAGTCGAAGGCGACCATCTTCGCCACCGGCGGATTCGGCAAGATCTTCAAGACAACATCCAACGCCCACACCCTCACCGGTGACGGTGTCGGAATCATCTGGCGCAAGGGCCTGCCCCTTGAAGACATGGAATTCTTCCAATTCCACCCCACCGGTTTGGCTGGCCTCGGCATCCTGCTCTCCGAA
The DNA here is from genome assembly GCF_038397785.1 of Salinibacterium sp. TMP30. Classification (NCBI taxonomy): domain Bacteria; kingdom Bacillati; phylum Actinomycetota; class Actinomycetes; order Micrococcales; family Microbacteriaceae; genus Salinibacterium; species Salinibacterium sp. TMP30. The sequence goes on along the minus strand of NZ_CP151642.1, from coordinate 570,572 downwards.
GCTGCTCGAGGCGAAGGCGCGATCCTGCGCAACGCCGAGGGGGAACGTTTCATGGAGCGTTACACGCCAACGCTGAAAGACCTCGCACCGCGCGACATTGTTGCGCGCTCAATGGCAACCGAGATTCGAGAAGGCCGTGGAGCTGGTCCTGACAAGGACTACCTGTACCTCGACATCACCCACCTTGAGCCTGCTGTGATCGACGAGAAGCTGCCAGACATCACCGAGTTCGCTCGCACCTATCTGGGCGTCGAGCCGTACACCGAGCCTGTTCCCGTGCTGCCCACCGCGCACTACGCCATGGGCGGCATCCCGACCAACGTCGAAGCTGAAGTGCTTCGCAACAACACGGATGTCGTCAAAGGCCTCTACGCTGCCGGCGAGTGCGCGTGCGTGTCTGTTCACGGTTCCAACCGCCTGGGAACGAACTCGTTGCTCGACATCAACGTCTTCGGAAAGCGCGCCGGAAAGTCGGCCGTCAAATATGTGGAGACCGCCGAGTTTGTGCCGCTGCCCGAGAACCCGGCAGGTGGCGTGAAGCGCATTCTCGATATAGTTCGCGCCGGAGATGGCACCGAACGTATCGCCGTGATCCGCAAAGAATTGCAAGACTCCATGGATCGCAACGCACAGATTTTCCGAACGGATGAAAGCCTCGAAGAGGTCACGACCCTCATCCAGAAACTGCGCGCACGTTACAAGAACATTCAGCTCCACGACAAGGGCAAGCGGTTCAACACCGATCTGCTTGAGGCTGTGGAGCTGGGCTTCCTGCTCGACCTCGCTGAAGTACTCGTATTCTCGGCACGGTCGCGCAAAGAGAGCCGTGGTGGCCACATGCGTGAGGACTACCCCGATCGAGACGACGAGAACTTCCTCGTGCACACGATGGCGTACCTCACGGGCGACCCAGAATCAGAAGAGGCGGGTGATCACATCCGGCTCGACTGGAAGCCGGTTGTGATCACGAATTACCCGCCGATGGAGAGAAAGTACTAATGAGCACTGCCGTCGCTGACAAGAAGCCTGCCGTACCAGAGGTCATCCCGACCTTCACGGTAACGCTGATCATCCGCCGTTTCGACCCTGAGGTCGACGAGGAGCCGCGCTGGGAAGATTTTGACGTAGAGGTCCACGCGACCGACCGCGTTCTCGATGCCCTGCACAAGATCAAGTGGGAGATGGATGGGTCTCTGACCTTCCGTCGCTCGTGCGCCCACGGAGTCTGCGGTTCGGATGCAATGCGCATCAACGGCCGCAACCGCCTGGCCTGCAAGACGCTGATCAAGGACCTCGACATCACCAAGCCGATCTACGTTGAAGCCATCAAGGGCCTCCCCTTGGAGAAGGACTTGATCGTAGACATGGAACCGTTCTTCGACTCCTACAAGGAGATCAACCCGTTCCTGATGGCTGGCGCCACCAAGGGCGGCAAGGAGCGCAAGCAGAGCCCCGTTGAGCGCGCACGCTTCGATGACACCACCAAGTGCATCCTGTGCGCCGCGTGCACATCGAGCTGCCCCGTGTTCTGGACCGATGGACAGTACTTTGGCCCAGCCGCAATCGTCAACGCACACCGCTTCATCTTCGACTCGCGCGACGAAGGATCACAGGTTCGCCTCGACATCCTCAACGACAAAGAGGGCGTGTGGCGTTGCCGCACAACCTTCAACTGTACCGATGCCTGCCCTCGTGGCATCCAGGTCACGCAGGCAATTGCCGAAGTGAAGCAGGCAATCATTAAGGGACACGCGTAACCGCACACCCTGCACGACATGAGATCGGCCCTGTCCCTACCTTCGTAGCGGCAGGGCCGATCTTTATTAGGGCCGATCTTTATTAGGGCCGATCTTTATTAGGGCCGGTTCTTGTTGTGGATGAGCGGCGTACTCTAGAGCGCATGACGACACTAAAGGCGCTCTACATCAATACAACGCTCAAGCGTTCGCCTGAGCTCAGCAACACTGGCGGGCTTATCGACCGCAGCCGCCACGTAATGGAAAGCGCCGGAGTTTCCACGCAGGTTATTCGCGCGGTCGACCACAACATCGCTCCCGGCGTGTACCCCGATATGCGTGAGCATGGGTGGGACGATGATGCCTGGCCCGAGCTCTGGCCACTCGTCAAAGATGCCGATATCCTCATCGTGGCCGGGCCAATCTGGCTCGGCGATCAATCTTCTGAATCACGAAAAATCATCGAGCGTCTTTACGCCCACAGCGGCCAGACCAACGACAAAGGCCAATACGTGTTCTACGGAAAGGTCGGCGGGGCGCTCGTCACCGGAAATGAGGACGGCGTGAAGCACGTCGCATCCAACATTCTGTACAGTCTGCAGCATGTCGGTTACACGATTGCACCGCAGGCCGATGCTGGCTGGATCGGTGAAGCTGGGCCGGGGCCCAGCTACCTCGACGAGGGTTCAGGTGGCCCGGAGAATGACTTCACCAACCGCAACACGACATTCATGGCGCACAATCTCATCCACTTGGCCACCATGCTGAACGCCAATGGCGGGATCCCTGCCGAAGGCAACGTGCCCGCCGAATGGAAAGATGGCAAACGTTTCGGGTTCGATCAGAACCCTGAGTACCGCTAGCCAGCGTGGGCGGCCGCTTCGCGGGCTGTGGGACCCGTGGTCGCGTTGATGGCCGCTGCTGCTCGCGCTTTGGCCTGCTCGAGGGTTACTGTCTTGAGCTCGGCACGCACATCGGCGAGCGCCTGAGGCGTCATTGAGAGGCTAGTAACGCCCAAGCCGACCAGCACAACGGCCAGCTGGGGGTCAGCCGCGGCTTCACCGCAGACGCCGACAGGCTTGCCCGCAGCAGCACCAGCATCACCGAGCATCTTCACGAGACGGAGGACCGCGGGATGCCACGGGTCCTGAAACTTGGCCAAGGTGCCGAGCATGCGGTCCGCTGCGAGAGTGTACTGGGTGAGGTCGTTTGATCCGATGGAGACGAAGTCACTGCGCTCGGCGACCTGATCGGCGAGGACTGCGAGGGAAGGAACCTCTGCCATAACCCCGACGGTGTTGAGGCCAAGTTCGCGGCCGAGGGCAACGAAGTAGTCAGTCTCTTCAGCATCTGACACCATCGGAGCCATCACCCAGAGGTCGGCCTCGGTCGCATTTTGGGCGTTGACGAGAGCGGTGAGTTGATCGCGAAGGATATTTTCGTTGACGCGCAGTGAGCGCAGCCCACGCTGGCCGAGGGCGGGGTTGACCTCTTCGCCCATAGCCATGAAGCTCAGCGGCTTGTCTGCGCCGGCATCGAGAGCACGAACAACAACCTTCTTGCCCGGGAAGTGTTTGAGCATCTCCGTGTATTCGGCGGTCTGCTCCTCGACCGTCGGTGCTGTTGTGGCGTCGAGGAACATCAGTTCGGTGCGGAACAGTCCGACACCTTCCGCACCCAACTCAACAGCCTGGGCTGCCTCTGAGGGTGTGCCGAGGTTAGCGAGCAATGGAATGAGAGTGCCATCGGCGAGCGCACCATCGGTGATGGGGACGTTGGCTGCGGCCGCAAGTTCCGCGATGCGAGCTTCTGCGGCGGCTTGCTGCTTGTCAGAGGGATCGGTTGTGACCGTTCCGGCACCGGCATCCACAATCACCAGGGTGTCGTCGGCGAGGTCGAGAGCTTCCGCAACGCCCATGATTGCCGGGATCGCCTTCGAGCGCGCAAGAATAGCGGTGTGGCTCGTCGGGCCGCCCCGGCGGGTGACGAGCGCAAGCACCTTGTCGAGCTCGAGCAAAGCAGTGTCTGCGGGGGCGAGGTCATCGGCAACGAGAACGAATGGTTCCTCGCGCTGCGGTACGCCGGGGACAGCAACACCACGAAGGTGAGCAACAACGCGCTGACTGACATCACTGAGGTCGGTGGCACGCTCGGCCATCATTCCGCCAAGGGAAATCAACATCTCCTTGAATTGACCGAACGCCTCGAAGACGGCGCGCTCCGCGGTCTTGCCGGCATCAATAATTTCGTTGACGCTCTCAAGAACGGAGGGGTCTTCAGCCATGAGGGCTGTGGCTGACAGCACCTCGTTGGCTTCGGCATCCGCCGTCTGCGCCCGCCCGCGAAGATCGGCAGCCACAAATGTTAGAGCTGACGCTGCGGCCTCTTTCTCTGCAGCGACGTCGCCAGAGTGGTGCGCATCTTTCGGTTCAGGAAGTGGATCGGGCATGCGCACGACCTTCCCAATGGCAACTGATCGTCCAACCCCAACACCCTGAAGTTCCATGTGATGTGATCCTCTCTTCTGCGTTATGCACAGTCAGCCTAGCTATTCTTAAGGGATGCAGCTTGCTCAACGACTGAAACCAGCCATCGATCGGGTGATGGGGCTTCGCCCGGTGCGAGTGTTTCTGCACTATGCCGACAAGCTCGGCCTAGTGCTAGCTTTTGGGCTCTCGTACCAGGCCATCTTTGCCGTATTCGCTGCGCTCTGGGTCGCCTTCGCCGTTGCCGGACTCGTAGTGCAGGGCGATCCAGCATTGCTCAATGCCGTCTACAACTTCATCTCAACGAACGTTCCGGGACTGATCGGTGACGGAAGCGGCAACGGTGCGATCACACGCGAAACTCTTGCAGACTCACAGGTGTTGGGCATCACCGGTGTGATCGCCGCAGTCGGTTTGGCTTTCACTGCGCTGGGCTGGATCGCCTCTGGTCGCAGTGCTATCCGTTCGATGTTCGGGCTCGATAATTCAGAAACCAACTTTCTGGTGCTGAAACTGAAAGATGCCGGACTTGCTATTGGCTTCGGGCTCGCCGTGATTGCGTCAGCAGCACTCTCGGTGGGAAGCACTGCTGCCCTCAACTGGGTGCTCGACCTCGTTTCCATCAACGAAGATTCTCTAGCTGCGCGAACGGCAACCCAAATTGTTGCGGTGATCATTGTGTTCGTTCTCGACGCCGCAACTCTTGGGGTGTTCTACCGGGTGATCTCGGGAATCAAGATTCCGTTTAAGCTGCTCGCGCAGGGAACCATCATCGCCGCAATCGCACTCGGCGCCCTTAAGTTCGGCGGAAGCTTCCTGCTCGACGGGGCAACCCGCAACCCACTACTCGCGTCATTTGCGGTGATTATCGGTCTACTCATTTGGTTCAACCTGATCTGCCAGATCATCCTGATCGGCGCAGCGTGGATTGCAGTTTCCGCCGACGACGCCGATGTCGAGATCAGCGGTGATAAGCGCGACCCGGATGCTCCGCGTGCAGTTAAGGAACAGGAACCCGCTGACGGGGCCGACACTGGTGAACAACGCGCGACCGATCGTGAGCGTGAGAGCGAGAATTCCGACGACGATGCCAATGGCAACGGGTTCATGCGCGCGTTCAAGCGCCTGTTCACGCGCACGAATAAGAAGTAGGCCACGTGACGAAACTTTCGTCACGTGACGCTCGATAGTCTGTAAGCATGGCAACACGTCTTCGCATCGCATCCGTCAACGTCAATGGTGTCCGCGCCGCCTACCGCAAAGGCATGGGCGAGTGGTTGGATGCCCGTGACATCGACATTCTCGCGCTGCAAGAGGTGCGCGCCGCCGACGCAGACGTCGAAGGGCTGCTGGGCGATGGCTGGAACATCCTGCATGATGCCGCGACCGCGAAGGGCCGCGCGGGGGTCGCGCTGGCTTCGCGCAAGGGGTCTTCGGCATCCGCTCCTCTGGCTCACCGGGTTGCGCTCGGTGCCGATGATTTCGACAGTGCTGGGCGGTGGCTCGAAGCCGACTTCGATGTTGACGGCACGACCGTCACCGTCGTGAGCACCTACGTGCACTCTGGCGTTGTTGACACTCCTAAGCAGGTCGAGAAGTACAAGTTCTTAGAGGCCATGCTCGTGCGCCTGCCCGAACTTGCCGCCCACAGCGACCACGCCCTCATCGTCGGTGACCTGAACGTTGGCCATCGCGAACTCGATATCAAGAACTGGCGTGGCAACCGCAAAAAGGCTGGCTTCCTGTTCGAAGAGCGTGCGTACTTCGATCGCATCTTTGGAGCGGCCGGCGAGACCATCGAATGCGTTGACGGCACGACCGGCCCCGGTCTTGGCTGGGCGGATGTCGGCCGCCAGTTCGCTGGCGAAATCGACGGCCCGTACACCTGGTGGTCGCAGCGCGGTCAAGCTTTTGACACTGACACCGGCTGGCGCATCGACTACCACGTCGCCACCCCCGGCCTTGCCGCTGCCGTTGCGGATTACCACATCGACAAAGCGGGAGCCTGGGATGAGCGTTGGAGCGATCACGCCCCGGTCGTTGTCGACTATTCCATCTGAAAGAATTAGCCTATGAGCACCACTCCTCGCCTGTTTTCAGGCATGCAGCCGTCTGCCGACTCGCTCCACGTGGGCAACTACGTTGGCGCACTCATGCAGTGGCGCCAAATGCAGCAAAACTACGACGCTGTTTTCTGTGTCGTTGACCTGCACGCCATCACCGTGCCGCAAGAACCCGGACTGCTGCGCCAACAAACCCGTCGCACCGCGGCCCAGTACATTGCTGGCGGCATCGACCCTGAACACTCTGTGCTCTTCGTGCAGTCGCAGGTGCCCGCCCACGCCGAACTCGCCTGGGTGCTGAACACCATCACCGGGTTCGGTGAGGCATCGCGCATGACCCAGTTCAAAGACAAGTCTGCCAAGCAGGGCAACGACGCCGCCTCTGTTGGCCTCTTCACTTATCCCGTGCTGATGGCTGCCGACATCCTGCTCTATGACACCGCGGTTGTGCCGGTCGGTGAAGATCAGCGTCAGCACATCGAGCTCACGCGCGACCTTGCCGCCCGTTTCAACTCCCGCTTCGGTGACACTTTCGTGATTCCCGAACCCCAAATTCAGAAGGCCACCGCCAAAATTTACGACCTGCAGAACCCCGAATCGAAGATGAGCAAGTCGGCGGCGACGGATGCGGGAGTGCTGTGGTTGCTCGACGAACCCTCTAAGACGGCAAAGAAAATCAAATCTGCTGTAACGGATGCCGACCGCGAGATTCGTTTCGATACGGCAGCAAAGCCGGGCATCTCGAATCTGCTCACGCTGCACTCCACGTTCAGCGGGACATCCATTGCCGACCTTGAAGCGCAATTCGAGGGCAAAGGATACGGAGACCTCAAAAAAGAGGTAGCCGAGGTTGTGACCGAAGAGTTCGCCCCCGTGCGCGCCCGTACGCTCGAACTGCTCGATGACCCCGCTGAACTCGACCGCATGCTGAGCAAGAACGCTGAACGCGCCAGTGAGATGGCCGAAGCCACTCTCGCTCGCGCCTACGACCGAATCGGCTTCCTGCCGCGGGTGCGCTGATGCAGATTTTTACTCTCACCAGCGAACGACTCACTCTCGACGCCCTCACCGCCGCCGACATTGAGCTGATGACCGCCCACTGTCAGGACCCCATTTTTGAGCACACGCTGACGATCCCGTGGCCATACGCAAAGTCAGATGCCGAGTTCTTCATCAACAATCTGGTGCCGCAGTGGTGGGACGACGATGACGAATATACGTGGGCGATCCGCAAAACCGGCACGACCGAGCTGCTCGGCGTGATCGGCTTTCGCGTCTACAACGACACCATCGGCTACTGGATGGGTGCACCCTTCCGCGGCAAAGGCTTCATGAAAGAGGCCGCTGCTGAGGTCACGCGCTGGGTCTTCTCCACTGGCCGCCCCGAAGTGCGCTGGGAAGCACTCGTCGGTAATGAGGCGTCCGCCGCCATCGCCAAAAGCCTCGGCTTCGTCTACACCGGCGTCGAACCCTCGTCGAGCGAGTACCGCGGTGGTACTCATCCGCCTGCCTGGTGGGCGACCCTCACCGCGCCCGGCGAGAACCCCAGCTATGAGGCCGAATCTGGTGAGCCGTGGCCCATCTAGCCCCCTCCGAGAGGGCCGCATGAGCATCACCGTTGCACTGTTTGACCTCGACGATACCCTCCTCGCACATCGTGCAGCAGTCGACTCAGGGATTCGCAACTACCGTCGCGTGCTCGGCTCTGCCTTCGCTGACGGCCCCACCGATTTCACCGAAAGCGTGCGCTGGACCGCACTTGAGGAGTTTCACTACCACCGCTACCTCAGCGGAGAAGTGAACTTCGAAGGGCAACGACAAGCCCGTGCCCGAGGTTTTGTTGAACCCTACGGCGTGACTCTCACAGATACCGAAGCCACTCGCTGGTTTGACACCTATTTCGAGAGCTACCGCGCAGCCTGGCGCCTCCACGACGATGCCCTCGCGTGCCTTGACACACTGCATGCTCGGTCCCCCGCTGTTCGCATCGGGATCATCACGAATGGCGAACCCGAATTTCAGACCGCCAAGATCACCGCCGTCGACCTCGCCGACCGCGTCAACCATGTGGTCGCTAGCGGCGCATTCGGTCACACCAAACCCGATCCCCGAATCTTTCACCACGCCTGCGAACTCTTTGGCGTCGACCCAGCAGACGCAATCTACGTCGGCGACCGCTTAACGACGGATGCGCTGGGCGCCGCAAACGCTGGCCTCACCGGGGTGTGGCTCGACCGCGAGCGCAGCGCAACCACCGCCCAACTCGACGAAGCTCGCGGTGCTGGCGTGACCGTCATCCAGTCGCTTGATGAACTTGAGGCAATTCTCGACTGACGCCGCGTCAAAAACCGCAACAAACTGGGAGTTTGGGCGGGAATACTTGGCGCGCGACCGCGTTGAGTACACTAAGTAAAGTAAAACGTGCTCCGGGGTCGGTGAAATTCCGAACCGGCGGTGATAGTCCGCGACCCGCGACGAAGTGAAAGCTTCGGGACGGTTGACCTGGTGAAATTCCGGGACCGACGGTAATGAAGTCGCAAGGCTTCTCAGTCCGGATGAGAGGAAGCACAGCTTCACAGGTTTCGCGTGCCGAAATTGTGGAGCGGGTTTTTCGAACCCATTTCCCGGAGCCGTCCCACGAGACGAGAGCCGGATGACGACACCAGCACAGCAGGCACAGTACGAGAAGCTGATGCTTCACGCGCTGTCTCTTGCCAGTCACGGCCCCATCACCGGCGGCAACCCGCAGGTCGGTTGCGTGCTCACGGATGACGCCGGCACCATTGTGGCGGAAGGGTGGCATCACGGTACTGGCACTCCTCATGCCGAAGTGGATGCTCTCTCGAAACTCGGAGGCAATGCTGCGGGTCTTACTGCCGTCGTTACGCTTGAACCCTGTAATCACCAGGGCCACACCGGCCCCTGTTCTGAGGCGCTGATCGCTGCGGGTGTGACCCGGGTTGTGTACGCGGTGTCTGACCCGGGCAAGACTTCGGGCGGCGGCAGCCAACGGTTGCGCGATGCCGGTGTCGAGGTCATTGGTGGTGTTGTTGCGGCGGAGGCAGAAGAGTTTTTGCACAGCTGGCTCACGGCAGCGCGGCTACAGCGCCCCCACGTCACGGTGAAGTGGGCGTCGAGTCTTGACGGTCGCGCTGCGGCGGCCGATGGCACCAGCCAGTGGATTACGGGCACTGCTGCCCGTCAGCATGTGCATGAGCAGCGCGCCCGTGCCGATGCGATCGTCGTGGGCACGGGCACTGTGCTCGCCGATGACCCGAGCCTGACCGCGCGGGGAGACGCCGGCGAATTGCTCAAGTGGCAACCGCAGCCGGTGGTGCTGGGGCGGCGCGAGATTCCGGCGGGTGCGCGACTTCGCGAGCACCCCCACGCACTTCAGCAGTTCGACGGTAGCGACCTAAACGCCACACTCACTGAGCTGTTTGAGGCAGGCATCCGGCGCATCTTTATTGAAGGTGGCCCCACCATTGCCAGTGCGTTCATTGCTGCCGGTCTTGCGGATGAACTGCTCATCTACTTGGCCCCAAAACTGCTGGGCGGCCCCAAGGTCGCGCTCGGCGAACTCGGGGTTGCCACCATTGCTGACGCGAAAGAGCTCAGCATCACCGAACTTCGCCCCCTGGGCAACGATGTGCTGATTGTCGCCCGGCCGGCGACCGAAACGATGGTCGCCCGCTCGGCGACAGCGACAGCGACAGCGACAGCGACAGGAGAGTAACCGTGTTTACCGGAATTATTGAAGAGCTCGGCGAGGTTGTCGATTTTGCTGAGACCGCAGACGGCGCCCGACTCACCGTTCGCGCGCGCGGCGCGGTGCTGGATGCCGGCCATGGCGACTCAATCAGCGTGAGCGGTGTGTGCCTCACCGTTGTCGATCAGGGCCCGGACTGGTTTACGGCCGACGTGATGGGTATCACGATCGATATGAGCACCCTCGGCACTGTTGCCGCCGGCGATCACGTCAATATCGAGCGCGCCATGCAGGTCGGTGATCGCCTGGGTGGTCACATCGTGCAGGGTCACATCGATGGCACGAGCACCGTGCTGAGCATCGAGGATGAGGGCAGCTGGCGCGTTCTGCGTTTCAGCCTGACCGAGGAGCTGGCCCCGCTGGTTGCACGCAAGGGGTCGATTGCCGTGCACGGTGTTTCGCTCACGGTGAGTGCTGTGGGCCGCGACTGGTTTGAGGTTTCGCTGATCCCGGAGACCCTCACCGCAACAACGTTGGGGGCGCTCACTGTGGGCGACTCCGTCAATATCGAGACAGACATTCTGGCGCGCCATGTGGCCCGGATGGCTGAGTTCACCGACGCAACTGTACGTCATGAAAGGACCGAGTCATGAGTCTGGCCACTATCCCGGAAGCCATCGAAGAGTTGCGCGCGGGTCGCCCCGTTATCGTCGCCGATGATGAGGGTCGCGAGAACGAGGGCGATGTCATCATCTCGGCCGAACTCGCCAGCCAGGAGTGGATTGCGTGGATGGTGCGCCACTCCTCCGGGTTCATTTGCGCTCCCATGACCAACGAGATCGCCGATGCTTTGGCTCTCCCCCCGATGGTGAGCATCAATGAGGACCCCCGGGGCACGGCCTACACAGTGTCGGTGGATGCCGCGGCACGCCTCAGCACCGGCATCAGTGCCGCCGATCGCGCCCACACCCTGCGGGTGCTCGCCGACCCGCTGTCGATGCCGGCAAGCCTCCACCGTCCAGGCCACATCCTGCCGCTTCGTGCGGTCGATGGCGGTGTTCGTGAGCGTGACGGCCACACCGAGGCATCCGTCGATCTCATGAAACTCGCGGGACTGCGCCCGGTCGCCGCAATTTCGGAGATCGTGCACGACTCTGGTGAGATGATGCGTCTGCCCGACCTGATCAAGTTCGGCGCGCGCGAGGGCGTGCTCGTGATTACCATTGTTGACCTGATGCACTGGCTCGATGAGTACCGGTGCGACACCATTGCTGTACCGATGGAGCCTGTCCCGGAGATGGCTCGGGTGTCATTCGAGGTTGAGACCACAATCCCCACTACGCATGGGTCATTTACGGTGCGCGCGTACCGTGACAACTCCACCGGTGCCGACCATGTTGCCCTCATTTCTCCGGGAACACTCGATCGCATCGGTGATGAACCCACCCTCGTGCGTGTGCATTCGGAGTGCCTAACGGGCGAAGCATTTGGCTCCCTCAAGTGTGAGTGTGGCCCCCAACTCGATGCTGCGCTCGAGACTGTGCAGCGTGACGGTGGTGCCGTTATTTATCTACGTGGCCATGAGGGTCGCGGCATCGGGCTCGTTAACAAGCTGCGGGCGTATCGCCTGCAGGAAGATGGGCTTGACACCCTCGATGCGAATCTGGCCTTGGGCTTGCCTGTCGATTCTCGCGACTATGGTGCCGCTGTTGGCATCCTCAAAGATCTGGGCATTTCGTCGGTACGGTTGCTCAGCAACAACCCGGAGAAGAAGCGTCAGCTTGAGGAGCGGGGGGTGCTCGTCGCCGACCTCGTCCCCTTAGTTGTTGGCATAGGCGCAAACAATGAGGGTTACCTCGAAACTAAGCGTGACCGTATGGGCCACGCTCTTCCGTCCACGGCTGTGCTCACTGAGGCACGCCTGAGCACACAGAGAGGCGCACTATGAGTGGCGCAGGTTCCCCCGAAATTACTACTGATGCCACCGGCCTGAAGGTCACTATCGTTGCCGGTCACTGGCATGAGGAAATCACCAATGGTCTCCTCGCTGGTGCGCACCGGGCGCTTGCTGCGGCCAACGCCACCGTGACCGAGATTCGCGTGCCCGGAAGTTTCGAGTTGCCCGTCGCGAGCAAGGCAGCGCTCGATGCTGGGGCGGATGCCGTGGTTGCGCTTGGCGTAATCATCCGTGGCGGAACACCCCACTTTGAATACGTCTCGGATGCCGCCACCAGCGGCCTCACGCAAGTATCAATCCTCACCGGCAAACCGGTGGGTTTCGGTGTGCTCACGCTTGACGACGAGCAGCAGGGTCTCGACCGCGCCGGGCTTGAGGGCTCAAAAGAAGACAAGGGTGAAGAAGCCGCTAACGCGGCTATCGCGACCGCGGTGCTGTTGCGGCAGATTCGTGGAGAACAGGATCGGGGCATGAAGGCGCGCTCGTGAATGCACCCGAACCACCCGCACCTCGTCGCTTTCCGCGCCGCGTCTATGGTGTCGGCAGCGAGCCGGATGCCCGCTTCAGCTTGGCGAATGAGCGCACTTTTTTGGCGTGGATACGCACCGCCCTCGCGCTGATCGCCGCCGGGGTCGCACTGGAGGCATTCGTGTTACCGATTGCTCCGGGATTCCGACTCGGCGCATCCCTGCTGCTGATTCTGCTGGGCGTCCTCGCGCCTCTCCAAGCGTGGTTCGGCTGGGCGAAGGCCGAACAATCGCTTCGTCTGGGTCGCCCGCTTCCCTCCCCTAACCTTGCTGGCCCCATCGGTGGCGGCGTCGTTGTTGCCGGTCTGCTGCTGGCGATTGGCCTGCTGCTCCAGTGACACGCGCCTTTGATCGCCCCTTTGATGCCGGGCTGCAGGCGGAACGCACCGCCCTCGCCTGGCAGCGCACCGTGCTCTCCTTCGCGATCGCCGCGCTCGTCTCCGCCCGCCTCCTGCTCAACACCGTCAGCGTCGGCAGCTATGCCGTGGCGGCGGCTGGTCTCGTGATGACCGCGGTGCTGTTCTGGGTGGGGCACCGTCGATACCGCACCGTGCATCTGACGCTGGTTCGGGCATCCACTGATCGCATTCGGCTCACCAGCGCTGCGCCCCTATTTCTGTGGGCACTCGCCGTGTTTGTGCTCGCCATTCTGGGTGCGGTGTTTGCACTTCTCGGGGCACTCGCTCCCTAACTCACTGTGTAGCCAACGCCCCCGCAGATACACCGGATGTTGTACGCAGCACCCAGCCAGAAGGCATAGTGTTTTAGAGGCTGATTGCTGATGCCGATGTCGCCGAATGCGTGCGGCACCTTTGCGCTATTTCCTTTTGGGATCAAGAAACCTCATGAGTTCGACTTCACACACGTCAACGCCCCGCCGCGGCCGCTCCGCTTCACGCGACAACCCGGACGACGGCCCCCGCGCCCGGTTCAGCGAACTGCTGCCCTACCTCTTTGAGCACCGCAAGGTTCTCGTGATCGTGATCATCCTGAGCCTGCTCGGTGCTGGCGCGTCGCTCGCGCAGCCGCTACTGGTCAGTCAGGTCATCACGATTGTGGAGGCCAATGAATCGCTCGGCACACTGGTGTGGCTGCTGGTTGGTCTCGTTGTGGCCTCCGGTCTTATCAGTGGTTTTCAGCACTATCTGCTGCAGCGCACCGGTGAGGGCGTCGTGCTCTCCAGTCGTCGCCGTTTAGTGAGCCGGATGCTCAACCTTCCGATCTCAGAGTTCGACCGTCGCCGCACCGGTGACCTTGTCTCCCGCGTGGGCAGTGACACCACGCTGCTGCGTGCCGTGCTCACCCAGGGCCTTGTCGAAGCAATCGGTGGCTCGGTCACTTTCATCGGTGCGCTTATCGCGATGCTCATCATTGACCCCGTGCTGCTCGGCCTCACCGTGCTGGTAATCGCCATTGCGGTAGTGACGGTGACGACTCTGTCGCGCCGCATCCGGGTGGCGAGCCAGAAAGCTCAGCGCAAGGTCGGGGACCTGGCTGCGGCCGTGGAACGCGCAATCTCTGCTGTGCGCACGGTACGAGCATCCAACGCCACCGAGCGTGAGATTAACGCTGTGGAAAAGGATGCCGTTGGCGCCTGGGAGATGGGCATCAGCGTTGCCAAGATTTCTGCGCTCGTTGTTCCGATTGCTGGAATCGCGTTGCAGGTGTCGTTTCTGGTAGTGCTTGGTGTTGGTGGATTCCGTGTTGCCAGCGGTGCAATCACCGTCGCGAACCTGGTGGCGTTCATCCTGTTCCTGTTCCTCATGATCATGCCGCTCGGCCAAGCCTTCGGTGCGGTCACCGCCGTGAACCAGGCGCTGGGTGCTCTCGGTCGCATTCAGGAGATCATCAAACTGCCGAGCGAGCTCGAATCAGATGCCGACGTGGTTGCCGTTGCGAGTATCGAGACGGATGCCGCGATCAGCTTCGACCGGGTCGAGTTCTCCTACCCCCGCGATTCAGTGCTCGTGAAAGTGGAATCAGAGCTCGCCGAACTCAAACATGGTGGTGCTGAAGCGGCCGCCGAAGAAATCGACCTCACCGTTCTGCGCGGCGTCAGCTTCTCGGTGGCTCGCGGCGAACGCACCGCCATCGTTGGCCCCTCGGGCGCCGGCAAGAGCACCATCTTGGCTCTCATCGAGCGCTTCTACGACCCCACCGGTGGAGTTGTGCGATTGGGAGGTGATGACCTTCGCGGCCTCAATCGTGAAGAGTTGCGCGCGCAGATCGGCTACGTCGAACAAGACGCGCCCGTGCTGGCTGGGACCCTCCGCCAGAACCTCCTCATCGGCGCCCCGGATGCCACCGACGAGGAGTGCGTGAACGTGCTCGCCGCCGTCAACCTCACCGCAGTGCTCGAACGCAACCGTGATGGTTTGGATGCCGCCGTCGGCGAAGACGGAGTGATGCTGTCGGGTGGTGAGCGTCAACGTCTCGCCATCGCGCGCACGCTGCTCGCCGCTCCCCCCATTCTGCTTCTCGATGAATCGACCTCCAGCTTGGACGGACTCAACGAGCAAATGCTCCGCGAAGCCATCGACGCTGTGGCCGAAAACCGCACCCTCATTGTGATCGCGCACCGTCTCTCGACCGTTGTCGACTCTGACCAGATCGTCGTACTCGACAAGGGAGCGGTAGTGGGCGTTGGAACGCACTCCGAACTCGTGAAGTCGACCCCGCTCTATAAAGAGCTCGCCAAGCACCAGCTGCTGGTTTAGGCGGCAGCTGCTCGTTTACCACCGGCCGCTAGTCGACCGCGAGCGCGAACATCGCGACCGCCGCTGTCGCGGCAACGTTGAGCGAGTCGATGCCGTGGCGCATCGGGATCTGCACGATCGTGTCCGCAGCCTCGATTGCCTCGCGAGTGAGGCCGTGGCCTTCGGTGCCGAGCACTAGCGCAACTCGCTCGGGAGCATCAGCTGCATAGTCGCGCAGTGACACCGCACCGTCTTCGAGAGCAAGTGCGGCAATCTGAAATCCGGATGCCGTGAGCAGCGCGCGAGTGTCGGTCCAGTTGCCGATGCGGGTCCACGGCACCTGCAGCACGGTTCCCATCGAGACACGGATCGCGCGGCGGTAAAACGGGTCAGAGCACTGCTCGGTGACGAGCACCGCATCCGCCCCGATGCCGGCGACCGACCGAAAGATGGCACCAACATTGGTGGGGTCAACAACGTTCTCCAGAATGACGATGCGGCGAGCATCCGCAATCAGAGTTTCAGGGGTGGGCAGCGGCGGCCGATGCATCGACGCGATCACACCACGGTGCAGCTCGTAGCCGGTCAGTTTGGCCAGCAACGCACCATCGCCGGTGAAGATAGGCACGTCGTCGCCCACGAGTTCGACAATCTCGTCGACGGAGGTGTCGAGAGCCACAACCGAACGCACACGGTGACCGGAGCGCAGTGCCCGCCGGAGCACGAGCGCAGACTCGGCAAGGTAGAGCCCATGTTCGGTGCCTTGCGCTTTACGCAGGGCGACATCGGTCTGGTGGGAATAGTCGGCGAGACGCGGATCGCTGAGCTCAGCGACAGGGATGACGGGCACGCTAGATTGCTCGCGAGACGCGGATGAGAATCACGGTGCGGCCGTCGGCGCGTTGCCCACTGGCTGCTTCGAAGCCGGGACCGGTAACCGATTCGACGCCCTCATACAGCACCAGATTGTCGAGCATGAGCGCATCAACCTCGGAGGCCCACGGCAGTGACGGTGACACTCGATAGTCGACGCTGCGGAGAGGGTCCGTATCACCGTCGGCAAGCACAACCGTGGCAAAGAGCAACCCGCTGCTCTCAACCTGGGCGTATTGGGCGTCATCGATCGTGGCAGACGCCGGCAAGTCGATCGCGGAGAACTGGGCGATTTGCTCAACCGTGAGGTCGTTACAGGGCCCCGCCGATGCGTCACACATGCCCGCCCGATCGGGCCAAATCATGGTGAGTAGTGCAGCACCACCAGCCACAGAAACGCCGACCAACAGCCCTAAACCAATGAGCAGGGCAAGCAGACGCAGGCCCAAATTTTTGCTCGGGGGCAGCACCTCAGATTCGGCGATGAAGCCGGGGAGCCTCAGCTCGTCAACCTCACTCATCGCCGGGCACAAGCGTGATGCCGGCCTTTGTCATCGTTTCGAGCGCGGCTGCACTCGACTCGGGTGCGACGCCGGCAATCAGATCGGTGAGTACCGTCACGGTTCTGCCGGTGGCAACCGCATCCATTGCAGATGCCAGCACGCAGTAGTCGGTGGCAAGACCCGCAATGTCGATGCGTTCGATTTCGAGACGATCAAGCAGCGCAGGCACAGCTTCCCCGTCATCGGTGATTCCGTCAAAGATCGAATACGCGGGAACCCCCTGGCCCTTGAGCACATGGGTGCCGATCTGCTGAGTGTTGAGCGCCGCATGATATTCCGCGCCATAGGTGTCGGCCACACAGTGAACGGGCCACGTATCAACAAAGTTGGGTTCGGCGTCCGTCGCAAAGTGGCCACCGTTGTCGTTGTGAGCATCGTGCCAGTCGCGGGAGGCAATGATCACGCAGTAGTGGTCCGCATTTGCCCACAGAAAGTTGGTGATATTCGCTGCGACGGCAGCACCACCTGCAACACCGAGAGCGCCACCCTCAGTGAAGTCATTTTGAACGTCGATGATGAACAGTGCAGCAACCACGACCCAAGTGTAGAGCGGTCTGTCTAGTAGTTGCTGAGATTATTGCCACACGCAAAGACACCGGCCACAAGGTTGTCGATCGCGGTGCGCGCATCCTGCGAAATTCCTTCACCAATTGCGTAAAAAGCGAAAGCAAGTTCAGTACCATCTTGGGTATTCACGACTCCTCCGAGGGAGTGTTCTTGATTGGTCCACCCCGATTTTGCCGCAAGCTGCCCGGATGCCACAGCAGCATCACCCTCGAAGCGGTTGTAGAGGTCGCCACTCTCGCCCCCGATCGGAAGCATCGCAACGGCAGCGGCGATCGCGCCGGCGCCTGAGGCACCCTCAGACATGAACTGTGCAACGAACAGCGGCGGAACCTGGTTCTTGGGGCTGAGGCCCGACCCGTCGGTGATGGTGATTGTTCCGCCCTCCGTGAGCCCTGCATCCGTCAGCGCACTAGGAATTGCTTGACTCAGAGAAGCCGCTGAACCGTTGAGACCAAACTTCTTGGAGACAAGGCGCGCCAAAGATTCGGCAAGCGAGTCGTCACCACTGACCAGCATCTGTTCCACGAGGATGCTCACCGGTTGCGACTTCACCTCGGCCAATACTGTGCTGCCGACTGCTGCACCGAGGGAGAAGCTGACAGCGGGCAGGCCGGCAGCCTGCGCGAATGCTTCTCCCGCAGACTGCACAGGGTCGGTGCCACGCGGACTGATCGCGATAGTCGGGTCGGCACGGTCGCCATTGATCATGAGGGCGGTCACCGAGGAATGATAGCCACCGGTGCGTTCGCGCTCGGGCCAGTTCGAATCCCAGGCATCGCTGGTGCTCCAGAGTGTGGAGTCCAACACAATCTGGGTGATGGGAACACCGGGATGGAGTTCTTCATAGCGTGTCATCGCCTGCGAAGCGAGGCTCGATATCTGTGGGGAATCACGGTAGAACGAAGCGTTTGTGGTTGCGAGCGTCGGATCGCCACCGCCGACAAGCACGATCGATCCGGGCGTTGAACCGTCAATCACTTTTGTGCTGATGCGTGTGTCTGGGCCGAGAGCTTGAAGCGCGGCAGCACCGGTGAGCGCGGTAACGATGTGGGCGGGGCTTGCCGGTTGATCTGCTGAACGGTTCCACAGCACGTCGCCTGTAGCGACATCCGTCACTACACCAACCAAAGAGGGGAACGCTGCGACGGAGGCAAGATTTTCTACCGAACACGTGCGCACAGACACGGCGGCGGGGGTAGCATCCGGTTGGCTCCGCCGCTCAGCAGTGACTTCGTCTGGGGTGACATCATCTGCCGAGTTAGCGGAGCCAACCGAAATTCCGGCGAAAACTGCGGCTACTGCCAGCAGTACAAACACGACAGCCGCAACTACCACCGCGACTGCGGTGGGGTGTTTGGCTACCAGCGCTCGTATTCCGCCCGGTGCGTTCGGCTCACTGTCAGCTGATTCGGTCACCCGGTTATAGTACCCGGATGCCCGAGATCAGCGCCTGCATGTGTGGCCTAGCACCAAGTCCACCGCGCTGCTGCACGGGTGAAGCCGTACGGTTCGTCGATACCTCCATGGGTCATGGCGAAGGCGATGCACGCCCCGCCGATACTGGCACCCGGGCGGTATAGGGATGCGCGATGCGCTCCCGATTCCCACCATTTAGACGCAACGGTCGCACCGCTGTTGCCGGAGCCACCGGCAAGGTTGCCATCGCAACCCCACGCCGGAACGCCGTCAGAGCGCGCTGTGCCGTTGTGACCCCAACCGTCTAGAGGGTTTGAACTGGGTGATTCGGCCATCCAGAACAGGCGATCTTCCATGCACGAGTCATACCGGAAGTTCGACAGCGGAATTGGCTGCAAACAGTTGGAAACGCGGATCGAGTTGTACGCGTAGGCGAAAGAGGAGAGGTCGCCCGATGTGGTTCCGGGTACTCCCTGCGCTGAGCTGCGACTGGGTGCACCAGAGACACCACCACCGACGTTGCCCGGGCAGGACTGGCCGGCTGCTGCGTAGGCCGCACGAATCTGCGCGACGGATGCACTGCCACCGCCAACGGGCGCAACAACGATGGGCTTCGGCTTCGGCACCGCCTTCTGCGCGAGGTGCTCGGAGTCGATCGTGAGTGCCTTGGCTTGTGCCGCGAGTTCTGCGGCGAGTGATACTTCGGTGATTCGTTCAACACTCGCGATTGCGACAGCCGTCGTTGATTGTTCGATCGGGCCTGTAGCCGTGGATGCGAACAGCGGTGAACGTGCCACCGAGTTTGCGGTGGCGATGTCAGTGAGACCCGGTCCGCCTCCCCCGACGAAAGGAACTACCCCCACCAGTACGACGGTAAATGCCGCCGTTAAGAACGGAACTCTCCCCATGAAAAATCGCCCCCCAGACGAATGATCGGACGCGGTTCCCCCTGCGTCCTAAGCCCAAAACTAGGTGTGAAGTCACAGGTGCGCAAGAGAAAAAGCCCGGAAACATGCGGAAATACCCGTTAAAGGGGGGTCTGGGTGACGGGTCTATCCGCTCTTTGGGGGACAGGGGCGTGGCCCGGTTTTGCGGATTGGCGCCTAGGCCCAGCTAGGCAGGAGCTGATCCGTCGTCACCGAGGTGCTGCCACAGTTCGCGCTGCGCCATGAGGGCCAGTTCCCGAATTAGGGGCTCATTTATATCGCCGCGTCGGCGACGGGGTTGAGTGTCTATGACACAGAGAGCGCCGATCCGTTCACCTGAGGGTGATTCTATGGGGAATCCTGCGTAGAAGCGGATGCGTGGGCCTGCCGTGACCAGCGGGTTGTCGCGAAACCGTGCGTCCGCGAGCGTGTCAGGGATGACGAGGACGTCCCCAAATTGGATCGTGGTGTCGCACAAAGAGAGGTGGCGGGGCACTTCCCCCAAATTCGGACCGGAATGGGCGAGATTCCATTGAAAGTCAGGGCCGAGGACGGTGAGAAGCGCCGTCTGCGTGTGAAAAGCCCTGTTGGCCATGGATGTAATCCTGTCAAGGATTAGGCCGAGGTCCTTGTGCAGAGCAGCGCGATAGAGGTGGTCGACAGCGTGCTGACGCTTCTCCTCATCCCCCGGTGCCGGTGCGCCATTTTCGCGCGCATCACGTGGGCCACCGACAAGGTGGGGCACCATCTGATGGGCCAGCTGTGACGCCCACCGCGTATATTCGTGTGCCGTACGGTGTCGGCTATTCTTCACCGAATAATCGTGCGCCGAAGCAGCCAGCAGGGGCAGGTACACGGTTCGGGGCTCAAGAGAAGTCAGATTCAGAGTCACTTGATTGAGCCGGCGGGCGTGAGTATCGGCCGCGGCACTGACTCTGGCGCTGAAGAGGGGGATGGAATGGATCGGGGGGATGCCCACTATGAAGAGAGGCGATTCCGCTGGAAAATTAGTTTTGAGGCCCGCCACCATTTCGCGCAACCGCATACCCCACTCAGCGGGAGGGGTAAGGGACAGGGCGTCGTTCACTCCGACCGTGACGACAACGGCATCATAGCGATCACCGGAAACAGATTCCACTGCGGCAACAACGCCCGCCGGGGTCAGGCTTGGGTCCGCAATGACATCCACCGTGCAGCCGAAACCGGTGAGATCCGACAGCGCTCGTGCGAGGGCACCGGGCAGGCCCAGCTCATGGCTGGTGACTCCCCAACCAACCGCCGGTCCAGACCCCACCACGAGAAGGCGTTGGCTGTTCACGCCTCGGGCGTGCCCGCTCGGGTGGTCGGAGGGTCGCGGAAGGTCCTGGGTGCGCCTCTCCCCTGCTGCCACACCTGCGCGCATAACTGACGCGGATACCCATCTCCGCACGGCACCCCTGGTTGAGTTAACCGCGTCGGGGGTCTGCGTCTTGGTATTCTCGGAGGCTTCGATCGAGGCCGGGGGGCCGGGATCGGTTGCAGCTCGATGGAGGAGTTTTTTGCGCATAAAAAGTACTGCTCTTCAGTTCGGCAGCCCGGCTGACCCTTATGGGGTCCCGTGGCTTTGCGTCGCCGGCTCACGCCGGTTATGCCATTTCGGTGAGAGAGAACGCGGCCCTCTCTGTGGAGTCGAGCCGCGGTCGCGTGTCATTGGTTAACTCAATCCTAAGCAGACCGGACGGGTGCCGCCTACCGCGTCAACGACCCCCGTTCGGGCGTGCAACCCTCAAGAAGAGTCAGGGTTCGTACTCGATGATCTTGCTCTCCAGTTCATGCGCCACGTCTCTTACCAGGGCTTCGCCGCGCCCAGCTGGGAAGCGCAGGCTCATACTCACGCCGCCCTGGTCGATGGGCATGAGCGTTTCGAGACCGAGATCCGCGAGTGCACAAGGTTTCAGCGAGGGAACGGAGCCCTTGGCTGCCCCGTTAGGGAACGCCTACCACCCAACCGGATGACCGTCTTCCCTTCGTTAAAGGGAGGCACTGTCGTGAGTCCGAGTTCGTCAACGAGCTCATCCATTTGATCCTGCGTGAGGCCGATCGTCTGCCCGGTTGCCGAAGTAGTGACCATGGCTTCATTGTTGCTTCACGGCCCGTCAGCGGCAAGCTCACTGGGCTTCTACCCGCCCCTTGCGAGGCACCTGCGCCCGCCGCAACTCACGCTCAGCGTCGGCTGCGGCCGCCTCCTCTGGGGTCGGGGCCGTGCCCCCGAGGTGACGCGGCTGCCACCACTGGCCAGCGCCCTTGAGCGGGTAAGCCTGTTGCGCTTTCTCAAGAAGACTTTCCATGGCCGCCTTCAGTCGCGCCGTGGCTGCCGTCGCGTCATCCGCCGCCGTCACCGTGATTGGCTCGCCGACGACCATCATGATGGGCACGCCAACGCGCTCACGCAACGAGATTTTGCGGTTCTTGGTCATGAGGCGTTGCCCGCCCCACAAGGCCAGCGGAATGAGTGGCACTCCGGCTTCTGCCGCCAAGCGCACAGCACCGGTCTTGAAGTCGCGAATGGTGAACGACGCGCTCACCCCGGCTTCGGGAAATACCCCAATCAGCTCACCCGACTTCAGGGCCGTGACGGCGGCAGCGTAGGCGCTGGCTCCCGCCTTCATATCGACAGGGATGTGCTTCATATTGCGCATGAACGAACCGACCACTCGCTTCTGGAACACGCTCTTCTTCGCCATGAAACGGATGCGGCGGCGGTTGTGGAGCCACGTCGCCCACTCGACAAGGGCAAATTCTAGGTACCCAAAGTGGGTCATGGCGATCACGGCCCCACCCTCGTTGGGTAAGTGCTCGGCCCCGATGATGGTACGGCGCACCCGTAGGGCACCGAACATGGCGCGACCGGCACCGATCGCTGCGGTGTAGATCGGCTCGTTGCGGTACTTCATGATCTCAGTTTAAGAGACTGGCATGGGAGTTTGCCGCTGAATGGAGCCGCCTGTCAGAATCGAACTGACGACCTTCTCATTACGAGTGAGATGCTCTACCGACTGAGCTAAGGCGGCCGGCCACATTTGCATGAGGCACAGCAAGAAAGCTTAGCCGAAGTTTTCGGGTTCGCTCACCCCCGCCGCGAACGTGAGTCTAGGCACCACAGTTGGGGTCGGCATCCGGCACCGTTCCGCTGACAAAATAGTTGTCGACAGCATCATCTACACAGGTCACTCCACCGTTATAAGCGGTGTGACCTTCGCCGTTGTAGGTGATGAGTTGCGCGCTCTGCAGCTGCTTGCTCAACGCAACACCCCACTCGTAGGGGGTCGCCGGGTCGCCAGTGGTCGAGACGATCAACACAGGGGGAGCACCCTCACCGGTTAGTTCAGTAATGCCGGGCCCGATGTACTGGTACGGCCAATTCACGCACGTGAGGTCACCGGTCGGAGGGAAGTCTCGGTAGGTCGTCGGTGACGCCTCACGCATGAGCTCCTGCTGCTTCACCAACACAGCCGGGTCAGCTTCTACCGGATAGTCGACACAATAGATCGCGATAAATGCCTCTAGCGAGTTGTCAGTGTAGGTTCCATCAACGTCGCGACTGTAGTAGAAATCAGCCAGGAAGAACGCGGTCTCCGTCTCGTCGACAGCAGCCTCCGAGAAGAGGTCATTGAGAAACTGCCACGACTCCTGAGAATAGAGGGCCGTACTCATCGCAATATCGATGACACCGGCATCCATCATGCGGCCATCGGGGGCAGCCACCGGGGTCGCGTCATAGCGATCATAAAGTTCGCGGATGGTCGTCAGTGCGTCATCCACACCGCCCGTGAACGGACAGTCATCGAACAATGTGGGGCACGCCGCCAAGTAGTTTTCGAGTGCGCGCTGGAACCCCGCCGTCTGCACACGGCCCACCTCAAACACCGAAATCGACGAGTCCGTCGCACCATCGAGCACAATGCGGCCCACGTTCTGGGGAAAGTTCTCGATGTAATACGAACCAATATCACTGCCATACGAATAGCCCAAGTACTGCAGCTTCTCGTCGCCAACAATCGCGCGCAACATGTCAAGATCGTGGACCGTGCTCTGCGTATCGATGAATTGCAAGACAGGCCCAGTGTTCGTGAAGCACGCCTCACCGAACCCGATCGCAGCATCTTCGCTCTCCGCAAGCCACGCATCGCTGCCGATCGGCGCATCCGGAATCCCGAAAATGAACTCGTCAAGGCCCTCATCGTCGAGGCACGTCACCGGCGTCGAACGGCCAACACCGCGAGGATCCCACCCGATGACGTCATAGTTCTCCCGTAGAGTCTCACTCACCGCAAAATCGACATCGTCATGCACGAGGTCATACCCGGAAGCGCCCGGACCACCCGGATTCACAAACAGCGACCCCAAGCTTTCGCCGGTTGCCGTATGACGAGCCAACGCAAGAGTGATATCCGTCTGCGGCGTCGGGTTCGCCCAATCCATTGGCGCAGTCGCCTCAGCGCACTGCGCACCATCGCCACAGTCAACCCAAGTGAGCACCTGCTCGTAATACGGGGCAAGCTCAGCTGACACCGATTCACCGGTCGGTTCAGATCGATCGCCGAACAACCCCAGAATGTTCACGCAACCGCTTAACAGCACGGTCAGCGCGAGGGCAGGCACCACCAGATAGAGTCTGCGCGCGTGGGTTCTGGGGGCGGAGTGGACGGAGTTCACGGCCCGAGCCTAGCGGTTAACAGTTCGGGTCAGCGCCCGGAACCACGCCCTTCAGCAGAAAGTCTTCCACCGCCGTATTTACGCACGCATTCGACTTGTTGTACGCCGTGTGACCCTCACCGTTATACGTGATGAGGTGCCCGCTATCCAGATTGTCGGCCACCTTCTGAGCCCACTCATAGGGAGTCGCGGGGTCATTCGTCGTGCCGATCACCAGCATGTCGGCAGCGCCCGGGGCCGCGATCGCCACCCGCTCGCGCTTCGCCTCTACCGGCCAGTTAGCGCAACCGGGTTCGCCATACGACATCTGCGGACCAAATATCGGAGCCGCGACCGCAAGCTTGGCAGCCTGCTCACGCATCCGGTCGTTGTCCGCCGGCTGTCGAGCATCCAAACAATTGATCGCAATGAACGCTTCAGTCTGGTTCTCAAGATACGCACCATCCGGCCCACGGCCGTTATAGCTGTCAGCGAGATCGAATGCGATGCTTGCGTCGCCCTGCAACACCGTGGTGAAAAGTTGCCGCAGGTACGCCCAATTGTCTTGGCTATACAGGGGCAGGATGATCGCCGTGAACATCGTCGCGCTGCCCAGTTTGCGGCCATCAGCATTGCCGAGGGGGCTCTGATCGAGACGATCCAACAACGTGCGAATCAGGGTGCGCGACTGCTCGGTCGATCCAGTGAAAGGGCAATCGCTCGCGCCAGCACAGTCCACCAAAAACGCATTCAGCGCACGCTCAAACCCCTGGGCTTGAGCCTTCGTCGCCTCAAATTCGGATGCCGCGGGGTCGACCGCACCGTCAAGCACAAGCCTTCCCGTCTTCTCCGGGAACAACTCCGCATACACCTGCCCCAGCAACGTTCCATAGGAGTAACCCAGGTAGTTCAGCGTCGTGTCCCCCAGAGCAGCCCGAAGCATATCCAGGTCGCGTGCAGCGCTCGGAGTGTCAACGAAGCCCAAAAATGGGCCCGTTTCGTCGAGGCATCGCTGAGCGAACTGGGCGGACACTTCCGTGGCGGCAGCAATCCACTCGTCGGTACCCTTCTCCCCCGGTGTAATCCCATAAATGTACTCGTCGAGCTCCGCCGGATCGGAATAACACGACACCGGCGTGGAACGGTTCACCCCACGAGGATCAAAACCAACCACATCAAACTGTGACTGCAGGGCCTCACTCGTGGCGTAATCCACGCTATCCGCGACAAAATCGAAACCGGAACCACCGGGACCACCCGGGTTCACCAGCAGCGAACCGATGCGGTCATTGCCGCGCGCAGTCTGGCGAACGAGCGCCAGCTCGATTGTGTCACCATCGGGGTTCTCCCAATCGACCGGTGCAATCGCCGTGGAGCACTGCACAGCGTCGCCACAGTTCGCCCACTCCAACACCTGCTGGTAGAAACGCTCAAGCCCCGGAGCCACCGCTTCACCGGTGGGCGTCGACGTCATGCTGGATGCCGACGGCATGAACCACGAAACACAACCGCTAAGCAGCAGAGAGACAGCAAGCGCGGCTGAGGTCACGCCGAAGAGACGACCGCGCGTGCGGCCGGCGCGGCTGGCAGAGCGGTGCATGCGGGCTGCGATGGCTCGGACAGCGCGGCGGGTGCGGCTCATACGCCGCGTCCCGAAACAACAACTTTCACGAGCATCGCTTCAAGCGCAAGCGCAGGAGCAACGTTGCTCTCGATGCGGCGGCGCGCTTCAGCAATGCCATCCATGATTGCCAGCGTCGCGACCGGTGTTGTGCGGGCGGCGACAGCATTGATGTTGTTGAGAATGCTGAGGTTAATGAGTTCTCCCGGAGCGCCAATCTGAGTTAACAAAATGTCTCGGTACAACGAGAGGAGATCAACCATGATGCGGTCGATCCCGTCGCGCAGCCCCCGGGTCGCGCGCCGTTTTTGGTCCTCTTCCATCGCTTTCAGCTGGGCCCGCAACGCCGGCGGGATGGTTCCGCCGGGGGCGACCCCGAGCGAGCGCAGCGCAGCTTCGCGTTCCTGGGCGTCCCGTTCTTCGGTGAGGGCTGTGGCATCCGCTTTCGACAGATCAAGCAGAGTCGTGGCTGCGATTACGGCGTCAGCGACGGTGCGGATCTCCAAAACTGTGGTGAGCGTGCGTTCGCGTCGTTCGCGGGCATCCGCATTGGTGGCCAGGCGGTGCGCCATGCCGATGTGGCTTTGAGCTTCGCGCGCGGCACGCAAGGCAATATCGGGGGCAACACCATCGCGGTCTTGCAAGAGTTGAGCAACATCGGCGATCGCTGGGGTGCGAAGTCGCACGCAACGCACGCGCGATCGGATGGTGGGGATGAGGTCTGCTTCGCTGGGGGCGCACAGGATCCAGACGGTGCGGGGCGGCGGCTCTTCGAGCGCTTTGAGGAGTACGTTCGAGGTGCGTTCGGCCATTCGGTCAGCGTCTTCGATGATCATGACGCGGTAGTGGCCAACAGAGGGAGAAAATTGTGACGACGAAACGAGCTTGCGCACTTCGTCGATTGAGATGATGACGCGTTCAGTGCTGAGCACACCCAGATCTGGGTGCGTACGAGCCATAACCTGCTTGAACACGGACTCTTCTGTTTCGTCACCGCGAGTGCCGAGCAGGGCTGCAGCAAAGGCGTAGGCAATGTTCGAACGGCCAGAACCGGGGGGACCCGTGATGAGCCACGAGTGGGTCATCGACGATTCGTCGGTGCTCCCCAATGCCGACGATGACGCGGCAGCCTCGAGAATGGCGATCGCCTCAGCTTGGCCGGTTAGGCCCTCCCACAACGACATGCGTTCAGTCTAAGCGGGCTGCGGTAGGTGATTCTGGATGCGCTCACGGATCGCGGTGGCGATCTCCGTGACGTCTTGCGCGGCATCCACCACAAGGATTCGATCGGGCTCTTGCGCGGCCCGTTCGAGGAAAGCGTCGCGCACTCGAGTGTGGAACTCTTGTTTCTCCGCTTCGAGCCGATCGTAGCGGGTGCGTGCACTGTCGAGGCGTTTGCGGCCGTCGGCGGGGTCAAGGTCGAGCAGCACCGTGACGTCGGGTAACAGCCCTCGGGTTGCCCAGAGTGAGAGGTCGCGCACTTCGTCTGCTCCGAGCACTCGCCCGGCACCCTGGTAGGCCTCCGATGAGTCGATGTAGCGATCCTGAACGACAATCTCGCCACGTTCGAGTGCTGGCCGCACCACTGTTGCGATGTGGTGAGCACGGTCTGCCGCGTAGATGAGTGCTTCGGCGCGGGGATCCATGTCGCCGCGGCGGTGCAACACGATTTCGCGGAGCTCACTACCCAGGTCGGTGCCGCCGGGTTCGCGGGTCACAACAACAGTGTGTCCTGCATCTTCAAGCCATTCCACGAGGAGCTTTGATTGGGTGGTCTTGCCCGCACCGTCGCCGCCCTCAAGTGTGATGAAAAGTCCGGGCACGCTACTGGGTTTCGTCAACCGACGGTGCAGCCGATTTCGCTGCTGCTGCCTTTGTGGCGGGCTTTGTGGCGGCAGGTTTCTTGGCTGCCGGTTTCTTCGCCGCGGGCTTTTTAGCAGCGGGTTTTTTGGCAGCGGGTTTTTTCTTCGCCGCCGGCTTCTTGGCTGCGGGCTTCTTGGCTGCTGTCTTGCGTTTGACTGGTCCCTTGGCCCGCTTGTCGGCGAGCAGTTGCACTGCGCGCTCGAAGTCAACGTCGTCGACAGTTTCGCCGCGAGGGATGGTGGCGTTGGTCGTGCCGTCGGTCACGTAGGCCCCGAAGCGGCCATCTTTGATCTTGATGGGCTTTTCGCTTACCGGGTCGGCATCAAACTCTTTGAGAGCGCTGGATGCTGCGCGTCCGCCGTACTTAGGTTGCGCATACAGCTCTACGGCGCCGGCGACATCGATATCGAAGATGAGGTCTTCGCTGGTGAGCGATCGCGTCTCGACGCCCTTCTTGAGGTAGGGGCCGTAGCGTCCGTTTTGCGCGGTAATTTCTACGTTAGTTTCGGGGTCGAGCCCGACAACTCGCGGAAGGCTGAGCAACTTGAGTGCGGTGTCCAGATCTATGGAGTCGAGTTCCATGGTCTTGAAGATGGATGCTGTACGCGGCTTGACGACCGCAACCTTCTTGGGCTTCTTGGCCTTTTTGACTTCGCCCGTCTTGGGGTCGATCTCTTCGACGGGCTCGGGAGCGGGCTCTGCTTCCGGTTCGAGCTCAGTCACGTAGGGGCCGAAACGGCCGTCTTTGGCGACGATCTCTTTGCCCGTTTCGGGGTTGGTGCCGATGACTCGGTCTCCCACGATGGGGGCGTCGATGAGTTCTTGTGCTTTGACGAGGGTGAGTTCGTCGGGCGCGAGTGCTTCGGGGATGTTGATGCGGCGAGGTTTCTCGGGGTCGTCACTGGGGGTCTCTAGGTACGGTCCGTACTTTCCGATGCGCAGTGTCACGTCATCCGAGAGTCGCATGGAGTTGATCTCTTTGGCGTCGATTTCACCGAGGTTGTCGATGACGGTGCGCAGGCCGCGGTATTTGTCGTCGCCGAAGTAGAACGATTTGAGCCATTCGACACGGTTCTGGCTTCCGCCGGCGATGCGGTCGAGGTCATCTTCCATGCCTGCGGTGAAGTCGTATTGCACGAGATCGCCGAAGTATTCTTCGAGCAGTCGCACTACGGAGAAGGCGATCCAGTTGGGCACGAGTGCCTGGCCGCGCGGCGTGATGTAGCCGCGGTCAATGATCGTGGAGATGATTGACGCGTAGGTTGAGGGGCGACCAATGCCGAGTTCTTCTAGCTTCTTGACGAGGCTTGCTTCGGTGTAGCGCGGCGGCGGGCTGGTCTCGTGACCTTTGGCTTCGATGTCGAGCAGGGTGAGCTTTTGGCCTTCCTTGAGGGGAGGCAGTTTCGCTTCTTTGGGTTCGGCGGCGGCGTTGCGTTCTTCGTCTTGGCCTTCTTCGTAGGCTTGCATGAAGCCGCGGAAGGTGATGATGGTTCCGCTGGCTGAGAATTCGGCGACGGGCGCTTGCCCAGCGGTGATGGTGATGGATGCCGTTGAGCCTTTGGCATCCGCCATCTGTGAGGCGACGGTGCGCTTCCAGATCAGTTCGTAAAGCTTGAAGTCATTGCCGCGCAGCGTGGACTGAAGCGAGCTGGGGGTGCGGAAGGTATCGCCGGAGGGGCGAATGGCTTCGTGCGCTTCTTGAGCGTTTTTGCTTTTGCTGGCGTAGACGCGCGGCTTGTCTGGCACGGCGTCAGCACCGTAGAGCGCAACAGCTTGGCTGCGGGCTGCGGTGATGGCCTGTTGCGAGAGCGACGATGAGTCGGTTCGCATATAGGTGATGTAACCGTTTTCGTAGAGCGATTGGGCGACGCTCATGGTTTGGCGGGCGGAGTAGCGCAGCTTGCGGCCGGCCTCTTGCTGCAGCGTTGAGGTGGTGAAGGGTGCTGCGGGGCGACGCGTGTATGGCTTGGTTTCTACCGTTTTAACGGCAATGGTGGTGCTCGGCATCCGCAGTGCGTCTGCAAGAGTTTGGGCAGCTTTTTCGTCGAGGGCTACAGCGTCGCCTTTGAGGTTTCCGCGGTCATCGAAGTCTCGGCCGGCGGCAACGCGCTTGCCGTCAAGGCGCACAAGTTTGGATTCGAAGCTGTTGGTTTCGCTGTCGGGCGAGAGTTGGGCGATGAGATCCCAGTAATTGGCTGTGATGAACGCGAGGCGTTCACGTTCGCGTTCAACAACGAGGCGGGTGGCGGCGGATTGCACGCGACCGGCGGAGAGGCCTGGGCCGACTTTGCGCCACAGTACGGGTGAGATTTCGTAGCCGTAGAGGCGATCGAGGATGCGGCGGGTTTCTTGGGCATCGACGAGCGCGGTGTCGACGTCGCGGGTGTTGTTGATGGCTGCTTCGATGGCGTCTTCGGTGATTTCGTGGAACACCATGCGCTTGACGGGCACTTTGGGTTTGAGTACTTGGAGGAGGTGCCAGGCGATGGCTTCTCCTTCGCGGTCCTCATCAGTTGCGAGGTAGAGCTCGTTGGCTCCACTGAGTGCTTTTTTGAGTTCGGAGACGGTTTTCTTTTTGGCGTCTGAGACTACGTAGTAGGGCTCGAAGTCGTTTTCTACGTCGACTGAGAACTTGCCGAGTGATCCCTTTTTGAGCTCGGGTGGCAGGTTGCGTGGTTCAACGAGGTCGCGGATGTGACCGACGGAGGAGAGCACGTCGTAGTCGTCACCGAGGTACTTGGCGATCGTCTTGGCCTTGGTGGGCGACTCGACAATGACAAGCTTTTTCGTGCCAGACACGGGACTCCTTGGGTGATGACGCACTTGACCGGTGGCAGCGCCACTGTCTGCGACACAATACACACACCGACCGCTCAGTTGCCTAATCCGCCCCGGTTGGGGGTGGGCCTGCTGTTGCGCTCGTTGTGACCAGTATGCCGAGAATGCGGCGACTTGCGGTAACCGTGACAATACGCCCATCGACTGTGCACTCCTTTATATGGGCGTCATTTGCGGCTGCGAGTCGTATCGCGTTGTCGCAGGGGTAGCCGGCGATGAGCCCACTGGCGGTGTCTGCGGCGGCGAGCGCCGCGGCGTCGGCTGCTCCGGCGAGCGCGTGCTTAACGCTCAGCGCCCAGTAAAGAGGGATGACGAGGGCGGTGAGTGCGATAACGGTTGCGATGAGGCCGACCATGAGGATGGTGCCGGCGCCGCGTTCGTCGCGTATCGGCCTGTTCTCTCTGCGGCTGTGCGACACCATTTTTGCGGGCCCATCTCGCACCCGCATATGCACTATTTACCTCCGGCGAGCGCACAACTGCTGGCGCTGAGTGTGATCGGTAGCAGTCCGAGCAGTGCGTTGCGCGCCGGGACAGTTACCGTCGCGCACACGAGGTCGTCGCGGCGTTGCGCGGTGAGCTGTGCTGAGGCGACGAGGGCGGATGCCGTAGCCGAGACACTTCCGTGGGTTTCGTCTCGTGCAAGGCTGCGCGCTGACACGGCCGCCGCATCTTGCAGGCGAACTTGCAGCCCTGCCAACTGCACGCCGCTGAGGCAGCAGACGAGTACAAGCGCTACCGTGGGCAACGCGAGAGCGAATTCTGCGGTGACGCTGCCGCGCTCGCTACGGGCTTCATGCCCGTCGTCGGCCCCTCTCTCGCCATTACGAGGGAAGAGAAAGTGCACTGCGAACAATGTCGGTGAGCATCCCGCGCACTTCTCCGGATCGGAGCACCACGACGAGCAAGCCAGCAAAACCGACCGCGGCAAGAGTAGTGATCGCGTATTCCGCGGTGGCAGCACCGCGCGCTGGCCGGAGTCGTGCGCGCAAGATCGCGAACGCAGCCCCAGAGTGCGCGGGAGCCAACAAGTTGGGTCGCCGCAGCAACCATTTTTGTGATGCACGCCCCGGTTCAGGGGCGGCAAACTGGACAAGGTGCGGATCGTTCATGAGGTACTCCTTCGTGCGCTGTTGCGCAGTCTGCGGCCGAGTACCTCAATCCTGCCGAGCGAGTACCCGCTGCGGCACAAGGTCATCGAAGGTGTGGAACAACTTCAGAACCCTGCAACCGTGGATGAGATGACTGCAACCATGAGGGGCAGCACCCCGAGCACCATGAAAGCGGGGAGCACGCACAACCCGAGGGGGAGCATGAGCCGCACGGAGAGTGCGGCGGCGCTGGCTCGGGCATCCGCGTCCGCAGCACGACGCAGCTCGCCAGCTTCGGCCCGCAGTAGCTCGGCGGCAGGAACCCCGGCCTCGTGCGAGAGCCGCAGCACTTCATCAAGGTGATCACCATCACTGGAGAGGCCGAAACGATCAAGCGCGCCAGAAACAACAGCCCGTGCTTGCACAAGAGACCCACCAGCTGAGACCGCAATGGCCATGAGTTCACATTCCAAACCGGGTGCTGCACGAGTGGGTGTTGCCGAGCGCACGAGCCGGCGATTCCATCGCACGGCCACAACAATCAGCCCGCCTCCCACCACAAGGCAACCCCATCCGATCGGTGTCGTGACGAGCACTCCCAGGGTGTCAAAACCCAGCAGTGCCCCGAACACGAGTCCGAGCGCCGGGAGTGCTAAGACCATGCGCGCCGTCGCAACCGGAGCAGCGAGGGCGGTGGCAACTTCGCGCTGCACGTGCACGAGCATCCGCAACGCCCGCGCATGGGTGCGCAGAGCTTCGGCAAGCGGTGCACCAGCCTGGGTTGCGACAAACCAGGCCGCAGCCAGCGAGTTCCACGCTTGTCGATCGAGCGAAGGCAAATTTTCGGATGCCCGCACTATCCGTTCCGGTGCGCCCGCGGGCTCGTCACCCACCACCGCTGCCGCCGCCGCCACGCTCTCCGCAGGCTGTCCGCGTGCCACATGCTGCCAGGCCGACGAAGGTGTGAGCCCAGCGTTCAGCAGCACGGCCAGACGTTGGGTGACGCTTGCCACTTCTGGCAGTTGGGAGGGCTCACGTGTCATTCGAGTTCGACGATCGCCAGCCGGTCATGCGCGTCAAGAATGAGTCGCCCCACGCGCGTGAGCCTGCGCCTGCCGTCGACCCGATCGATGTGCAGCACCGCGCCAATCGCACTCACCGCCTGCCGGGCAATTGCGGAAGCATCCAACCCGGCGAGCGCGCCCAACGCCTCCAAGCGGCTCGGCACATCCTTCAGCGAGTTCGCATGCAGAGTGCCCGCACCGCCATCGTGACCGGTATTGAGCGCGCTCAACAGTTCGCGAATCTCCGCACCGCGACACTCCCCCACGACCAGACGGTCGGGTCGCATTCGTAGGGCCTCCCGCACCAACGCGGGCAAACCGTAACTACCGGCACCCTCAAGGTTCGCCTGCCGCGCTTCCAACGACACAAAGTGGGGGTGCTCCACCCGCAGCTCAGCAACATCTTCAATCGCCACAATGCGCTCAGACTCGGATGCCGCCCCCAACAGTGCGCCCAAGAATGTTGTTTTGCCTGCTCCCGATGCGCCCGAGATGAGCACGTTCTCTCGCTCGTCGATGAGAGCCTTCACGCGCTCTAGCGGCACCTCGGTGAAGAAGCCCGCAAAATCGAGCTCGGCAAGCCCAAAAGGGTGATGACTGGGGACCCGAATAGATAGCAGGGTTCCGTTGGGCGAGATCGGCGGCAGCACTGCATGCACTCGCACACCACCGGCCAGGCGCACATCAACGCACGGGGTTGCTTCATCGATGTGGCGACCACCAAGGTTGATGAGACGCACCGCGAGCGCCCGCACATCTGCCTCCGTCATTCCCACATCGCCCACGGACTCCAAGCCACCACCGCGGTCAATCCACACCTGTTCGGCACCATTCACGAAGACATCGGTGATGTTGGGGCGACCAACATAGGGCGCAAGAGGCCCGAATTCGTGCACAACGTGCGCCGCGGCATCCCGAAGCCCCACACCAGCAGTCGAACCCGAACCGACTCCAACACCGACACTGGTGCCAGCGCCAGCACCGGCGCCAACACCGGCGTCAGCACTTGGCCCCGGAAACGAGCCACCGTGGGTTGCGCGCACGCCGAGACCACTCTCAGCAGTAAGCCGTCGACGCGCAACAAACGGGACAGTATCGGGGTCGCTTGATGTCTCAGTCACGCGGCAACACTAAAGAGTGGTCACGACGCTAGGACGAAAGAGACTCCGATGAGGTGCCCGGGCACAAACAGGAGTCTGTGTGGAGGAGAAGCGCGTACCGCCGATAACGAGAAAGACTGGCGAACGACAAGCACCAGCCGGCAACAAACCCCGGCTAGCGACAAACACCACTTAACGAGAGAGGGGCGGCGCCTATTGGGGGGAACAGGCGCCGCCACCGCGGCAATCGATTGGGGGGAATCAAGATTGCCGCGTGCCGAACTTGCATTCAGCGACTCTTAGTGTAACGCAACGGTATGTGCCCGCAATGGAGGTTCTAGAATCGGTGGAATACTTTCAGAAAGCACAAGATCGAGAACCGCAATCACACGATCGAAGAGGATCACATGACCAGTAATTCTATTGACAGTCTTCTGCACGAATCACGCCGTTTTGCCCCATCAGACGCCTTTTCTTCGGCGTCCGAGGCCAGCGCTGATCTGTACGCCGCAGCCAAAGAAGACCGCGTAGAGTTCTGGGCCGATAAAGCTCGCGAGTATGTGCACTGGCACAAGCCATTCACCGAAACCTTAGATTGGTCTACCCCACCATTTGCCAAGTGGTTCGCCGATGGCGAGCTCAACGTTGCCTACAACTGCCTTGACCGCCATGTGCTCGCTGGCAACGGTGACCGAATCGCCATCCACTGGGAGGGTGAACCCGGCGATAGCCGCAGCATCACGTACGCCGAACTCACCGCAGAAGTGAAGCGCGCCGCCAACGCAATGTCAGCCCTCGGCGTCGGCCAGGGTGACGTCGTCGCCATCTACATGCCCCTCGTTCCCGAAGCCGTCATCGCCATGCTCGCCACCGTGCGTCTCGGTGCCGCCCACTCCGTGGTCTTCGGCGGCTTCAGCGCTGAAAGCCTCCGCAGTCGCATCGACGACGCGAGCGCCAAACTGGTCGTCACGGCTGATGGGGGCTGGCGAAAAGGTAAAGTCTTCCCGCTCAAAGCGGCAGTGGATGCCGCACTCGCCAACGGGGAATCCACTGTCACGAATGTGTTGGTCGTCAAGCGCGGCGACAACGATGTGGAGTGGACCGAGGGTCGCGATTTGTGGTGGCACGATCAGATTGAGGCTGCGGAGCCCGAGCATGAGGCGCAGGGGTTCCCCGCCGAGAACCCGCTCTTTGTGCTCTACACCTCGGGCACAACGGGCAAGCCGAAAGGCATCCTGCACACAAGTGGTGGGTATCTCACGCAGGCCGCGTTTACCCACAAGAACGTGTTCGATCTGAAACCTGAAACAGACGTTTACTGGTGCACGGCCGATGTCGGCTGGATCACCGGCCACACCTACGTAACGTACGGTCCGCTCGCGAACGGTGCCACTCAGGTGCTTTACGAGGGAACCCCTGACACGCCGAACCAGGGTCGCTGGTGGGAGATCATCCAGAAGTATGGGGTGAGCATTTTCTATACCGCTCCCACCGCCATCCGTTCCTTCATGAAGGCAGGGCGACAGATTCCGGAGCAGTACGACCTCAGTTCGATTCGCGTTCTTGGGTCGGTGGGTGAGCCCATCAACCCTGAGGCGTGGATTTGGTACCGCGATGTGATCGGTGCTGGCAAGACGCCCATCGTTGACACCTGGTGGCAGACCGAGACCGGAGCAATCATGGTATCTGCGCTGCCCGGTTTAACAACTCTGAAGCCGGGTTCGGCACAGGTTCCGATTCCCGGAATAAAGATCGACATCCTTGGCGAAGATGGCACCCGCGTCGACCCGCCCAACGGTGGACTGCTTGTGGTCTCCGAACCGTGGCCTGCCATGCTGCGCGGCATTTGGGGTGACCCTGAGCGTTTCAAGGAAACCTATTGGTCAAAGTTCCCCAACCTCGACGCTCCGAAATACTTTGCCGGCGACGGCGCTCACGTCGATGAAGACGGTGACATTTGGTTGCTTGGCCGAGTGGATGACGTCATGAACGTCTCCGGTCACCGCCTCTCGACCACCGAAATCGAGTCCGCTCTCGTCTCCAACCACATCGTCGCCGAAGCCGCAGTTGTCGGTGCCGCTGACGAAGCTACCGGTCAGGCCGTTGTCGCATTCGTGATTATCAAGTCCAACCAGGAGAGTGCGCAGACCGCTGCCGAAGCAAGCGCCCTCCTTCGCTCGCACGTCGCGAAAGAGATCGGTGCGATCGCGCGCCCGCGTGACATCTTCATCGTCTCCGAACTTCCCAAAACACGTTCGGGCAAGATTATGCGGCGCCTGCTTCAGGATGTCGCAGAAGGTCGCGAAATTGGCGACACTACGACGCTCGCCGACACAACCGTGATGCAGATCATCTCCGACAAGCTCAAGTAGCCAATAGCCAATAGCCAGATACGCTGCTGCTAGTTCGCGCGCTCCTTGAGCAGGCGAATAGCGGTATCGATGTCACTGAACGGCACGCGTTCGTTGCCAATGATTTGGTATGGTTCGTGGCCCTTGCCCTGCAACAGCACTACGTCATCCGGGTTCGCTGCATCAATCGCATAGGCGATCGCGGTCGCGCGGTCGCGAATCTCCACGACCCGCTCCGGATGCTTGAACCCTGCCCGAATGTGCGCGACGATTTGGTCGCCGTCTTCGTTATGCACGTCGTCGTCTGTGACCACGATCAGGTCCGAACCCTCTTCGACAATGCGGGCCATTTGCGGGCGCTTGCCCGGGTCACGATCGCCCGTTGCACCAAAAACGGTTACGACGCGGGTGTGGCCAGACTCGCGAAGAGCCGTGACCGCGTGGCGCACCGCGTCAGGGGTGTGCCCAGCATCCACAACAACCAGCGGAAGTTGGTCGTTCTCGCGGATGCGAGTCATGCGACCCAGCACCGGTTCGAGGGGCGCCAATACCTCGGCGATCACTCGCGGTGCGATGCCCTGAGCCCACAGCACTGCCGCGCAGGTAAGCAGGTTGTCGACGTTGAAGCGACCGATGAGGCCGCTTGCGACGTGATGGCTCTCGCCCTCAATCACGAGATCGAACTCTAGACCCTCGGTCGTGAGCTGCACATTGTCGGCGCGCACGCTCGCTTCGGCGTGACCATTCGAGGTCATCCCAATACCACGCATGCCCACGGGCAGAGAGTGGTGGAAGTGGTTCTCGGCGGCCGCATCATCCAGATTGAGCACGGCAGTCTTTACCCCCGGCAGCGTGAAAATCTTTGCCTTCTGCGCCGCATACTCCTCCATCGACCCGTGATAATCGAGGTGATCGCGAGTGAAGTTCGTGAACGCAACAATGGCGAACTCAACACCATCAACGCGGCGCTGCTCAAGCGCATGAGAGCTGACCTCCATGGCCACGTTCGTCACACCGGCACGATAAAAGTCATCCAAGAACTGGTGAACGGTGGTGACCTGCGGGGTCGTCATGCCCATGTTGATCCGGTGCTCACCCGTAATGCCGGCACCAAGAGTGCCGATCGTCGCTGATGTCAGGCCCAACCGCTGCCACGCCTGCGTTAGCAAGTGCGCCGTCGACGTTTTGCCGTTGGTTCCGGTGATACCGACCATCGACATCGTGCGCGATGGATGCCCCACAAAAGAATCCGCCATCGACCCGATCACGTCGCGCAGATTCGCAATCGCATACACGCGCTCGCCGAGGTGCACGCCCTCCGCTGCCGCCGCATCTACGAGCACTGCAACGGCGCCCTGCGCTAACGCTGGCTCGATATACGGCAGAGCCGGGGATGCCGTAGTGCCGATTGCAATAAAAATGTCGCCTTCGCGAACCTCACGGCTATCTTGAACAAGGCGACGCGCACTGAGCGTTACCCCATCGTGCGCCGAATCCCACGGGCCCAGATCTAGCTCACGCAGTGGCGCATTCTCCCCGGCCTGACCGGGGTACCACACTTCGATCACGCGAACTCGAAAACGAACTCGATCTCCACAGGAGCATCGAGGGGCAAAACAGCAACACCCACAGCACTGCGAGCGTGCTTGCCCGCCTCACCAAAGATTGCACCCAATAGTTCAGACGCGCCATTGATCACTCCAGGCTGACCAGTAAAGCTTGGATCTGAAGCCACAAACCCCACAACCTTCACCACGCGCGTAATGCGATCCAGCGATCCAATAACACTCTTCGCGGCAGCAAGACCGTTCAGCACACAAGTCTTGGCGTACTCATAGGCGGCATCGGCATCCACATCGGCACCAACCTTGCCGGTTGCTGGCAGTTTGCCATCAACGAGAGGCAACTGACCCGAGGTGTAAACAAGGTTTCCTGTGACCATTGCAGGCACATAGGCGGCAAGCGGTCGGGAAGACTCAGGAACGGTGAGATTCAGCTCCGCAAGACGCTCATCAAGCTGTGACATTAGTTGTTCTCTTCCTTGATGCGTTTGAAATAAGCGACTGGGCCCCCTTCAGGGCCGGTACCAACCTGCACAAGTTCCCAGCCCTCAGAACCCCAATTATTGAGGATTGCGGTGGAATTGTGCACCATCAGTGGTGTTGTCAGGTACTCCCAAGTGGGCATATTAGCGGCTCCCGTTCAGCATGGCGTTATCAATGATCCCTTACTGTTGATCATATGTCTGCCCAAAAAACTCCGCGTCGTGGCGTGATCTCGGCTCTTGCCGGGCTCATTAGCTTTAGCGCGCTCTCTGGCGTGCTCATCACCGCCATGGTCGCCCCCGCGCTCGCCGTTACCGGCATCACCGCTTCCAGTACCATCGGCATCTTCGATGGACTCCCTGACTACCTTGAAATCGGCCAGCAGCCCGAACGCAACACTCTCTACGCGCAGTTCACTGGTCGGGGCAATGTTGACGGTTACTACCCGATCGCCACCATCTACGACCAGAACCGTCAAGAGGTCGGCTACGACCAGATCTCCCAGTATGCGTTGGATGCCACCGTCGCCGGTGAAGACCGCCGCTTCTTTGATCACGGTGGGGTCGACCTCACATCCCTCGTGCGTGCTGCCGTCGGTAACGTCGTTAGCTCAGGAATCGAGAGTGGTGCATCCACCCTCACCATGCAGCTCGTCAAGAACACCTACATCTCCGAAGCTGAATCGCTCCCCAACGAGGATGCTCGCAAGGCTGCCTATGAGGAAGCCGTGCGCACCTCGTTCGACCGCAAGCTCAAGGAAATGAAGCTCGCCATCGGGCTCGAGAAGCGGTACACGAAGAAAGAGATTCTTACCGCGTATCTCAATATCGCCAACTTCGGCAACGCTACTTACGGCATCCAAGCCGCGGCACAGCGCTACTTCAGTGTCAACGCCAAAGACCTCACGCTCGAGCAGGCCGCGAGCTTGATAGCGATCGTGCAAGAGCCCAGTGTGAGAAACCTCTCGGACCCCGAATACTTCCCGGCCAATCAAGATCGTCGCAATGTCATCCTGTTCGCGATGCTCGATGTCGGCTCGATCACGCAAGCTGAGTATGACGAAGCGATCGCGATCCCTGTCGACGAAGAGACCGTGGTTCCCTCGTCACCCAAGAATGGCTGCACCGCTGCGTACGAGTATGCAAAATGGTTCTGCGACTACGTCGTCAAGAGCGTGAAGGACTTCGAATTCCTCGGTGACACCCCGGAGGAGCGCGCGGCAAACTGGAAGCAGGGCGGCTACAAGGTTTACACAACCCTCGACCTCGACGCTCAAATTCCCTCGCAGCAGGCTACCTGGGCGTATGCGCCACCCAGCGAAACGTCCTATGCCCTGGGCAGCGCGACCTCAACCGTCGAAGGTGGCACGGGCCGAGTACTGGTGATGGCTGAGAATAAGAAATTCAACGACACCGCTGATGGTGGAGGCGTCGATAGCTCCGCCGTAAATTACAACACGAGCTTCGAATACGGTGGGTCTACAGGCTTCCAGCCCGGATCGTCCTACAAAGCCTTCACTCTGATTGAATGGCTCAATCAGGGCAAGGGCATCAACGAGCGCCTCTTAGGCACGGCTCGCGATATTCCGGGGTCGAAGTTTCTCGATAGCTGCAACGGACCATACTCAGACGCGCCAGTCAAGTTCGGAAACAATGCCAACGAGCGCGGAATTTATAGTGTCGCCGAAGGTACCGCAGAGTCGATCAATGGCATCTTTTATTCCATGGCCTTGCAGCTCGATCTGTGTAACATCCGCAACGTAGCGGCGAGCCTAGGGGTCGAGCGGGCGGATGGCAAGGAACTAAAGACGGTGCCTTCTTCGATCATTGGAACCAATGAGGTCTCGCCGCTAAGTATGGCGTCTGCCTATGCTGCAATCGGCGCCGGTGGACTCTGGTGCGAACCCATCATCATCGACAAAGCAATCGACGCTCGGAACAACGATCTCGGTGGCCAAGAGAAGAACTGCCGTCAAGCAATCTCGCCTGAAGTTGCAGCGACCGCCGCCTACGTAATGCAAGAGGTCCTGAACCGCGGTAACGCTGCCTACTCTGACCCCAATGATGGCATCCCCATCTTCGGTAAGACTGGAACCACTGACGGCGCTGTGCAAACCTGGATGGCTACGGGAACCACCCGCTATGGCACCGCCACGTGGGTCGGCAACAGCATCGGCTATCAAGATATGAGTCGCGTCTCGTATGAGGGCGTTCAGGGCTACCGCCTGCGCCACTACATTACAAAAGCAACCGATACCGCCCTTAACCTCAAATACCCGGGTGGCGCGTTCGCCGCCCCCGACCCTAAGCTGCTCACCGGTTCGGGCACGGAAGTTCCCGACGTGCGGCTGCAGTCTCTTGAGCAGGCCAAGTCGGTACTCGTGAGCCTCGGCTTTAACTTTGCGGATGGCGGATCAGTTGACTCTGAGCTGCCAGCGGGCCTGATTGTGAGAACTGATCCAGCAGCAGGCACACAATCTGCAGCCGGTGCAACCGTCACGGTCTACACCAGTAAGGGCAACAAGAAAAAGATTCCCGATGCCGTTGGCAACGGGAAAGAATACGACTTCGCCACCGCCCAAGGAATATTGAACGGCGCCGGATTCACAAACGTCAGTCAGGGCTGTGAGATGGTACTTCCTGCCGATCCACGGGTCGACAAGGTTACGTCGTCTAACCCGGCACCAGGGACGGTGGGCAAGGCGGACACAGCGATAACTCTCGTCGTGGCGCAGGTCGCTCCCTGTTCATGACCCGTCGCCTCTCCCCCGCGGCTACCGCACTCGGTGCGGTAGCCGCGGCAGGCGTCGCCGCATTCGCGTGGGGCTCACTCGTTGAGCGCAACCGCTTCACGGTCCGCCATGAAACACTGCCGATCCTCGATCCGAGCGCACGTGACATCACCGTGCTGCACATCTCCGATCTGCACATGGCCCCGTGGCAGACGCGCAAGCAGGATTGGGTACGTGGGCTCACCGTCTACGAACCCGACCTCATTATCAACACTGGCGACAATCTGGGCCACGCTGACGGCATCCTCGGTATCAAACGCGCCTTCGAGCCATTTGAGGGGACCCCGGGGGTGTTCGTTCACGGCTCGAACGACTACTACGGTCCGCAGTTTAAGAATCCGTTCACCTATTTCACCGCGCCCACCTCAAGCCACAGCCCCGTCGAGCACCTTGACACGGAGGCCCTCAACTCCTATTTTGAGGACCAACTCGGGTGGCTCTCGCTCAACAACCACGCCCGAGCCCTAGAGCTGCGCGGATCACGGCTTGAACTTTTCGGCACCGCAGATGCGCACCGCGGCTGGGAACGACTCGATCGCTTGCCCGCAAACGTCGAAGAGATGCGCGAGAACGTCGGATGGGCGGATGACAGATACGGCCCAGAAACCGTGTCGATCGGCGTGACGCACGCCCCGTACCGCCGCGTGCTCGACGCCCTCGTCACCAACGGCGCCGATGCAATCTTCGCCGGACACACTCATGGCGGGCAAGTTCGGATTCCCGGAATGCCCGCTCTCGTCACCAACTGCGACATCCCCCGGGAGCAGGCGAGCGGCCTCAGCATCTGGCACCACTTACGTCGTGCAGCGTTCTTAAACGTCAGCGCGGGCCTGGGAACCTCGATTTATGCTCCCGTTCGCTTCGCGTGCAGACCCGAAGCAGTAGTGGTGACTCTTACCGCCGGAGATATCGGCTATTCTTAAACCGTTGATCACGCAAGTGGTCAACGATCGGGGTGTGGCGCAGCTTGGTAGCGCGCTTCGTTCGGGACGAAGAGGTCGTGGGTTCAAATCCCGCTACCCCGACAAAATCTCTGTTTCGTCTCAGAGTCCGCTAGACGCCTTCCGTCAGGAGGGCGTTTAGTCGTTAACCCGCAGCTCGGCAGGGTGGCGGGTTGGAAGCCTGCCCAACCGTGCCGTGCCGTCATTGTTTAGGCGAAGTCGGGGTCGGGAGCACTTCCGTAGCTGAACTCGATCTTGGGACGCCAACCGCTGTTGAGAACGCCGCCGCTTTCCTCCAGGTAGCAGGCGCCACACAGCGACTGGTAGCCAACATCCGCTCCGTCGATCGCGACCTGGTCGCCGTCGAAAATGAACTCGTCGCCCACGGTGCGCGCATTGAAGACAGCCTTGCGACCACACCGGCAGATTGTCTTGAGCTCTTCGAGCGAGTGCGCAATTTCGAGAAGCCGTCGACTGCCAGGAAAGGCAACCGTCTGAAAGTCGGTGCGGATGCCATACGCCAGCACCGGAACACCCTCAACAATGGCGATACGAAGCAGGTCATCCACTTGCGCTTCGCTAAAGAACTGCGCCTC
Organism: Salinibacterium sp. TMP30; assembly: GCF_038397785.1. Classification (NCBI taxonomy): domain Bacteria; kingdom Bacillati; phylum Actinomycetota; class Actinomycetes; order Micrococcales; family Microbacteriaceae; genus Salinibacterium; species Salinibacterium sp. TMP30. The sequence continues at coordinate 528,079 of NZ_CP151642.1, read as the reverse complement.
ATCGACGAGCAGGCAGCTCACCGGCAAACCTGTCTCCTCAAGAACGCGGGCGCGTTCGCGCGCAAAGACTTCGTAGACGTCGTCGGTGGGGGCGATGGTGAAATCTACCTGGCGGGTCACACCGAGTCGCGAAATGATGGCGTTGTCGCCCTTGGTGTCGATGTGGGGCTTTGCCAACAGAACCTGCTGGTTGCGTTCCTCATAGTTGTACGCGGCCTGCAGTAGTGCGGTGCTCTTGCCACTGTTCATGGCCCCATAGCGGAAATACAGTTTGCTCATCAGCGGAGAAATCCATCCTCAGCGGCCCGACGAATCAGGTCAGCCTTTTTGCTTGCCGGCCGGTTGGCCTTCGCGTATTTTTCGCGCACCCTACGAAGATACGTCTTCGCAGTCTCGTATTGCACATTCATGCGTTCCGCGACCTCGGGTGTGCTTAGTCCAGAAGCGTACAGCGTCAGCGCATCCGCCTCACCGGCACTGAGTTTTGGCTTCGATTGGTCAGCTGAACCAGAGGGAAGGGGGCGCCAGTCAAGTTGCGCGCCACCTTCGGCTTGAACACCCATAACTTGGCGGGCAGCATCCATCACCTCCTGCATGGGTAGTGATTTGGAGAGGAAGGTGGCAGCCCCAGCGGAAAGAGCGCGCTCTCGCGCCTCTCGACTGTCGAGGCTGGAGAGAACGATCACTTTAGCTCCCGCAGCACGACACGTACGCACCCGCGCCTCGATCGATACTGGTTCCTTGAGCTGGAAGTCGAGGAAGACTAACTCTGTGGGAAAACGATCGCTGTGCACAAGCTGGAGCCAGGTGCTTGCCGTCAGAACGACATCAAAATCTGGGGCATTGTTGGTGATCCAGCTATTGAGGCTGTCGAGCAGCACCTCATGGTCATCCAAGATGGCGAGTCGTATGGGCGCACGATCCCCGAGGTGCGCGCTGAGATGGGATTCAGGGGGTGTCATAAGTGAACCTAACAATGAGGGAGGATGAGTTGTACGAAATCTGAAGACCAGTAAAGACCACGCGGAGTACCGCAAAATATGGCGCGAGGGACGAGCGCCACGATGACTCTGGTGACGCTACTGTCGCGTGCACGATGATCACTGCACCCGAGGGTGTTTTCTCGATAGCGAGCCGCACGCTGTCACGCACCAGCTCACCTCCGGTGGCAACAGCGAGCACGGCTGCACGCAACGCTGTGCGCTGATGCGCCGTCATGCCAGAGGCTAGCCGGTGCGGGTCTCGAACTCGATTGCCATCGTCAAGCGCGCCGAAGGAGCTCGCCACTACAGCCTCAAGCCAACTGCGGTTCACCTCGGTGACCATGAGCTGGCGCAGTGAAGCGGAATACTCCGCAGCTCTCGTGCGGTCTTCGGGCGACACGATTCCCCGCTTCGATAGTTCTGTGAACAGCGGCACCACGTCGCGGTTGAGGATCGTTATGCGGTCCTGTTGCACCGAACGCGCAACGCTGACATGTTCTCGATCACGTTGGCGACGAGCTCCGGTCCTGGCGCGAGATTCCCAACGTTGATGGCTCAGCACCAACGACCGAGCAAAAGCTGCGCCACCGAACGACATCGCAAGCACGGGGGTGGGAGAAAAGAGAGCAGCAACGATGGACGAGGATTCGAAACCTGCAACGGGTGCTTCACCCACCGCGATTAACCCGACAAGAACGGAAGCGGCAACACCCACGATGAGAAGCTCACTCACCGGTCGGTAGGGCGCCAGCGTCATACAGGTCACACCAATCACAATCGGCGCCCAGTAGCTAGACATTAAGTCATCAATATGGCCGATCGATGCCGAGCTACAAGCGAACGCGATGACAGCTGAGAAAACAGCAGCAAGATGCATCGAACGGGAGAACGGCGGCCGGAGAGGGCCCGTTGCCACCACAATCACGAGCGAGGTGAGCGCGACAAAAAGTACTGCTGCAACAGCCCATAGCGGGCCGGTGATGTGTGCTGAATTGTGCCACGTCATGACTACTGCAAAGACGAAAATGCTGATCGCCGCGGCAAGAGCTACGAGCCTGCCATCGAGCGTGCCCAGCGGATCAATCCTCTGAACAGAGACAGAAGAGGTCACGTAGCTACTCTCCCCTGCTGTGATAGTTCATTTATCGCAACCGGAACACGGATCATCACCGAGGTTCCTCGCCCTGGAGTGGACCACAGCTGAACCGTACCCTCCACCAGCTCTATACGACGTCGCACCGACTGACGCAAACCGAGACGGTCCTCACCAGTTTCAGCCTGATCAAAACCTTGTCCTGCATCCACTACAAGGACGCTAACTTCGGCCGGCGAGCCAAAAATCGCTACCTCCGCATGCATCGCGCCCGAATGCTTGATCACATTGACCAGACACTGTTTGACCGCTGGGCCTACAGCCGCAGCAGCCGGACCAGCTAGGCGTGAGAGTGCGGTCAAGTCGCCAGTGAGATCTACATCGAGCCCCAACTCACGCGCCTCCGAAACCGCAGTGAGTAACTCGCTGTTCTGCCAGGCTGTGTGACCGGTATTCTCCTGCTCAGCTACTGGCCCGGAAAGCCATTCCTCGCCAACAAGGATCTCGAGGTCCCTCGCCATCTGCCGCTGTAGTTGGGCGCTTATTGCACCATAGGGTGCATTAGCGATCGCCGCGAGGTGTCCAAGAACCGTGTCGTGCACCATTGCCGTCGAGGTTGACTCGATCTCGTAACGCAACCGCGCCAATTCATCATCGCGCGCCGCTCGGTGCAGATCGGATTGGACACGGCGAACCCCGCGCTGGCTCAAGTGGAAGGTGGTCAGCACAGCAACAACTGCTGCGTAGCTGACGTAAACTTTGGCGTCGAAAACAGTGGTCCCGAGCAACTGCAAGGCAGCTATGGTGACCGCCGTTTCAGCAACGAGAAGCCCGAGAGTGCACCACACGACACTCGACACAGCGGTGAGCCCTGCACCGCCCACCAGCATCAGTGCGATCCGCGAAAGGTTCAATAGGTACATGCCAGCTTCACCGAGAGGTTCCAGTTCGGAAATGACCGTGAAAGCGAACAAGTAAATGGCGGGGCCGCTGATGAAAATGTGAGCAACCGATAGGAACAGTGTGCGGCCACGGTTGACCAGCGCCACCGTAATGAGAACCGGCACGAGAGCTAACGCAGCCGGCCACAGAATGACACTGTTATCGTGAGCATAAATGCTCAACACACCGAGCAACACAAGAACAAAACACATGAACGCGATCGTGCTTCCTCCACGAGCGAACGCTCGGCTGACACTCTTTTGGCGCAAGTGCGCAGGCAAGCCAATCGACATCCGCGCTCCCCATCGTCGTCATGCTGTATCGACTACAGTATGCCAGGATTCGGGGTACGTCACGTACCCCATTCTCGGGGTACATCGCGCATCAGGGCAGCCCTGCGCACGAGTCGCTCCACTAAGGGCGGATGTGCAATGCCTTCGCTGTGCGCTCGAGCGTTTCATGAGCAAACTCAGGAGAGTCAGCAAGTTGCTGCCCGAAGCTCGGGATCATCTTCTCAATCTTCGGACGCCACTCATTCATGCGCTCAGGGAAGCACTTCTCGACCAAGCCCAGCATGATCGGCACTGCAGTGGATGCACCCGGTGAAGCACCAAGCAGGCCCGCGATGCTGCCGTCAGCCGACGACACCACCTCGGTGCCAAACTGCAAGACACCAATCTTCTTCGGGTCTTTCTTCATAACCTGCACGCGTTGTCCCGCCGTAATGCTGTACCAATCCTCGGGCGTTGCATTGGGAACAAAGTTCTGGAGTTCCTCGAACTTCGTCTCCGGGCTCGCCATAAGCTGCCCCACCAGGTACTTCACGAGCGAAAGGTTGCTCAGCCCCGCCGCAACCATCGGCAACAGGTTGTGCCAACGAATCGACGCGAACAGGTCGAGAACGGAACCTGTCTTCAAGAACTTGGGACTGAATCCGGCGTACGGGCCGAACATCAGGCTGCCCTGGCCATTAACCATGCGCAGATCGAGGTGAGGCACCGACATCGGGGGCGAGCCCACCGAAGCCTTTCCGTAAACTTTGGCACTGTGTGCGGCCACGATCTCAGGGTTATCAGTGCGCAAGAACTCACCGCTGACAGGGAACCCCCCGAAGCCGCGAATTTCTTTGATTCCTGACTTCTGCAGCAGGTTGAGGGCGTAACCACCAGCACCCACGAAAACGAAACGGGCCGTCACCGGCTCGACCGGGGTCTCCCCAACGTCGTGGCGCAACGCGATCTTCCACAAACCATCGCGCTGCTTCGTGAGGTTCGTGACCCTAATGCCGGTGTTGAGCTGCGCGCCAGACTCGACCAGCGTGTCAACCATGAAGTGTGACAGTGCACCGAAGTCCACATCTGTGCCTGAAGCAATATGGGTGGCTGCAACAGGCTCAGACTTGCGCCGACCCGGCATCATCAGCGGTGCCCAGCCATGGATGACGGCAGGATCTTCGCTGTACTCCATGCCCGCAAAGAGGGGGTGGCCTTTAAGCGCTTCGAAACGCTTGCGCAAGTATTCAACGTTTGTCTCGCCCCAGACAAAACTCATGTGCGGCGTGGGGTTGATGAACGAGCTCGGTTCGGGAAGCGAGCCGTCAGCCACAAGATGGGACCAGAACTGGCGCGACACTTGAAACTGTTCGTTGACTTTGACGGCGCTCGAAATATCGATCGAGCCGTCGCTAGTTTGGGGGGTGTAATTGAGTTCGCACAGCGCGGAATGTCCGGTGCCAGCGTTGTTCCAAGGATTTGAGCTCTCTTCGGCGAGGTCGCCCAAGCGCTCGAAAATCTGGATATCCCAGTCGGGCTGCAACTTGCTGAGCAGCGTTCCCAGGGTGGCACTCATGATTCCGCCGCCGATAAGCGCGACGTCGACGGTTTTCTTCACAACTCCACTTTAGCCGCCCACTAGAGGCCCAAGTTGCGAAGCGCCTGATCCATGCGCTTCGCTATCTCGGTGTAGCCGTCATCATTGGGGTGCAGACCGTCACTGGCCATCCACTCGGGGTGACCCTCGATCCACCGCGATGCTCCAGAAATGTAGTCAGCACCATTGTCGGTTGCTGCATCCTTCACCCAGCCGATGATCGTTTCGACCGAGGCCGGGCGCTCATCCGTGTACCAGAATGGCTCAACAACAATGAAACGGGCATCCGGAAGCGCCGTCGTTAGCCGGTCAAAGTCGTCAGTGATTTGGGCGCGGATGTCGTCGGACCGTGAGTCGAAACTGAAATTGTCGTTGAGGCCCATTGTCACGACCACGATGTCGGGATCATCCGCGATGATGAGACTTGGCAGGTCACCCTCGCCGAAAATGCTTCGGTTGTTGATGAATCCCAAGCCGTTGACACTGGGATTGAACTCACTCCAGTCTCGTTGCTCGCTGACCACCGTCGACCAGCGGTTATCTGCCGACGACGCGCCCGTGCCGAGCGTGTACGAATCACCGTAGAAGGCGACCCGAGTGGCATCGGGGTCACGGACATCCGTCGGCGGTGGAGTGCTATACGCGGACAGGCCGAGGGTCGCCGCAACGACTACGGTCGCGGCGATGGTTCGGGCTACAGAATCGAACTTCATACACAGCGTTCGGTGCGGGCGGCGCAAACGATTGCCGTTGACGTGTTCGTCAACGACTCCACTTCACGACTCCAGGTTATCCATCTGTCAGAGACCTAAGGTGCGAAGAGCCTGATCCAGCTGAGAGGCAATCGCGGCATGACCGGCATCATTGGGGTGAAGGCTGTCACTGGCCATCCACTCAGGCTGCCCCGCGAGCCAATACGAGGCATCAGGAATGTAATCAGCGCCGACTACGGTCGCAGCATCGTGCACCCACGAAATGATCACGTCAACCGAAGCGGGGCGTTCAGCCTTGTACCAGAAGGGCTCAACCACAATGAGCCGGGCATCCGGAAGCCCCGTCACGAGGCGGTCGAAATCATCAACAATTTGGGCGCGGAGCTCAGCAGACTGGGTGTCGAAAGTGAAGTTGTCATTGAGCCCCATGGTCACAATGACGATGTCCGGATTATCAGCGATAATGAAACTCGGCAGGTCACCTTCGCCGAAAATGGTCCTATTTCTCACGAACCCCAAACCGCTGACGCTCGGATTGAACTCACTCCACCCGCGCTGCTCAGCAAGAACCGTCGACCAGCGCCTTTCCTCGGTCGACGCCCCCGTGCCACGCGTGTACGAGTCGCCATAGAAAGCGACCCGAAGCTCACCGGCGACAGCGACCGTAGAGACGACAACCTCATCCGAGGCGGCCGAGCTCGTGCACGCCGAAAGAGCAAGCGCGGCCACGACCATCACAGTTGCGAGGATCGTGCGAGCTACGGAGTGTGATCTCATATCGGGAATTCGGTGCGGTTACGAAGTGGGATGGCTCCCGTTAAGCCGAAACCTTTGCCGTAATCTTCGCTGCGACGAGCTCGGCAATCTGCACCGCGTTGAGCGCAGCACCCTTTCGGAGGTTGTCGTTGCTGATGAATAACGCAAGTCCGCGACCGTTGGGCACACCCTCATCCGCGCGGATGCGGCCAACAAAGCTGGGGTCTGCGCCCGCTGCATCCAGCGGTGTCGGGATGTCGCTGAGGCTCACACCGGGAGCGTCGCCCAACAATTCTCTCGCACGCTCGGGGCTCAGCGGTTTGGCAAACTCCACGTTGATCGACAGCGAGTGGCCCGTGAACACGGGAACACGCACACACGTACCACTCACCAGAAGGTTAGGTAACTCAAGAATCTTGCGGCTCTCATTGCGCAACTTCTTCTCTTCGTCAGTCTCATAGAGACCGTCGTCGACGATGCTGCCCGCGAGCGGAACGACATTGAAGGCAATGTTCTTCGGAAACTTGTTCGGTGCCGGCATCGTGACCGCTGCACCATCGTCAACGAGGCCCATCGTGTTCTGAGCAACAGCCGCAGCAGCCTGTTCCCGCAGTTCTTCACTACCGGCAAGACCCGCGCCAGACACAGCCTGGTAGGTACTGACGATCAGACGCTGAAGGCCAGCCTCAGCATCCAAAACTTTCAGAACGGGCATTGCTGCCATCGTGGTGCAGTTCGGGTTCGCGATGATTCCCTTCACCGCCTGATCGATCGCGTGTGGGTTGACCTCACTCACGACAAGCGGAACGTCAGGGTCCATGCGCCAGCCCGAAGAGTTGTCGATCACGGTGACGCCAGCAGCAGCGAACCGTGGTGCCTGCGCCTTCGAGGTCGTAGCACCCGCAGAGAAGATCGCAATATCAAGGCCGGTGGGGTCGGCAATGGATGCATCTTCAACGGTGATCTGCTCACCCTTGAACGGCAAAGTCGTGCCAGCACTTCGCGCCGAAGCAAAGAACCGAATCTCCGCGACCGGAAAGTCGCGCGCGTCAAGGAGACGACGCACAACAGCCCCAACCTGACCGGTTGCCCCAACAACACCAATACGGACGCCCGCATTACCCATGAGAACCTCTACCTCGACTCTGTGTTCGCCATCAAACCACGAACCGTGAACAAATGTGGCCGACTAGCGGCCGGTACCTGCGTGAACGACCGCGTCTTCGTCGCCATCCAAGCCAAAAGCGGTGTGAACAACCCGCACCGCTTCAGCAACCGTATCGGCACGAGTGACAACCGAGATACGAATCTCACTTGTCGAAATCATCTCCATGTTGATTCCCGCTTTAAACAGCGCGGTGAACAGTCGTGCCGAGACACCAGCATTCGTGCGCATTCCGCCGCCGACGACCGAGAGCTTTCCGATCTGGTCATCGTGCTGCAGCGACTCAAAACCAACCTCTTCTTGCTCGAAGGTCAACGCGCGCAGCACATCTTCGGCATCCGACTTTTTCAACGTGAACGAAATATCGGTGCGGCCAGTGGATGCCAGCGAAACGTTCTGCACGATCATGTCAATGTTCGCATTCGCTGAGGCCACAATCGTGAAGATCTGTGCAGCCTTACCGGGTACGTCAGGAACCCCAACCACCGTGATCTTCGCTTCGCTCAGATCGGAGGCAACACCTGTGATGATTGCTTCTTCCACGCTCTCTCCATCCTTCGGATTGACCACTAACGTGCCCGTGTTGTTATTGAACGAGGAACGCACGTGAATCGTTACCCCGTGCCGGCGCGCATACTCAACGGCGCGCACATCAAGCACTTTTGCGCCTGCCGCCGCAAGCTCCAACATTTCTTCGCACGTAACAACGTTCACTTTGCGCGCCGACTTCACAATGCGGGGGTCGGCGGTGAAGACACCATCAACGTCGGTATAAATCTCGCAGGTCTCTGCGCCGAGCGCTGCAGCAAGTGCGACAGCGGTGGTGTCTGAGCCGCCGCGACCGAGAGTGGTGATGTCTCCGGTTACGCGATTGAAACCCTGAAAGCCGGCAACAATAGCGACAGCGCCATCGTCGAGAGCTTCTTGAACGCGGCGCGGAGAGACTTCAACAATGCGCGCGGCACCGTGTTGGGCATCCGTGACCATTCCCGCTTGGCTGCCGGTGTAGCTGCGGGCATCAACACCCAAGCTTTTGATCGCCATCGCGAGGAGTGCCATCGAAATTCGTTCGCCTGCCGTCAGCAGCATGTCAAGCTCGCGGCCCGTGGGTACCGGCACGACCTGTTCGGCAAGATCGAATAGTTCATCGGTGGTGTCGCCCATGGCAGACACCACAACGACGACGTCGTTTCCCGCTTTGCGGGTCTCGACGATGCGCTTTGCGACGCGCTTGATACTCTCAGCGTCGGCAACAGATGAGCCACCGAACTTCTGAACGATGAGGCTCATTGTTCTCCTGAAGCGAGGTCTAGCGGGCAACACGTGCCCCGAGTGCGAGTCTAACGGTGCAGGCACTTCCCGCTAATTGCGTTACGGGGAGTACTAGTGATCGACCAGGGCTAGTGGTCGACAGTCCGGCGGCCTTCGAAGGCCCGTCCAAGTGTGACCTCGTCGGCGTATTCCAAGTCTCCGCCGACCGGGAGACCCGATGCGAGGCGCGAAATTCGAAGGTTGGGCTGAACCAGAAGCCGCGTCAGATAGGTCGCGGTTGCTTCACCTTCGAGATTGGGGTCGGTCGCGATGATGACTTCTGTGACGACACCGTCAGCCAACCGGCCCAAGAGTTGCTTGATGCGCAACTGGTCGGGGCCGATTCCGTCGATGGGGCTGATAGCTCCACCGAGTACATGATACAGGCCAGCAAATTCTCGAGTGCGCTCGATGGCGACAACGTCTTTGGCTTCTTCGACAACACAGATGGATGCGGGCGACCGTCGCGGGTCACGGCAGATTGAGCAGGTTTCTTGCTCGGTGACGTTTCCACAGATAGCGCAGAAGTGAACTTTGTCGCGGATGTCATTGAGCAGCTCTGCGAGTCGGCGAACATCAAAACTTTCGGTCTGCAAAATGTGGAATGCGATGCGCTGGGCAGACTTGGGGCCGATGCCAGGAAGTCGACCAAGCTCGTCAATTAGTTCTTGAACAATTCCGTCGTACACGGGTTACTCGTCTCTCGGCTGGGGTGTCACTCGCGGAGCAACCTGCTGCTCTTCGATGAAGGTCGCGTTCAACAGTTCGCGCACCACTGACTCCCCGTAACGGGACTTATCAATCTTTGCGGCCGCGGCGGACATTGATGGTCGCGGTGCTTCTGTCGGTGGTGCGGATGCTGCGTCTGGAGCTTTCGCGGATGGTGGGGAAGGTGCCGACGACTGTTTCGATTGCTTCTCTTGTGCTGCCGACTGACCTTGCTTGGCCGAGCTCGACGCCCCGGCGGTGCCGCTGCGAGACATCGACGGATCAACGTCGGGTTCTGGCTCGGACTCGGGAATGGCAGCTACAGCCCACCCACCGGGCTCACGGTCTTCGGCCGGTGCAGGTTCCTCCGGTTCGGGGATCTCGTCGGCAGCGGACGGTGCCGACCGGGGTGCAGTTGCCGCAGGCACGGCAGAAGCGCCTTCTACTCGTGCAATGAGTGCTGGCTCGAAGCCCAGCACGTGCACGAATGCTTTCTTGAGGTAGTCGCCGACGCCTTCGCCGGGGGCACTGCGCTGCTTGAGAGCATCAACATCTCGTTCGCTCGGGAAGGAAAGCACCAAAATCTTGTCGTCGCGTAGTTCAAGGGGCTTGGCAGTGAAGACAACCATCCAGGCGGTGCGCTTCAGTTTCTGCACAACGTCAAGAATCTCGGGCCACGAATCTTTGACCTGTTGGATTGAGACCGGAGTGGTGCGAGGAGCAGCGGCCGCCGTGGAGAGCACGGAGCCAGATGCGGCGGGTGCGGGCGCGGGCGCGGCTGCCGAAGCCGCAGCATTTGCCGGCGCAGGAACCTCACGGGCAGCCTCGTCCCGAGAGTCCCGGGCCGTCTGGGGGGATTCTGCGTTCGGCGCCGGGGCGCGCGGTGCCGTGGGTGCCCATTCTTGTACTGGTGCGGCTGCAGGCGGCGCCGAAGCAAGCGATCCGTCGCCTTCGATGCCAATACGACGCTCAAGGCGTTCCACACGCGCGAGCGCACCACGTTGGGTGTTGTCGCTTGCGGGAACCAGAATGCGCGCAACCATGAGCTCGAGGTGCAGTCGCGGCGAGGTGGCACCCGTCATCTCCGAAAGTGCCGCGTTAATGACGTCGGCAGCGCGTGAGAGTTCGGCAGCACCGAGTGTGTGCGCTTGCTTCGCCATGCGCTCTAGCTGGTCTTGAGGGATGCCGCGCAAAACGGATGCCGCGTGGTCGGCGGTGGCCGCAACGACGATGAGGTCGCGCATCCGCTCGAGAAGGTCTTCAACGAAGCGTCGCGGATCTTGACCGGTCTGAATGACCCGATCTACCGACGAGAATGCGGCAGCCGCATCACCAGAACCGAGGGCGTCAATAACTTCGTCAAGCAGTTCAGCGTGGGTATAGCCGAGCAGAGCAACAGCCCGCTCGTAGCCGACGACGGCGGTGTCAGAGCCAGCGATCAGCTGGTCGAGCAGCGAAAGGGTGTCACGCACAGAGCCGCCGCCAGCACGAACAACCAGCGGGAGCACTCCGGGCTCGACTTCTACTTTTTCGCTCTCGGACAGTTGCTGAACGTAGTCGAGCATCTGGGCGGGAGGAACCAAGCGGAAGGGATAGTGGTGGGTGCGCGAACGAATCGTGCCAATCACTTTGTCTGGTTCGGTGGTTGCGAAGATGAACTTCACATGCTCGGGCGGCTCTTCAACAATCTTGAGCATCGCGTTGAAGCCCTGCGGAGTAACCATGTGCGCTTCATCGAGAATGAAAATCTTGAAACGATCGCGGGCGGGAGCAAACACAGCACGCTCACGCAAGTCCCGGGCGTCATCGACGCCATTGTGGCTTGCGGCATCAATCTCGACAACATCCAGCGATCCGCCGCCATCACGAGAAAGCTCAACACACGACGGGCAAACCCCACAGGGGGTGTCGGTTGGACCCTCAACGCAGTTGAGGCAGCGGGCAAGGATACGGGCGGATGTCGTCTTTCCACACCCACGCGGACCGCTGAACAAGTAGGCGTGATTCACCCGGTCGGTGCGCAATGCTGTGCGCAGTGGATCGGTCACCTGAGATTGGCCGATGAGTTCAGCGAAAGTCTCGGGCCGGTATCGGCGATATAAGGCAGCAACCACGCCCCTAGCGTAGTCGTGCCCACTGACGATCCCAACGTGTGTCGAGCGAACACGACTGGGTGCGAACTTCTTTGCCCAGAGTGAGGTTGCCGAACATTCTGTCCTCTAGAGAGAAACGGCTGCCACCGCTTCACGCGCAATCTGTAGCTCCTCGTTGGTCGGGATGATGAGAACCTTCACTGCCGAGTCATTTCGCGAGATCACGCGCGCTTGGGTGCTGCTGCGAGAGTTCGCGTGGACATCCAATGCGATTCCGAATCCCTCCAGCCCGGCAACTGTCTCGCGTCGTGTTGCGGCACTGTTTTCGCCCACACCTGCCGTAAAGACAATCGCGTCGGCACCACCCAGCGCCACCAGATAGGCCCCAAGATAGTGACGAAGCCGGTGGTAATAGACCGCGAGCGCGGCTTTCGCGGTCTCATCACCGGCATCCGCAGCAGATTGGACGTCACGCATATCGCCGGTGCCCGTCATACCTAGGAGGCCACTGCGACGGTTGAGAAGCTGATCAAGCTCGGGCAGGGTCATGCCTGCCCGGCCCAGATGAAAGAGCGCGCCCGGATCGATGTCGCCCGAGCGCGTACCCATCACAAGACCCTCAAGCGGGGTCATTCCCATTGAGGTGTCGATGCTTCGGCCGCCGTCAATCGCACACACCGACGCCCCGTTGCCGAGATGAAAAACGATGAGCTTGAGGTCGGCGAGGTCCCGGCCGAGCATGGCAGCAGCGCGCCCCGCGACGTAGCGGTACGAGGTGCCGTGAAAACCGTAGCGGCGGATTCCGTGCTCCCGAGCAACGTCGGCGTCGATTGCGTAGGTAAAGGCCTCGGGCGGGAGGGTGCCATGAAACGCGGTATCGAAGACAGCAACGTGCGGAACATCCGCAAAAGCGGCCCGTGCAGCCCGGATGCCCTTCAGATTTTCGGGATTGTGCAGCGGCGCGAGCACCGAAATCTCGTCAAGCCGCCGCTCAACCTCATCAGTGATGACAGTCGCGGCCGTAAACTCCGCTCCCCCATGAACAACACGATGTCCAACAACCGCCGGATGCTCGTTGCCAAGTCCAGCCAAAATCTGATGCATCCCCTCATCGTGGTTTGCTGCGCCTCCGCCGGGTTCCCCGATGCGTTCCACAATGCCGCCGCTATAGATGGAACCGGACTCGGCATCCAACAGCTCCCACTTAATTGACGAGGAGCCCGAGTTCACAACAAAGACGGTGGTCATGAATGCTCCCCCGCCGCAGCAGCGGGCACTTCGGCAGCAGCGAGCAGTCCAGCGGCAGCGGCGGCAGCGGCGGCCTCGGCAGCAACTCCCTGAGCCTGAATCGCGGTGATCGCAACAGTGTTCACGATGTCTTGCACCAGCGCACCCCGCGAAAGATCGTTAATAGGTTTGCGCAAACCCTGCAGCACTGGCCCAATTGCGATCGCTCCGGCGCTGCGCTGAACAGCCTTGTACGTGTTGTTGCCCGTGTTGAGATCAGGGAAGATGAACACGGTGGCGCGCCCCGCAACCTCGGAGTCGGGCATTTTGGATTTGCCGACGGCGGCATCCACTGCGGCGTCGTATTGGATGGGGCCATCAACCGCGAGATCGGGCCGACGCTCGACGACGAGGGCGGTTGCCGCGCGCACCTTATCAACATCCGCCCCGCTGCCCGACGATCCAGTGGAGTACGACAGCATCGCAATCCGCTGATCAATTCCGAACTGTGCCGCTGTTGCTGCCGACGAGATTGCGATGTCAGCGAGCTGGGCGGCATCCGGGTCAGGGTTTACGGCACAATCACCATAAACCAGCACCCGATCTTCGAGGCACATCAAGAACACACTGGACACAATTGACACATCCGGTTTGGTTTTGATGATCTCAAAGCTCGGTCGAATCGTGTGGGCCGTCGTATGGGCGGCTCCCGAAACCATTCCGGCGGCGAGCCCTAGGTGCACCATCATGGTGCCGAAGTAGGACACATCAGTAACGGTCTCGCGCGCGACCTCCATTGTCATTCCTTTGTGGGCACGCAGGCGCACATATTCGGCAGCGAAACGCTCACGCAGTGGCTCATCGAAGGGGCTCAGGATGCTCGCACCCGAAATATCGAGACCGAGCTCAGCCGCACGCCTGCGCACTTCACCCTCATCCCCCAGAATCGTCAGCGTGACAACCCCTCGGCGCAAGAGTGTGCTCGACGCACGGAGAATGCGGTCGTCGTTGCCCTCAGGAAGAACAATGTGCTGCAGGTGCTGCCGAGCACGATCCAGCAGTCCGTACTCAAACATCAGCGGCGTAACCACCATGGGCGGGTTCAGCTCGAGCCGCTGCAAGAGCACCTCAGAATCCACGTGCTGCTCGAACAGGGCAAGTGCGGTGTCGAACTTGCGAGGCGAATCTGCAGCCAAGCGCCCCCGAGTTTTGGTGATGATTCGCGCGGTGTCATAGGTGCCGAACGAGGTTCGAATCACAGGCAACGAGAGATCAAGGCCATCAATAAGTCGCTCAACCTGCGGCACAATCTCGAACCCGCCATTCAGGATGACGCCCGCCAGCGACGGGAACGTCTCCGAAGCGTGCGCCATCAGTGTCGCGAGCAACACATCTGATCGGTCGCCGGCAACCACAACAACCGAACCTTCGATCAGCCGGGTCAGCACGTTCTCCATCGTCATTCCGGCAACAACAACGCCCAGGGCTTCACGCAGCAGAAGCTCGCTATCGCCCTTGAGGAGCTCGCCGTCGACGGCCTCCAGAAGCGACGCCAAGCTCGGCGCGATCAGGAACGGATCCTCGGGAATGGCCCACACGGGGGTATCGCCGCCGACAGCGGCGCTGACACCCTCGATAATCTTCGGCAGCTGATCGGGGTCAGAGCGGTTCACAATCACGCCAACCAGGTGCGCGTGGGCGGCATCCAACTCCTGATGCGCGATTGCATACACCTGAGCGAGGTCATCGGGGGTGCGGTCCACTCCGTCCTCAGACTGGCCACCCAGAACGAGGAGCACCGGAGCACCAAGGTTCGCTGCAACTCGCGCGTTATACGAAAGTTCGGTTGGGCTGCCAACATCCGTGTAATCAGAACCGACGATCACTACAACATCGCACTGCGCCTCGACAGCTTTGAAGCGTTCGATGATGCGACTCAACGCGGCGTCAGGATCGGTGTGCACGTCGTCGTAGCCAACACCAACCGCATCGTCATAGTTGAGATCAACGGCATCATGCGCGAGCAGCATCTCGAGCACATAATCGCGTTCGTTGCTCGTGCGCGCGACCGGGCGAAACACCCCCACTCGTTTCGCTTCGCGACTGAGCGTATAGAGCAGACCGAGGGCGACTGTGGACTTGCCAGCGTGACCCTCGATAGAAGTGATGTAGATGTTTCTCGCCACAGATTCAGCCTACGCGCCGAACATGGATCCGGCCGGCCAACCAACGTACCTCTACAAAGAAAAGACCCCTCGCGCACCCGCCAGAGCCCGGTTACCCTTGCTACGTTTCCGTCCTGGGGGAATTGGCCTGGATGGCGCCACGCGAGGAGCCGAAACCAGTCTACCCAAATCTGTGGCCACTCGCGCCCCAGCAGTGCCTCACTAATCTGGTCGCCACGCGCCGTCGATTACCGCTGAACCGCCCGCGCCGTTATGATCACTTGAGGTCGTTTGCGCTTGTGCGTGTTCGATTCGCCAGGAGAATTCGCCTAGTGGCCTATGGCGCACGCTTGGAAAGCGTGTTGGGTGCAAGCCCTCGGGGGTTCGAATCCCCCATTCTCCGCTCCTCAAGACTGATGCCGCTTGCGGTCCGACGAAGGGACTGCAATTGCAGGATGACAGAGTCAGCCGCGATCCGGTCCAAACAGATGCACCCCGTCCCCGCCTTCTGCTGCCCCGAGCGCTGCTCAATCGAGGAATTCTCGCAGCACTCGCGTTTATCGGCCCCGTCTTCGGCGTGCTGTATGTGATCGTGTTGCCTGACGGCCACTGGCTTGCCGTCGTCGTGGCTCAGCTTGCCGCCATCTTGCTCGCCTGCGCGGGCGCTGTTGGCTACTTTCGCAGTGCAATCTGGATCGGCCCCGACTCGTCCCTCGTAACCGAGCGCGGGTTCTTTGGCCAGTTGAGCACGTTTGACAAAGCTGACGCGGCATCCATCCTTCTCGCCGAGGTGTACACGAGCGACGGCTCCGAGTCGCGGCCCCAGCTCGTTGTTTTGGGCGCCAACAAGCGTCGCTTGCTGCGGATGCGCGGCCAATACTGGACCCGCGAAGACATGAATGTCATCGTTGCAGCCCTCGATGTTCCCGTGCACAGCATTCCCGAGACTGTTTCGATGGGTGAACTTCGGAACGACTATCCGCACGCTTTGTATGTTCTCGAGCGCCGCCCCCTACTGGTAGTGCTCGTTGCTGTCGGCGGCACAGCACTGACCGCCGCCATTCTGATCCTGGTGCTCGGCTTCGTCAACACGTTTACCTCTTAACGACAAATGCCACGGACCCACATCGATTACACGATTGTCGGTTCCGCGGCACCTGCCCTGCGGGGAGGTTAACTCTTGACTGACCCACTCATGAGCCCGCCGATGAAGTACTTTCCCAGCACGATGTACACAATCAGTGTCGGCAGCGACGCAAGCAACGCGCCAGCCATAGCAGCACCATAATTAGCGAGCTGGGCGCCCTGAGCCAGATTGTTGAGCGACAGCGAGACCGGTCCGTCGTTCTGGTTCGAGAGGAACAGGGCGAACAAGAAGTCGTTCCAGGCCGACGTGAACTGCCAGATGATCGTCACAACAAAACCGGGAAGCGACAGCGGCAACACGATGCTGCCGAACGTGCGCAGCATCCCGGCGCCGTCCATCCGCGACGCTTCCATCAACTCGTGCGGAATGCCCGCGTAATAGTTGCGGAAGATCAGCGTACAGATCGGCAGACCATAAATGACGTGAACGATCAGCAGCGTGGAGATATCACTCGGCAGACCAAGGGACGTCTTCATCTGCACCAGCGGCGTCATGATCGCCTGGTAAGGAATGAACATTCCGAACAGGATGACGGTGAACACGATGTCTGCGTACGGGAATCGCCAGCGTGCCAGCACAAAACCGTTCATCGCCCCCAGGAACGACGAGATCAGCGCTGCGGGAATCGCCAACAAGAAGGTGCGACCGATGGATGCCGAAAGCGCATTCCAGGCGAGCGCCCAGTTGTCGAAACCGGTGGGTCCGCCCTCGAGCGCGGGCTCCCAGGGCCACCGAACGGGTAAGCCCCATGAGGTTGCCGGGTTGACATCCTGTGGTGGCTTCAGGCTCGTGACGATGAGTACGTACACGGGCATGAGCACGATGACGAGGAACAGTATGAGGAACACGTACTTTACGGTGCGACTCATTCGTTTGCGGTTGCGGAGTTCTGACTGCCCTGGCATCTCCGGCTGGGCTGAGGTTCTCGGCCTTTTTCCGAGTCCAGTGCCAACGCTCATCGCTGCTTCCTCTCTGCACGGGCCGTGTAGACCAAGTAGGGCACGATCAGCACGGCGACGAACAGCAACAGAATTGTCGCAATCGTTGCTGACTTTGCGTAGTCATTGGCGGTGAGGGCAACCCACAAATAGGTTGCGGGCACCTCGGTCTGGTAGATCGATTTCGTGATCGCCATGATCAGGTCAAATACCTTCAGCGACATGTGCCCGACGATAATGAGGGCGGAAAGTGCGACGGGGCTCAACTGGGGGAAGATCACGTAACGGTAGAGCTTCCACTCGGTTGCGCCATCCATGCGAGCGGCTTCACGCAGCTCTTCAGGAATGCCACGGAACCCCGAGAGGAAGAGTGCCATCACATAGCCGGCCAGCTGCCAGATCGCGGGAAGTGCGATTGCTGCCATGCCCCAACCTGGCTCATTCCACCAAGAGTTCTGAAGAAAACCGAGCCCGAGGTTCTCAAAGATCCGGTTCAATCCGGATGCACGATCACCCTCAGCGCTATTGAGCAACCAGCGCCACACAACACCGGATGCCACGAACGAGATCGCCATCGGGAACAAGAACACCGAGCGGAAGACACCCTCAGCGGTGACGCCCTTGTCGAGCATCCATGCCCATAGGAAGCCAAAAATCATTGTTCCTGCGATGAAGAACACGGTGAAAACACCGAGATTCTGCAGCGAATGAATGAAGCGCTCTTCGGCAAAGAGAGCGAAGTAGTTGTCGAGTCCAACGAACTCGGTTGCCGGAACCAGACTGTTCCGATTACTGAACGAGACCGCGACGTTTGCGCCGATCAAGCCATAGACGAATATCCCGATGACGATGATCGTCGGGGATACCAAGAGGAGCGGTGGCCCCCAGTTTTTGTACCCTTTTTTCACGCGCGAGCTCCTCGGTGTGCACGGTAGCGGGTGGGGGCATTACTGCCCCCACCCGCTAGCTCTCGTAGTGCTAGTTAGCCCTGAGCCTTGTCAGAAGCAGCGACGAGCCCGGAAAGCAACGAAGCTGCATCGCGGTCGGCACCGAACTTACCGATGGCCGAGGAGATGTCTCCCGACCATGCGATGCTCGCGGCTGCACCGTGGGCGAGTGAACTCACAACGGTGTCTTCGCCGAATGACTTGATCGCGGTCTGCTGGTATGCGGGGTAGTCAGCGGCAACCGTGTCGGTGCGTGCAGGGATCGAACCCTTGGCGAGGTTGAATGCCTTCTGGCCCTCTGCCGAGCTGATAGTCCTCAACCAGTTGGTTGCGGCCTGCTCGTGGGGAGCACCAACGGGGAGGGTGAACGAGTCAGCGAGGAAGTCGAAAACTCCGTCGGTTCCTGGTGTTGCCCAGGTGGTGTACTCGTTGTCGTAGGTCCAACCAGCCTGCTGGAATGCAGACTCGGCCCAGTCACCCATAACGTTATAGCCGGCGTTGCCGTCAAGAACGATCTGTGTTGCGGCATCCCAGTCAAGTCCGGCGAAGTCGCTATTCGTGTAGTCAAGAAGTTCGCCATAGTGGGCGATAGCGGTTTCAACGCCTGCGCCGTCCCACGCGGTGTCGCCGGTCCACAGTCCCGAGTAGCCTTCGGCACCGAGGTCTGCAATGAGAACGTTTTCGAAGAGCTGCATCTGGGTCCACTCGGTTCCGAGTGCGAGCGGGGTCTCTACGCCTGCGTCCTTGAGCTTCTTGAGATCTGAGATCCAGGCGTCGATGTCGGCGGGTGCTGCCATCGGGTCGATGCCGGCATCCTTCAGTACCTGGGTGTTGGCCCAGACGACGTTTGCACGGTGGATGTTGCTGGGCACGGAGTAGATTGCGCCGTCAACGGTGAGGCGCTCAAGGAGGCTCGCGGGGAAGACGTCGGAAAGCCCGTTCTCTTGGTAGAACGAGCTGAGGTCTTGAAGTTGACCGGCGTTGATGTAGTCCGTGAGCTCTGCTCCGGCGTGTGCCTGGAACGTGTCGGGCGGGTTGTCGGCTTCGAGGCGTGACGCCAACGCGGCCTTCGCGTTCGAACCGGCGCCGCCAGCCACAGACGCGTTGATGAACTCGTCATCGGGGTTCTGCTCTTGGAAAACCTTGACGAGAGCGTCGAGTCCGACCTTTTCGGATCCTGATGCCCACCAGGTGAATACCTCAACCTGGTTAGCATTTTCGGGGTCGGAGCTTGGGGTGCTTGAGCAGCCCGCCAGAACGAGGCCTAAGGCCACCGCCCCTGCGATAATGGAAAGTGGCTTACGCATTCTGTGTTCCTCCATTGGAAAGTGAGTGCTGTTCCGTTCAAGAAGTGAATCGGACGTAGCCCAGTAAACTTCCTCCGCCTTGGGTTTGACAAGTGAACGCAACCATTTTTCGCGAAATTGGATGATCACGATTTGGCAACAGCCTGCAGGAGTTGACGCACAGCCACGAGGGTTACGTCATGGTTGTGCCGCCCAAAACCGCGGAAATGCAAGGATTTTGGGCCAAAAATCGCCCACCATTCCGCGCAGATCGGCATCCGGATTGTCGTGAGCGCTAGCGTCGCTTGAACGTGGAGAAAATTCCGCGCAGAACCTCACGAACCACCGTTTGTCCAGTTCATGAACCCAACACGTCACCAAAAACATTCGGCGGCGTGCGCGTCGATGTGCGGGCGGTAGCGCGCGTCGACGTCTTCGCCGTGGGCTTTTTGTTCAAGTCCCGGAGCACACGGTCATACTCAGCCTGCACCTTTGCTCGCTCTTTCGCGGTGGCTTTCGCCGCCCTCTCCGCCTCGTTTGCAGCCTCGACAGCAGCATCCGCTTCCGCTGCGGCATTCAGCTTTACGGCCAAAATTTCTCGAGCAGACTCACGAACGACGGCGATGCCATACGTCGCCGTTAGCGGGGCTCGGGGAGGTCATTGAAGAGGTCGGCAAGCGGCAACCTCTCCTGGTCTGCGTAGTGGAAGATCAACCCTAGGCTTGACTCCTGAGTGTCATTGAGGCCCAACACCTTTGAGAGCAGCAGCGGGCCAAAGCTCGATACCGTCGCACGAATCGGAACACCCGTTCCCGTTGCGCCAGCAACCAGACCGTGACGGTTAAGCATCGCGACCGGGATGCGAACAGGTACGTCAGCGAGCACTCCACCGTTGACGAGTGCACCCATCTCGAGAACGTCTCCCTCAACGGCGTACCCAGCGCGAACTGCGGCCACTTCAGCGTCGTTGAGCGGGCCGTCTACCGTCGCTGACTTCGCCGCCGGGTTGGGTACCGCTGGGTTAGGTGCCGCCGGGTTCGACGTAGCAGTTGTGGCATCCACTGATGCTGCTTCGGCGGCCGTGAGCGCAGCCTGAGCTTCGGCTAGGGCCTTCTTGGCTGCTTCTAGTTACGCGGCGGCATCCGTCATGCGTCTGGAGCCTATGTAGTGGTGACCCCCAAGCACTCGTTTAGGCCACGATTTTCGCCTGCGGTTGACCAAACTCCTGGTTGCTTTCAGCCACTTTCGGCGGAGATCTTTCGTGCGAACGGCGCCCACAGAATCACCGCGACACCAACACCGATTAATGCACCGCCGATTGTGTCGCTGAGCCAATGTGCACCCAGATAGGTGCGGCTCAGAACCATCAAAATGGTGTAGATAACGCCAGCAATCCATACCCAACGGCGCTGCAACAGGATGATCAAAACAACCGCAAGCGTCGCAGAATTCGCCACATGCCCCGACGGGAATGAGCCAAGATCGGCTGTCACCAGAATCTCAGAGGGGCGCGCGCGTCCGAAGGTTGTCTTGAGTAACTGAACAACTCCAGCGCTGAGCGCGGATGCCGCAATGAAATACAGCGCCGCCCATCGTCGCTTGGCAATGAAGAAAGCAAGCGCGCCACCCAAAGGCACGACAAACACGCCAAACCATCCACCGCCAATGAAATTCATTACAAGCGCTGGCACAGTAAAGAGGTCAGCACGATTCTCAAGAAATTCGTCGAGCACAAGCTGATCGAGGCTTATTGGGCTGGTGCGAGTCGCGATCAGCACCCCGAGAAGAACGGCAAGGGTCAACGCTCCCACGCCGCTTATTAGCGGCCAGAACGCGGTGACACGACGAGCATTAGCGTGAGAGAGCTGTTGATCCACGCCTTCACGATAGCGCGCAAACCTCAAGAATTACCGATACAGAAGGATCACATCGGGCCCGCGCGTCCGTCAGATCGTGCTGGGCAGTGCTGTCTTAGCGCGAGAGAGCGGGCACCGAGCGTGGGCGCACCACGACCCACATCACGATAATCGAGACCGTCGCCGTGCACCCCATCACTATTCCCATCGGAATCGCGTTCGTGATGCCAAATGCTCCGACAATGGGCGAGGTGAGACCGGCAAGACCGAAGTTCACGGCTCCCAAGACGGATGCCGCGGTTGCTGCTTCTCCCCCGTGATTTGCCAGCGCGAGAACTTGCGTGCAAGGGAACGAGAAGCCACAGAACATAACGAACAGGAAGAGCGGTATGAGCACGGCGAACAGATCACCGTTCACAACATTCAAGTACACGATCGCGGATGCCGAGAGGAGCAACCCGATACCGGCGCCCGCGAGGATCCACTGTGGCCCGATATAGCGCATCAGGAATGCACTTGTTTGCACACCGACCACAATGCCGATCGAGTTGGCAGCGAACACGAGCCCAAAAGCTTGCGGATCGAGACCGTAAACGTTCTGCAGAAGGAAGGGAGAAGACGAGAGATACGCGAAGAGCCCGGAAAAGGTCATACCAGCGATGATGGCTGTGCCCACGAACACTCGGTCGGTGAAGAGAGCTTTGTAGCGATCCCGTGCGGTGGCGTGACCGAGATCCCGACGGCGAGACGGCGGCAGGGTTTCGACGATAAAGAACCAGGCGGCTAGGAGCACGAGGGCGCCATAGATCGCCAAGAATACAAACATTCCGCGCCAGGGGGTGATCAGCAGTAACTGCGAACCGATAAGCGGAGCCAAGATCGGTGCGAGACCCTGAACGAGCGCGAGCCTAGACAGCATCCGCACGAGCGGCAATCCTCCGAAGAGGTCACGCACAACAGCCATCGCTACTACAGCACCTGCCGCAGCACCCATCCCCTGCACCAGCCGAAAGACGAACAGCAACTCAATGTTGCCCGCGAGTGCTACTCCGAGGCTCGCCACTAAATGCACGCTGGTTGCCACAATAAGTGGAAGTCGTCGGCCTAAACGGTCACTCAGCGGACCGACAATGAGCTGGCCAAGCGCGAACCCCAGCGTCGTTGCTGTGAGAGTGAGCTGGACCACGGCAGCGGTGGTCTGCAGGTCAGCCTCGATGAGCGGGAAGGCAGGAAGATAGAGGTCAACGGTGAAAGGGCCAAGCGCGGTCAATGCGCCCAGCACGAGGACATAGACGAGACGCTGGCGTGCAGATAGCGAGTCACCAGGATGAACGACGGTAGTCAAACGAATCCTTGCTAGGAGATTGCCCATAGTGGGCGCGACAAAAAGAGAGTGCCCGCAACCCCGAGGACTAACCCAGCCTACGCCCGCTTAAGCGCCAACCACGATTTGCCGAAAAGTGGGCTCAGGGCGAAAACTCCGTAAACGGCGGCGGCACTCAACAGAACTGGTGCCAGCCCCCAAAGCTCGACCGCAGAGCCCGCGAGAAGGCTACCTAGCGGCATCCCCGCCGTAACCCCTGTGGTGAGCACTCCCAACACTCGTGCACGCAGCTCACGCGGAACCAACTTGTAAAGAGTCGAGGTTAGTAGCGGATTGATCGCTCCGGCAGCAAGGCCTGCGACTGCCATCGCCATCAGTAGGGTTGCTGGCGACACCATCGCGAACATCGCTAGGTATGGTACTGGTCCGGCGATGAGAAAGCCGCCAATCAGCAGCGCTCTCCGCGGCAGTCGATGCCCGACTTTGGCGAACGTAACGGCACCAACCACAGCACCACCGGCGAAACACCCCATAACGAGCCCGAACAGCGAACCGTCTTGCGTAACCGTGCGCGTAAAGACAGGGAACAGAACCAAGAATCCGGCGGCGTCTATCAGGTTCGTCACTACAACAAGAATGACAACGCTCCGGATGATCGGGGTTCGAGCCGCATACCGGACACCCTCCACGAACTCCGCCCACACGCTTGCCGGCGGCATCCCTTCCGGTGCCGTCGTTTCCGACGTCGCTGAGCGTGGCAATACAACACCGATCAGTACAGCAGAGACGGCGAAGGTGACAGCATCCGCGAACAGAGAGTTCAGAGCACCAATGGAAACCAGCAGAACGGAAGCAAGAGAGGCACCGATGAGCATCGCGGAGCGCGAAATCGCTGAGCTTGCTGCGGTCGCGCGCGTCAATTGCACGTCGCCCTTAGCAGCTAAGTCGGGCACCAGCGCCTCTTTCGCCGTGCGCCCTGGAGTGTCGAGAAGCCCGCTGAGGAAGACAAGAAGCAGCAAGACGCTGAAAGACATACCGATGGTGAGGGCCAACAGCGGTATCGCAAGCACTGTTACCCCGCTCGCGACATCGGCGACGACTGCTGCCCGCCGAAAGCCGAATCGGTCGACGAGCACACCGCCAAGTGCACCACCGATAATCATTGGCACTGTTGCGAAGGCTCCGGCCACTCCGGTCGCGGCTACCGAGCCTGTGAGTTGAAGTACATAGAGAGGCACAACGATCACCGTTACCGCGTTCCCCACCAATGAAAGTCCGTGTGCGCTGAGCAGAACAATCAGCGGCCAGGCAGCCAACCGGCTACCGCCGACTGGCGATAGTTCTCTCCGCTCACTCAGCGTGCTCACGGTCGTCTGAACGCTTGGGCGATCAGGTACACCCCCTGCGCATCCGCTCGCGTGCGGTCACTGCATTCGTGCCATTTGCTGAGAACGGCTTCGAGTTCTGCCGTCGCCGTCGCTAGTTCGGTGGCAGTTAGAAAGGCTGTGACATCTGAGGCTCCTGCTGCACCTTCCCATTCTGCGGGCAGTTCCCGCTCCCGCTCCACCGCGCGATGCATCTCGGTTGCCAAGATATCAATCGACTGATGGCGCAGCTGATTGTTGGCCTCTCTAAACTCTGGGGAGGCTCCTGGCTCCACAGCGCCCAATTCTGTGAACTCGTGGCTCGCCCTCCACCAAGTTTCACGGCGATCGCCTGAGGTGTTGTCAACGAGTTCGATAAAGCCACTGGAGGCGAGTGCTTTCAAGTGGTAGCTCACGGTGCCGGCGGACTCCCCGACCTCACCAGCGAGCATGCCAACGGTGGCTGGGCTGGTGATGCGGAGCTCAGCTAATAGCTTCATCCGCAACGGATGTGCGAGGGCTCGCATCCGTTTGATGCTGTCGAGGAGAATTGAGCTTGCTGCGGATGCCGCGCGGTCTTCGGTCATGCATTCATAGTATTTATACAAGAACAATTGTGCAATGGTTCTTGTATAAAAATGCTGCGCAATTTTTTAGTCGGTGCGGTTTTGCTCCGCGTACAGCCGCGAGTACACCCCACCTCGTTCGAGCAGTTCCGCGTGAGTTCCCCGCTCCACAATCGATCCAGCGTCAACAACGAAGATCACGTCGGCTGAGCGCACGGTCGAGAGCCGGTGCGCTACCGCGATCGTCGTCCGACCTCTCGATGCTGTGTCTAGCGCCCCCTGAACGGTGCGTTCCGAGATGGAGTCCAGCGCACTTGTGGCTTCATCGAGAATGAGTACACTCGGGTCTTTGAGGAGCACGCGCGCAATGGCGATCCGTTGTTTCTCGCCACCCGACAATCGATAACCTCGCTCGCCCACAATCGTCGCGTAGCCGTCAGGGAACGACATGATTGTTTCGTGGATGTTGGCCGCACGGGCTGCGGCCTCCAGTTGCTCAACACTCGCATCGGGCCGCGCGTAGGAGAGGTTCTCGCCAATGCTCGCGTGAAAGAGGTACGTTTCCTGGCTAACGATGCCGATGTTTTTGATCAAGGAGTCTTGCGATAGGTCGCGCACGTCATCCCCTGCAAACATCACGCGCCCCTCACTCGCCTCGTGCAGTCTCGGGATCAGGTAGGAAACCGTTGTCTTGCCTGCACCTGAGGGCCCCACGAAAGCGGCATACTGGCCGGGCTCGATCGAAAAATTCACCGACTGAAGCGTCGCCTTAGTGGATGCGTCGGCATCGGGATAGCGGAACGTCACGTTGTCGAATGCGACCGCTCCCAGCGCGGCTTTTCGTACCGGTCGAGCGTCTGGCTTATCTGTGATGGCTGGTGTGAGGTCGAGGTACTCGAAAATTCGGGCAAAAAGCGCGGATGAGGTTTGAAGGTCGAGCGCAACCCGCATGAGACCCAGCAGCGGAAACATCAATCGCGCCTGCACCGTCGTGAACGCAACGATCGTTCCTGCTGTGACGTCGACGCCACCAGTAATAAGGTACGCGGCGACAACGTAGACGATCGCGGGAATGATCGACAGGAAGATGTTTACTGTGGCAAAGAACCATTGGCCGCTCATTTGCTGACGTACCTGCAGGTCAACCTGCAGGTCGTTCTCTTGCGCGTAACGTTCAGTCTCCACGGTTTGCTGGTTGAAGCTTTTGGAGAGCAGGATGCCAGAGACGCTGAGCGACTCTTGCGTAATCGCAGTCATGTTGCTGAGAGACTCTTGGGTCTTGGTGGCTATCCGCGCACGAATTTGGCCGACTCGGCGTTGTGCCACCACGATTCCGGGGAGTACGACAACGGCAACGATGGTGAGTTGCCAGCTCAGCACAAGCATGCTGATGAATGCGGCGATGACGGTCACCGTGTTTCCGATGACACTCGAGACGGTGTTGTTAAGCACGCCAGCAACACCGCCGACGTCGTTCTGGAGCCGTGACTGGATGACTCCCGTCTTGGTTCGCGTAAAGAACGCGAGTTCCATCCGCTGCAATTGATCAAATAGTCGCACGCGCAGTGCGCCCATCACTTTGTTACCGACGGTCGCGGTGAGATATGTCTGCCAGACGCCAAGTGCGGCCGAAGCGATCCATAGTCCCACCATAATGCTGACGAGCTGCAGGAGGATCGGGATGTTGGGGTCGCTATCCGGGGGAAATAGGCCCTCGTCGAATGCGCGCTTGGTGAGCAGCGGCGGGAGCACGCTGATTGCTGCACCGATCAGCACGAGGGTGATCGTGAGACCGAGCGTGGCGCGGTGAGGTTCAAAGAGTTGGGCGATCCGACGAAGCAGGTTGGGGATCTTGGGTGCTGCGGCGTTCTCTGCTTTTTGAGCCGAATAGTCGCCGCCACTAACTCGGCCGCCGCGTCGGGCGCCACCTACTGTGCTCATAGTTCGAGACTAGTTCGCCGTTTCTTCGTTAACGGCCAATCGCACAGCGCCTGAGTGCGCTGTGCGAGAAACCGTAGAGGGAAGTTCGGCGAGCAACCGAAGTTGCCCGCCGAACAGTCGGGATCAGCCTTTGCGAACTACCGAACGTCGTCGCGCAATGCTGAACCCTACGAGCACCAATCCGAGCTGCAGGAACCCGAGTCCAGCGAGTGTCGGAGCGATAGTGCTCGAGCCTGTGAATGCCAGGGTGGGCAGGTCAATCGAGGTAACTGTTGTTGGTGGGCCGTCAGGCGGTAGCGGGAGGGTGGGCAGGTCAATCGGAGGATCCGTTGTTGGTGGCTCCTCGGGCGGTAGCGGGAAGGTGGGCAGATCGCACTCTTCCAGCGTGATGTCACTCTCCGCGCGCAGCGTCTGAGCTGCGTTCACAATGGAAACGGTATAGGCCACTCCATTGGGAACTCCGGTAAAGGTGAGCGCGAGCGTCGGTAGGTCAGCTTCGAAGGTGATCGGTACGACCCCTTCGACAGCATCGTCACCGAGCTTGGTAACTACTGAAACTGTGTAGGTCTGACCAACAACCAGGTCGGATGCCAGCACGGCGATGCTTGACGCACCAAGAACGTTGCATTCGGTCTGGCTGATCATGACGATCGGGTCATCAGGGCAGGCAGCGAGGTGAATATCTGTTGCTGCGATTACGGTCGGGTTCGACTTCGTGTCGGTGACGAGCACCCGGTAGGTGTTGTCTGGCGCAAGTGCATCGAACCTGAACGACTTCGCATCGGCAGTGCTCGAATCAAGCGACTGCGCCGCGGCGACAACCACGTTGTCACGCATGAGCGTCACGGTGTAGTCGCGGCCTACGGCGAAGCTCGAGACCGTTGCGGTCAGCGCCGAAGTGCCGCCAGGAGCCGTGCACTGTTCGGCTGCAAGCTCAATTGTCGTCTCGTTAGTTGCACACGGGTGCAGCGTTACCGTCGCGCTGGCAGTGTTGCTAGGGAGCAGAACGTCGGTGATTGTTGCCGTGTAATTGCCTTCAGCAAGGTTCGCCAACTCAGCGTCATAGCGGTCAGCCGTTGCAACGAAGTTGTTCAGCGTGAGAACCGGTGTGTTCGCTGGATCGGTCACGATCACGCTATAGGCGCGGCCAGGAACGAGCCCCTCAACAGCAACCACGATTTTGCCTTGGGCCTCGGCCGAGAGCACGTTGCACTGCGTAGCAGTAAGCGTCGGCTTGACGAGTAGCTCAGGGCACGGGAGGAAGGCGTGCGTCGCACTCGTGAGCGGCACCGCATTGGCCACACTTGTGTCTACGACGGTTGCGAAGTAGCTAGCCGAAGGCGTCGCTGCGGAGTTATAGGCACCTGTTGCCGCGTTGGCGACGAAAGTGTGGGTATCGACGACTGCGTTCGAGCTCGCGTTGACCACATCGATGCGGTATTCACGGCCGACAACGAGATTGCTGAGGTTCACTTTGATCGATGCACCTTCACCAGGAACGGTGCACTCGGTGGCCGTGATCGCAATGCCCGACACTTCAGGGCATGGAACCGAGGTGACGGTCTTGCTTGCCGTCAGATCGCGGTTGGTCGTGTCGGTGATCGTTACGGTGTAGCTAGGTCCAGCCGCTGTTTCCTTCCAAGTGAAGCTTCCCTTGGTCTGCGTTGGTGTGTAGCTCGAGGTCGTCGTTCCGCTTGCGCCACCGGCGAGGGTTACCTCGTACTTGCGGTCAGCAACGAGATTTGTAAACGTCGCGGTGATGTCAGTCGAACCACCGGGAACGTCGCAGCGAGGGGCGGTGACATCGATGATGCTCTGCGACACGCACGGCGTGGACGTCTTGGTCCACGCGCGGTTCCAACTGCTGTGAGTCGGGTTGTTCCAGGCCGTCACCGATGCGGTGAAAGTGTAAGCAGCCGTCGAGCTCGGGAACGCGAAGAAGTGAGACCCATTCTTGCTGAACGGGATGATCTGCTGTTCACCGCCGGCAAGCTGGAACTTGATGAGATTTTGCTGACCTTCGCCTGACCCGCTCGCTTCGTAGTAGAGGCCGGTAACCGTGACACCCTCGCACGAAACCGAAATGCTCGGAGTGTGTGCCTCAGCGGCAGAAGATACGGAAACGACGGCGAGACCGGAGCCGGCGACCAGCGCGAGCGCAACGATTGCGGCGATGCCTCGGGTGTCTCTCAACGACCAACGCTTGCTTGGTTGTCCAGTGGACTTATCGAATCGGGGGGTTCGATTTGCGGCGCGCCAACGCGCCTTAAAGTTGTTCACTCGGGGTTTCGCTCTCGGGTAGCGAGCGACGCGGAAATATTCGAACCTGACGCGCAGGGGACGCATCAGACCGGCGGGGAATTCCGGGTGCTCTATCGGGTGGTGTCACACGTTCGGGGTCAGTAGTGCAACGTGCCCATTATGGGGGGTTCCGTGGAACAAACGCAAGCCAGACACGCTGTGGGGGCTAGTCTTATTACTCTCGCGTTACCCACCCGACCAGGCGAGAACCACGAACTCATCGAGACGATCGTTTCGAAGAGGGGGTAGAAGATGGCGACAGCCGATGTGAGAACGCTTGAGCGCGCCTTCGGTGCGGCTCACTCTGATGAAAGCTTTGCGCTCGCGCTCAACGAGCTCAGCACCGTCTGGCCGCAACTCGCGGGCACTGCCGGCTGCCTCATCCGCCAACTACTCGATTCCACTCCCTCAAGCTTGTGGCATAGCGATCCGTGGCTAGTGACCTGCTACGCAGCAAGTTTCCGGTCGGTGGAGGCTGCCGACCGGTCGGCAGCGCTTCCCTATTTTGAGGCGGCGTCTGCGCTGCTCAGCCCCGCAACACCGGCGATAGTGCGGGCAACACATCACGTGCATCATGCCGCCGCGTTGCGGTCTCTGGGGCGCCTAGACGATGCCCTCGCATCAATCACGATCGCTAGCTCGATCGCGGAGGGCCCCGATGTCATCCCCCTTGCCAAGCGCATCCCCCTCAGCGCCGAAATAGCATTGCACCGTGGCGCAATCCTTTTGCACACCGGTGATTTCGACCGCGCCAAGGCGGACTATCGCTTGGCCGGGTCACTCGCAGAAAAAAATCTGAGTGTCGCCGACCAACTCGATGTGTTTGGCGGCCTTGCGCTCATCCAGTTCTTGCTCGGAGACTTTGAGCACGCATTGAGCTATGTTTCACGCGCGGAGTCGACGGGCGCAAGCCCTGCCCTGCGCCGCAGCCGATTCAACGCACCTGCGCTGCTCACCGAGTTGCTCATCACCGTGAACCAGCGAGGGGCGGATGCCGCAGAGGGAAAGATTTCCGTTCTGCAGTCGTCGATCATCGAATCCGACTGGGAGCCTCTAGGGCTCTACGCGCAGGCATACGTTGAGCTATTCGCCGGGAATCCGCACGAGGGTCTCGATCAGTTACGTGCCTCGCTCCACTCTCTAGATGAATGGCAACCACTAAGTTTCGTGGACACCGAGATTGGTGGATTGCGCGCCGCAGCGTTCTTGCAGCTTGGCGACTCTGGCGCTGCGTGGGATGTGCTGGCGCACCTAACCCCCACACAGCATCACACGGTATGCCCCAGTCGTCTCGTGGCTCATCTGCGCTTTGTCACTGGAGACTATCGAGGAACGCTTGACGCCCTCCGCGATTGCGAACTTCTCGGTGACGCGCATTCCGCACGAACGCTCGCTGACGTGTTCCTCATTAAGGCGGCAGCGAATCTGAATCTCGGCAATGATGAGAAGTCGGATGTCGCATTCGATCGGTCGCTGCGCCTCGTCACCCGCAATCGTCTGCACAGCCCATTCAGGCTCGTGCCAAGCGAAACCGTACAGTTAATGCTCACGCGCGCGGCAACTCGCAGTCAGCCGCTAGCGGTAGGCACCCTCGTCAAGCGCCTCGATGGACTGACGGTTGTTCTTCGCCCGCAGGATTCTCTGTCGCTGAGCGATCGCGAGAGAGCGATCGCACGGGAACTCGTGCGTGGCAGCAGTTCCGCCGAGATCGCGGTGTCACTCTTCATTTCGGTCAATACCGTCAAGTCGCACCTCAAGAACATCTACCGGAAACTTGGTGTAACGTCGCGCACCGAAGCGATTCACAAATCGCGTGAGTTGGGGCTTCAAGTCGAGATCACCCGCGACTAACCCGGCAATCACCCATAGCGGTGTTGCCGAGGTAGTTTCGCCTCGATACATTTGGTAGACCACTTCCGCTGGCCCGTACTTCTTTACGCGCCCAGCGGTTCTCGTGCCGTAATTCCGCCTCCGGAATCTGATCCCCGGTGTCGACGGAATCGGCACGTTGGTGGGGCGCTCGGCTGGTTACCAGGCGCCCCACCTCTCTCCCTAATGCTCACCTTCGTGCGTGCGCTGATACCGAGATTCTCGCGATTTCCGCGAGGTGGCCTTCTTGTGAAGGTATTTAACGCAGTATGGCGCCACCCCGAAGGGTGACGCCATACTGACCGAGCAAGCCTCTAGTGAGGCTGGATACTACTTAAGGGTTACGGTTGCGCCGGCTTCTTCAAGAGCAGCCTTTGCCTTCTCCGCGGTCTCCTTGTTTGCACCCTCGAGTACAACGCTGGGAGCGCTATCAACGACTGCCTTCGCTTCGCCGAGGCCAAGGCTCGTAAGGGTACGTACCTCTTTGATGACCTGGATCTTCTTCTCGCCAGCTGACTCGAGAACGACGTCGAATGAGTCCTTCTCTTCAACTTCTTCAGCGGCACCAGCAGCAGGTGCAGCAGCTGCAGCAGCAACCGGAGCAGCAGCGGTGACCTCGAAGACCTCTTCGAACTTCTTAACGAAGTCGCTGAGCTCGATGAGGGTCAGTTCCTTGAAGGCCTCGATGAGGTCGTCGCTTGACATTTTCGCCATGATTTTCTCCTATATTTCTTAAGCTAATTAACCCGCGCGTTACTGCGCGGAATCCTGCTTCTCGCGCAGCGCGTCGACCGTGCGAACGGCCTGAGCGAGCGGTGCGTTGAACAGATACGCGGCGCCGAACAGTGAAGCCTTTGCTGCTCCAGCAAACTTCGCAAGGAGCACCTCCCGGCTTTCCAGGTCGGCCAGCTTGGTGACCTCTGCTGCGGTGAGCGCGTTACCGTCAAAGTAACCACCCTTCACCACGAGAAGAGGGTTTGCCTTGGCAAAGTCACGCATAGCCTTCGCAACAGTGACTGGGTCACCGTGTACGAATGCGATTGCAGAAGGACCAACAAGTTCCTCGTCGAATGACGAGATCCCTGCGGCATTTGCTGCAATCTTTGTCAGCGTGTTCTTCACCACGGCGTATGTTGCGTGCTCACTGATTGACTTGCGCAGCGTCTTGAGCTGGGCAACAGTGAGTCCGCGATACTCGGTTAGCAGAACGGCGGTCGAGCTGCGGAAAAGTTCCGTCATCTCGGCGACCGATGCTTCCTTGTTCGCCATGGTGCTCCCTACTGGTTGATGTGTGTCTGCCTCAGAGCCGCACGGAAGGGTAAAGAGTGGCTGGAAACAAAAAAGCTCCGGCCCTACTGCACAAACGCAGAGGCACGGAGCTGAGTTCCGACCAGATCTGGCCGAAAATCTACTTCACACACCTGCGCTGGCCTTCGTTTTCACGAACTTCGATCACACACACTCTCGCGCATGCAAACAACCGGCGGTCTTTGGCTTCGGTAAGACTACGGTATCGGGAGGATTGCTGCAAATTGACGGGGATGCCGGCTACCGCGTCGCCCCGGTGATGAGCCAACGATTTCCGCGCGCGCGCAGCCCCAAGGTCACCGCTCGTGCACCGATGTACCCGAGGCCGAACGCGAACCACAGTGACACCAGGGCTGGTACAGCGGTGAGCTCTGCGGCCGCGACCCACCAGAGCAGTGGCACGTACACGGCCAAATTGATGAGCCCGGTGAGCGCAAGATAGCGGGCATCCCCCGCACCGATCAGCACCCCATCAAGAACGAATACAAATCCAGCTACGGGGATGCCGAGGGCGAGTACGGGCAGAAGTGCAGCCAACCCTGTGCGAACATCTGGTTCGGAACTGAAGACAAATCCGGCCCACGGCGACATCACCAGAACCGCAAGGCCAAGGAGCACCCCGCTGCCGACACCCAGTTCGATGAGCCTCCGAGTGATTGCGCGTGCGCGCGGAACATCGCTTGCACCAAGCTCCTTGCCAATCATCGCTTGACCGGCAATCGCGAGGGCGTCGAGCACGAACGCGAGGGTGGCAAAAATAGTCAGAGCGATCTGTACGGTTGCAAGTTCTGGCACTCCGAAGCCGGTCGCTACAGCGATCGTCGCGAGCATCGCGGCCCGCAGTGACGCGGTGCGCAGCAGCAGCCAGGCTCCGGCGTGCCCCGCCACCAACATTCCACCGAGGTGCGGCCGCAGCCGTGCGCCCTCACGGCGCGCAATGACAATGAGCATCACGATGTAGGCAAACGCCATTCCCCAACTTGCGACGACCGTGCCGATCGCGGAGCCAGCGAGCCCCCATCCGAATCCATAAATGAACAGCACGTTGAGCACAGCGTTGGCGGCGAATCCGGCAACAGCCACGACGAGTGGGGTTCGGGTGTCTTGGAGACCTCGCAGGAGTCCGGATGCCGCGAAGGTGATGAGCATCGCTGGCAGACCGAGTATGGAGATTGAGAGGTACTGGTTGGCGTATTCGACGATGCTGGCATCCGCGCGAAAGAGGCTAATGAGCCACGGCGTCGCGGGAATGCCGGAGATGACGAGCAGCACTCCCAAACCGATGGCGAGCCAGACCCCGTCGACACCTGCCGCGACCGCCCGCGCACGATTGCCGACACCTAGCCAGCGCGCTACTGCTGGAGTGGTGGAGTATGCGAGAAAGATGAGTAGCCCAACCGCGGTTTGCAGCACGGCGCTTGCGACACTAAGCCCACCCAATTGCTCGCTGCCGAGGTGACCAACAAGCGCAGTATCGGTGAGCAGAAAAACGGGCTCAGCGACAAGGGCACCCAGCGCGGGAAGTGCCAACCGCCGGATGTCGTGATCAAGCGGCGAGCGCAACAAACTCACAGTTGGCTAGTCTACCGACGACTCTGTCGCACTAGGCGACTCTGACGCCACCGGCTTCGCAGGCGCCGGCTTCGACGCGGCAGGTTTCTTGGGTGCGGGCTTCTTGGGTGCGGGCTTCTTGGCCAGCGGCTTTGCCCCTGCCGAGGGGCTGGATACTGGCTTCTTTGTTGCCGAGGTGCTGGTCGCTGGCTTCTTCGTGGCAGGCTTGGTCGTCGCGGGCTTGGTCGTCGCGGGCTTGGTAGTTGCAGGCTTGGTCGTGGCAGGCGTCTTCTTTGCCGGCGCTTTCTTGGGAGTAGCGGGCTTCGCGGCTGGTGACTTCGCCGTCGCCACCTTCTCCTCATCCACAGGCTTCGCGGCTGTTCCCGGTTCTGTGGCCGTTGTTTCAGCAGGAGCGACCGCGGCCGCATCCACGTCAGGCGTTGCTGGCACTTCAGGCGCAGCGGTGTCAGCGGCGACATCGGTCACTGTGGGTTCAGCGTTGCGGGATTCAGCGTCTCGGGATTCGGCGTTGTGGGGTTCAGCGTCGTGCTTGACATCGTCGTGCTTGACATCGTCGTGAACGTCGGTAGCTGTTTCGCCCTCGCCCTCGCCCTCACCCGCTGCTTGCCGTGCGCGTCGTTCGCGCACCTGACCAATGATCGTGGGAACGAGGAGGGCAAGCAGCAGCACCACTGCGGTGGTAGCGATCAGCACGACCGACTGCACGGAACCCTGGTCCGGCTGGGGGGTCGGTTCGACGACGTCAACGACGCGGGTCGTGAGCATGGGCTGGTATTGGGCGAGGGTGGTCTCTTCTGCGATTCCGCTGTCGCCACGAACGAGGGGAATGATTGACCCGTCGCTGAGACTGAACCATGCACCCGTCTCAGGCTCAAATACGAGGGTCGCGTCGGTGTTGATGTCATCGAGGGCGAGCGCTATGCCAGGGCTGCGGATGAAGTCAATCATTTCTGGCTCGACCGTTGCCGGATCGATTCCGATCATCGCGATCCCGACAGGCTCGTCACCAATAAGAACAGGAACCTTCCAGCGGTTCACATACTGCACGGGAGTCTCAATGGATTGCCCCGAGTGGTATGCATCTGACCACAGAAAAATGCGGTCAATTTCGCCAAGCTCGATGCCCTCCGAGAAATCAAGACCGTCGCCGCGCTGGTCGACACCAAAGTACTCTTCGAGCTCAAGGATGAGTCCATCGTCGGCCATCGCGAACGCAGAGACGTCTGGCGGAATCGACCCGGTGGATGCCGCGGCCCCGGCAGCAGGGATAAACGCTACGATCGCGAATAGTGTCGCCGCTGCCGCAACTGACCACCGACGATAAAGACTCGACGGGGACGCATTATCGGTTCGTCCAGCTCGCATGCGCCTAGTCTGCCAGTACCGCGACCCATTCGATGACGTGACGCGTGCCAACGACGCACTTGGTAGCGCTGAATTGGAGTTTCTGCGCGGTGGGCGCAGAAGACCGTTGCAGACGCGAGAGAATAGTGAGGTGACTATGCAGCCGGAACTCGATCTATGGGAGCCGGTTGCGCCCAATCACCGTGACCGGGTTGTCGCCCATGCCGAGGATCGGGTTGCTTGGCTTCGTGCTCGAAGCCGTGGCGTGACTGCAACGGATGCCGCCCGCCTAGCAACCGAACAATCCTTGCGCGGGCTGGTCGAAAGCAAACTTCTCGGCTCCGGTTTCAGCGGTAACGCGTTCACCGATCATGGGCGCCTCCGGGAGCCGGAGATCGCACGGTGGGTGCTGTCCCAGCACGGCATCCAGTCCAGTTCGGCGCTGTATCACGCGCATGATCAGCCGCTCCATCTTGCGACCCCTGACGGTGTTGCAATGGTCGATGGGGCAGTTGTGTTGTCAGAGATCAAGACCACGCACAAGGCGTGGCGCAGCATCCCGCGCTCGTACCTACGTCAGGTGTGGTGGCAGCAATACGTTCTGGGAGCGGATCGCACATTAGTGGTGTGGGAACAGCACGACGATTTCGTGCCGGTGCATGGCGAGCCGAAATTCCTGTGGGTTGAACGCGACGAAGACCAGATTCATGCGCTGGTGGGTCTCGCCGATCGGCTGCTCGACCTCATGCGCGCACCCTAGGTAGTCGATTCTCGCGAACTAGCTGACGCTGGCCAGTTCGCTCGCTCGGCCACGTCCCAGTTTTCGCGTGGCGATCACAGTACCGAGAATCATGAGCCAGGCAATCGCGATAGTGGTTGCCACAAACTCGAGACGGCTTCCGAGCGCAACCTGAAAACGGAAGAGCGAGAAGAGACCGCCGGTGCCGGCAATGACTGCGACAGCAATTGCCGTGATGAGGGACATGCGGGCGAGCACTCGATGTTCCCGCGCGAACGATGTCTGAATCATGGCCCAGCATGCTGCCGCAAATGCGATCACAGCAGCGAGAGTGTGCGTGAAGTCCTGCCAAGTGAAGGTGGGACCGTAGGGCAACGGGCACCCGGACGTGCAGGTCACCTGTGAGGCGAGAAGGAAGAATCCGCAACCCACCCACAACGACAGCGCAGGCGAGCCGAGCACGAGCAGTGGGGGCCAGGCCCGAACACGTCGAGCAGACCACGCAACTGCGGATCCGCCGCCCACAATCAACAGCAGTGCGATCTCAAACGCTGCGGCAGTGGGTTCACCCTCAGCGCCGAGTTCGCTGACATAGAGCTCGCGCGGAACCGCGAGCCGCGACATCCAAATGAGGACAAGTGCGACACCAACGGCGATGCTGCCGGCGACCGCCGCATAGCCTTCAAGCGCCGCGAGAGCAATCTGCTGCGGCGCAACTGCGGTCATCGCTTCAACGCTCGCAGGCGCGAGGTCAACGATGCGGGCATTCCACAATCGTAGGGCACGACGACGACGCAGCAATAGCGAAAACAGAGCCCTTTAAGCCTTGTCGTCGAGAAGCAGCTCACGAACGTAGTCGTCTTCCCACCGCTCCCCTACGAGAAACTTCTTGGTGCCAGCGAGTCGAAAACCCATCTTCTCGTAGAAACGATTTGCCCGAATGTTCTCCTGATTGACGCCGAGCCACATAGCGGCGAATCCCTGAGAACGTGACCGCACCATACCGTCAACGATCAGAGCACGCGCAACTCCCGTGCCATGAAAGTTGCTGAGAACATAACATTTGCTGAGTTCGATCGTTGGTCGCACAGTGAGCGCATTCGCAACATCCGGATCACTCGGTTCGTCGCTGCAGAACAGAACGTAACCTGCGGGCTGACTATCGACTTCGCCAATCAGAATTTCGCGGGTCTTGTCGTTGAGGTAGCCACGAAATGACGACACCGAGAGGTGCTGTGTGATGAACTCGGCTATCGCCTCGGGCGTGGTCGTTGGAGGGCACGCGAGCGGGAACGTCTGGAGTGCTAGATCATGCAAGAGTTCAGCATCAGAGAGCAGAGCAGGGCGAACGGTGACAATCACGATGATCTCCTCGGGGATGTGAAAACGGGGGCCAGCAGACGCTGACCCCCGTTCACTGCGGCAGTACTAGATCGAGTTGACGTCGACCGGGATGCCAGGACCAAAGGTCGTGGAGACGGTTGCCTTGGTGATGTAGCGACCCTTCGAAGAGCTGGGCTTGGCACGAAGAACTTCTTCGAGCGCTGCCTTGATGTTCTCGTCGA
The DNA here is from genome assembly GCF_038397785.1 of Salinibacterium sp. TMP30. Lineage (NCBI taxonomy): Bacteria > Bacillati > Actinomycetota > Actinomycetes > Micrococcales > Microbacteriaceae > Salinibacterium > Salinibacterium sp. TMP30. Next base: position 490,987 of record NZ_CP151642.1, on the reverse strand, counting down.
GCTGCTCGGCGGTGAATGCCGTCTTGCCGACAATGAAGTGCACGTTGGAGTGCTTGTCGACACGGAATTCGATCTTTCCGCCCTTGATGTCAGAAACAGCCTTAGCGGTGTCTGGCGTAACCGTTCCGGTCTTCGGGTTAGGCATGAGGCCACGAGGGCCAAGAACCTTACCCAAACGACCAACCTGACCCATGAGCTCAGGGGTCGAGACGGCTGCGTCGAAGCTGGTGTAACCCGCAGCGACCTTCTCGATGAGCTCTGCGCCACCGACCTCGTCAGCGCCAGCAGCAAGAGCTGCCTCGGCTGCAGGACCGGTCGCAAAAACGATAACGCGTGCCGTCTTACCCGTGCCGTGAGGCAGGATAACGGTGCCACGAACCATCTGGTCAGCCTTGCGAGGGTCTACGCCCAGGCGAAGAGCAACCTCAACGGTGGAGTCGAACTTCTTCGAACCCGTCTCGCGAGCAACAGTAACAGCCTCAGTGGGCGTGTAGAACTTACCCTCTTCAAGCTTGTCGGCGGCGGCCTTGTATGCCTTGGAATTCTTGGACATTATGCCTCCACCGTGATTCCCATCGAACGAGCAGTGCCCGCGATGATCTTCATTGCGCCGTCGATGTCGTTGGCGTTGAGGTCAGCCATCTTCTGCTCGGCGATCGTGCGTACTTGGTCTTTTGTGAGCTTCGCAACCTTGACGGTGTGCGGCGTGCCCGATCCCTTAGGAACTCCAGCAGCCTTCTTGATGAGCTCTGCTGCCGGCGGGGTCTTGAGGATGAACGTGAATGAACGGTCCTCGTACACAGTGATCTCTACCGGGATAACGTTTCCACGCTGTGCCTCGGTCGCGGCGTTGTACGCCTTGCAGAACTCCATGATGTTAACGCCGTGCTGACCCAGCGCAGGCCCGATGGGCGGTGCGGGGTTGGCGGCGCCGGCTTGGATCTGAAGCTTAATCAGACCTGTAACCTTCTTTTTCGGTGCCATTGTGTTTCCTTTACTGTACGAACTGACCCGTGTGGCCAGCTCTCCCGCACCCCTGAAGGCGCGGTGGTTTTTTAGGAGCGTTAGCCCTTAAAGCTTGGTGACCTGATCGAAGCTGAGCTCGACCGGGGTCTCACGCTCGAAGAGCGAAACCAGAACGATGAGTTTTCCGCTATCCGCCTTGATCTCGCTGATCGAACCGGGCAGGCCCGCGAACGAACCTTCCTTGATGGTGATGGTCTCACCGATCTCGAAGTCAATCTCGGCAGGAATGGAACGCGCAGCAGTCTTGCCCTTGGTCGACGAACCCTTGGTTGCGGGCGCTTCGACGATCTCAACAAGGCTCTTCAGCATGTTGAAAGCTTCTTCAAAGCGCAGCGGTACCGGGTTGTGCGCGTTGCCAACGAAGCCAGTAACTCCTGGGGTGTGACGAACAACTGACCAGCTGTCTTCGTTGAGCTCCATGCGAACCAGGACGTAACCAGGGATGCGAACGCGGTTGACAAGCTTTCGCTGGCCGTTCTTGATTTCGACAACATCTTCCATGGGCACCTCGACCTGGAAAACATAATCTTCCATAGCCATCGATACCTTACGGTTCTCCATGTTGTGCTTGACGCGCTTCTCGAACCCGGCGTAGGAGTGGATGACGTACCACTTGCCCGGCTGAAGACGCAGATCCATGCGGAACTCGGCGTACGGGTCAACCTCAGCCTCTTCGCCTTCAGCAGTCTCAGCATCATCAGATGCTTCGTCGTCAGTGGCAGCCACAGATGCGTCAGCCTCGGCCGCATCATCAATGTCAAGTGCGTCGTCTACCGCAGCATCGGCTTCGGGGTCGACTGCAGCATCCAGAGCCTCAAGGAGGCCAGCAAGATCGGCGTCGACATCAGTCGAGCTGCCTTCAACGTGCATTGCCTGGTGCTCGGCGGAGTCTTCAGAACGCTCTGCCTCAGCCAGGGTGTTACCCGTCTGCGCCTCATCCTCCTCGGAGGACTGCTCTGCTGCCGTAGCGAGCTCGGAGTCTTCGCGGTGGTTCTCGGACACTAAATCTCTTTTCGTTGCTCTGCAGTTCGGCTTGTAGCCGTTGCGGTTTGTGAAGGGCGGTCGGTGAAGGTTTAGACCACTAGTTCAGGGTTACCAAACAGGAAGTTGACCAACGCGCTAAACCCGAAATCAAGTCCGGAAACGATGGCCATCATGATGACAACGAACACAAGAACGACCAGCGTGAAGCTGATTAGTTCACGCCTTGTCGGCGTTACAACCTTCTTGAGTTCATTAATTACTTGACGGATGAAGAGTGCCATGCGCCCGAAGGGTCCACGACGTTGCTCGCTGTCCTTCTTCGCCTTGGCGACGACGTCCTCGCTGGGCTCGTCTACGACTTTCTTGGCCACTCTTATTTACCTTCCGATACTTCGGCTTGCTCGGCCCGGGCCGTGAAAGACGGATCGGGACTTGCAGGGCGGACAGGACTCGAACCTGCAACCTGCGGTTTTGGAGACCGCTGCTCTACCAATTGAGCCACCACCCTCTGCAAGAGACCTGAATCTCTCGCCCCACACCCTCGCAGATCTACTCTCACGAAGTGAGGAGCAGGCGCGCGAAAGTATGGCAGTTTTCAACTACTTCTTCCAGTGTACGTCATCCGGAGCGCTCATCAAATGCGAGGTCCGGCCCCCACGTCGTCGCACCTCCATTGTCCCTCGCATTGTGCCCCAGCGTGAGCGCGAACGGAGCCTGTACGCGGCCTGAAATCTCTGGGCACAGCCACGCGTGAAGCCCTAGACTTGACCGGTGACTTCACCTCGCCTCTCTGCCAGAATTTCCGCCATCGCCGAGTCGGCCACCCTCAAAGTGGACGCAAAAGCCAAGTCGCTTCTCGCCTCAGGCCGCCCCATCATCAGCTATGCGGCAGGTGAACCCGATTTCGCGACGCCCGCGAACATTGTGGATGCGGCATCCCGAGCAGTGCTCGACCCCAAGAATCACCGTTACACACCAGCAGCAGGCCTACCCGAACTGCGGGAAGCGATCGCGGCGAAGACCCTGCGCGACAGCGGCCTCGAGGTCGGAATTAACCAGGTGGTCGTCACCAACGGTGGCAAGCAGGCCGTCTACCAAGCATTCGCGACCCTCGTTGACCAGGGCGACGACGTGATCGTTCCTACCCCGTACTGGACCACCTACCCCGAAGCAATAAAGCTCGCCGGTGGCACCATGGTCGAAGTCTTCGCCGGTGCCGACCAAGGTTACCTTGTGACGGTTGAGCAGCTTGAAGCTGCCCGTACCGAGAACACCAAGGTGCTGCTCTTCGTCTCGCCCTCAAACCCCACCGGTGCCGTCTACTCCCCCGAGCAAACCAAAGCCATCGGTGAGTGGGCTCTCGAGCACGGTATCTGGGTGATCAGTGATGACATCTACCAAAACCTCGTCTACGACGGAGTTCGTGCCGTCTCCATCGTTGAAGCTGTTCCGGCGCTCGCCGACACCACGATCCTCGTGAACGGTGTCGCCAAAAGCTACTCGATGACCGGCTGGCGCCTTGGCTGGATGGTGGGCCCCGTCGACGCCATGAAGGGGGCCGCGAACCTGCAGTCGCACCTCACGAGCAACGTCTCCAACATTTCGCAGCGCGCTGCCATCGAAGCCCTCACCGGCCCGCAAGATGCCGTTGAAGAAATGCGTCTCGCCTTCGATCGTCGCCGCAAGCTCATGGTCTCCGAACTCAACAAGATTGAGGGCGTGAATTGCCCGACACCTCAAGGTGCGTTCTACGTGTACCCGGATGTCTCGGGTCTGCTCAACCGCGAATGGGGCGGAGTCACCCCGACCACTAGCCTCGAACTCGCCGACCTGATTCTCGACCAAGCCGAGGTTGCTGTAGTGCCCGGCGAAGCATTCGGACCCAGCGGCTACCTGCGCCTCTCGTACGCCCTCGGCGACGACGCACTCCTCGAAGGCGTGAAGCGGTTGCAAAAACTCTTTAGCTAACTAAGCCGCCGAAGTTTCGGTGGAGGATCCAATGGACATCACCCCGCCGCGCGACGCCGCGGCCGCCGCCGGCAGACTGCGCGCAGCGCTCACTTCTGCACCCGCCTCAGCTCGATTGCAGGCTGCAATGTCAGCCGGAACACATCCGCGCCCGGAATACATTGAGCCGCTCCTCGCACGCTGCGCGATTGAACCCGACCTCAACGTTCGCGAGACACTCACGTGGGCACTGATGCGGCATCCGGCCTCGGAGACCGTTCCGCTGCTGATCGACGAAGTGCACTCAGAGAATGCGCAAGCCCGCAGTCAGGCATTGCACACGCTTTCGAAGATCGGTGACCCTCGTGGATGGGTGGCCATCACGCCGGAAGTTCTGAACGACGCCGATGATCAGGTAGCCCGCACAGCGTGGCGGGTTGCCGTAGTGCTCGTGCCGGAAGGCAGCGAGTTAGCGTTATCCGCCGCGTTAGTGCACCACCTCAGTCGTGGTGATCGCGACGTACAGCTCAGCCTTAGTCGCGCTCTGGTCGCCTTGGAAGACGCTGCGACACCGTTGCTTGAAGCAGCTGCCGCAGACGGTGACACCCGCCGACGCGTTCATGCAACCGCGACCCTGTTGCTTCGCGAATCCCCCGATGAAGGTTTCGACGCTGCGCTCTTCGACGCCGAACTGAGAGTGATGTTGGCGGATGCTGCGGAGATCGGAGCTGAGGGTGAATCTGAGCCGGGAGCTGGGCCTGAATCTGATGCCGAGCCCGAGCCTGGCAGCGACTGAGCCCTAGCGGCCCGGCTGCTCGCCGGCGTGATCATAGGTTAGCGTGTGCTCACCCAGTACCGTGCCATCGACAGACTGCACGCGGCATCCATCCGCATACTGCGAGCGGGCCCCCTGAAAGTGGTCGAAAGGTTCGCATCAACCGATCGGTTGATAGACCTCTAACCGTGAGTATCTGTTGCGCGAGGCTCGAACACGCGACGATAGAGGAATGAACACCACCGCCCCTGTCGTGCAGGTTAACAATCTGCGCAAAACTTACGGCACGTTTGCCGCCGTTGATTCGGTCAGCTTCGAGATTCAGCGAGGTGAAACCTTTGCGCTACTTGGCCCCAACGGTGCCGGCAAGTCGACCACAATCGAAATCCTCGAAGGTTATCGGGATCGTACCGGTGGAACCGCGAGCGTGCTCGGTGTCGACCCGGGTAAGGGCGGCCTCGACTGGAAGGCGCGACTCGGAATCGTGCTGCAGGCCTCGGGCGAGAGCGGCAATGTGACGGTGCGCGAGCAGCTCAGCCATTTTGCCGGTTACTACCCCAACCCGCGCGGTGTTGACGAAGTCATTGCCTCGGTGGGGCTCGAAGAAAAAGCGGGCACCCTCATCCGCAAGCTCTCGGGCGGGCAACGGCGGCGAGTGGATGTCGCGCTCGGCATCATCGGAAACCCCGAGTTGCTCTTCCTCGACGAACCGACCACAGGCTTCGACCCTGAGGCTCGTCAACAGTTTTGGCGTCTGATCCGCTCACTCAAGTCGGACGGTACGAGCATCCTGCTCACCACCCACTACCTCGACGAGGCAGCACAATTGGGTGACCGCGCCGGAGTTATCGCCGGGGGAAAGATGATCGACATCGGAGCAATCGACGAACTCGGTGGCGCAGACTCACGTGTACCGATTGTGCGTTGGCGCGATGGAGGAACAGCGCGGGAAGAACGCACTCACAGCCCGGGAGCCTTCGTAGCATCCCTCATGCTGAACGGCGCCGAACCTGCTGGGCTCGAGATCATTCGTCCCAGCCTCGAAGACATCTACCTGCAGCTCGTCGCCGAGCACACGACGGCACCCGAAGTGGAGAACGCGCGATGAGCACCACAACCTCAGAGCCGAAGGTCTTCACCGGCCGCAGTTATGGAATCAATTTTGGCCGCACACTGACGCTCGGTGTTAGCCGCATCAAATATGAAGTGCGCGCCTACTTCCGCCAAGGCGACTCCGTGTTTTTCACTTTCCTTTTCCCCGTAGTGATGCTCACCATCTTCTCCCTCGCCTTTAGCGAACAGGACTTTGGAACAGGCGGCGAAACGTTGACTGCTGCCGCGTTCTACCTGCCCGGGATGCTCGCCGCCGGGCTCCTTTTGAGCGGCCTGCAAAACATGGCCATCGACATTGCGATGGAACGCAGCGACGGCACGCTCAAGCGATTCGCCGGAACACCACTGCCCATCATGAGCTACTTCATTGGCAAGATCGGTGGAGTCTTTGTGACCGGGGTGCTGCAAGCAACCCTCGTGATCCTGGTCGCGAGTGTCGCCTTCGGGGTTGAACTGCCGAGCGAACCGAGCAAATGGCTCACCTTTGCCTGGGTCTTCATACTGGGTGTCTCAACATCCGCCGTGCTCGGCATCGCGTTAAGTGCGCTGCCCCGCACCGGGAAAAGTGCCACAGCGGTAGTGATACCCATCGCCCTAGTGCTGCAGTTCATCTCCGGCGTGTACTTGGGCTTCTCGCTGTTGCCTGAGTGGCTACAAAACTTCGCAAGTGCCTTCCCTCTTAAGTGGATGGCGCAGGGCATGCGGGAAGTGTTTCTGCCCGCAAGCTTCGAAGTTCTTGAACAGTCAGAGAGCTGGAATCTGTCCGGCGTTGCGATCGCCACCGGTCTCTGGTTGGTTCTGGGGCTCATCGCGACACGCCTGACTTTCCGGTGGATCCGCAAGGATAGCTAAATGGGTTACCTGCGCTGGATCAGTATCGCCGTCGTCGTCACGACGCTGGTAATGGTCGTACTCGTTGCCGGTTCCGGTTGGGCGACGCTGAGCGACCAAATCGGGGCCGGAGTCACCCTCGTCGCGTTTCTCCTCACCTGGTTCATCGTCGGCATCCGTGCGTTCAACAGCAAGATCACGGCGCTCGTCTACATCGGAATTCTCGTAGTGATTGTCGGCACTGGTGTCGCATTTTTACCCTCAATGGCCATCTTGCAAGCGATAGCGTATCCCCTCGTGTGGATCATCACCGAACGCACCCGCAACGCGATCATCGGCAACGTTGCGGTAGCTCTCTCTGTCGGCGTGGGTTTCGTAATTCACAACGGAACCAGTGCCGAAGCGCTGCTCTACAGCGGCACCATCGTGGGGCTGTCGATCATTTTCAGTCTCGCTCTTGGGCTCTGGATCACCCAAATTTCCCGCCTCAGCGACCAGCGACAAACCCTTGTCGACGAACTACGCTCCACCCGCGACGAACTTTCCGCCATCAGTCGCGATGCCGGAATTTCTAGCGAACGAAAACGGCTCGCCCGGGAAATCCACGACACCATCGCGCAAGACCTCACCGGGCTGGTTCTCGTTGCCCAAAGAGCTAAGCGCGAACTCGACAACAACCAGATCGCTGCCGCAGCCGAACAGCTAGAGCTGATCGAAGACAGTGCCCGCGCGGCGTTAGCAGAAACACGGGCGCTCGTGGCGGCATCCGCACCGGTGGGGCTCACAGGTGAGGGGATCACCAGCGCGCTTGAACGGCTGGCGGAACGCTACAGTCGCGAAACCCAACTGACCGTGACAGTGGACGCCCAGGCTCTACCCGCGATCGCCCGCGAAACCGAAGTGGTCGTTCTGCGCTGCGCGCAAGAAGCACTCGCCAATGTGCGCAAGCACGCAGAGGCGACCACCGCCACGATCGTCGTCACCGCAGATGGTGTCGGGCTCACCCTGTCGGTGAGAGATAACGGCGGCGGATTTGATCCTGCAGTGACTCACACTGGCTTCGGCCTCGAAGGGATGAGCGAACGATTGGGGCTCGTCAATGGCCGACTCGATATCGACAGTTCGGGCACAGGAACCACTGTGCGCGCCATTATCCCGAGGGACGTGCTCGCATGATCCGTGTTGTTGTTGCTGACGACCACCCCATTGTTCGCAGTGGAATCGTCGGGCTGTTGAGCTCTGCGGATGACATTGATGTTGTCGGCGAGGCCGGCGACGGCGCCGGGGCGGTCGCCCTAGCCACGCAGCTCTCCCCCGACGTCGTGCTCATGGATTTGCGCATGCCCGGACTCGGAGGTGCCGAGGCGACCGCGCAGCTTGTGGCAGCACGTCCCGATGTTCGCGTTGTGATCTTGACGACCTATGAGTCTGACGAGAACATCCTCGCCGCGATTGAGGCTGGCGCCAGTGGCTACCTACTGAAGGCTGCCCCGCAGGAGGAAATCTTGGCCGGACTGCGGTCGGTGGCGCGGGGTGAGGTGGCGCTGGCTCCGTCGATTGCCGCTCTCCTGGTGAATCGGATGCGCGAACCTGTGCGAGTTGCACTGAGCGAACGCGAAACCCAAGTGCTCGCGCTTGTGGCCAAGGGCAATAGCAACCGGGCGATTGCCGCCACCCTGTTCGTGAGCGAGGCGACGGTGAAGACGCACCTCATCCACGTGTTTGAGAAGCTCGAGGTGAAGGACCGCACGCGGGCTGTCACGAAAGCGATGGAGCTGGGGTTGCTGGCTCAGCGCGGCTAACGCGGCATGGCTAGTTCAATTCAACTCAGCTAGGTGAGCTCAACACCAACTGCGACAGGCTCGGGCTGCAGGCGGATGCCGTGCTCACCCAATACGCGGGCGGCAATGTAGCGCGACAGTTCTGATACTTCAGCGGCAGTTGCGCCGGTGCGGTTGACGATCGCGAGACTGTGTTTGGTCGAGACGGCCGCGCGAGATCCAGGAAGTCGGAACCCTTTTTTCACGCCGGAGTGCTCGATCAGCCAGGCAGCACTCAGTTTGACCATGCGCGGTTTTGGGGCCGGCGGAAGGGCGGGCGCCTCGCCGAGAGGAACGGCAATGTCGGCAACCGGTTCATCATCGATGACCCATCGCGGGGCATCCGCTGAGAGGGCGCGGGCAATGTTTTCGGGAACGATCGGGTTGGTAAAGAACGAGCCACAGCTTGCAGAGTCTGGTTCGTTGGGGTCGAGCACCATTGCTTTGGATGCCCGCAGTGCGAGCACGGTGTCACGCACTTGGTGCACGGGAACTTCGTCGCCGACGTTCACGCCAAGAGCGGTGGCAAGCTGCTGATACTGAACGGTGCTGTTCGGCGTTGCGGTGAGTGCGAAGTAGACGGCGACGACAACTCCGGCACGGCCGCTCTTGATTACGGAGCTGCGGTATCCGAGGGTGAGATCGGCGGTGCTGAGGTGCACGAGCTCGCCACTGGAATATTCGAGAAAGTCGATGCCCTCTAGTGCGCTCGCAACTTCTTGACCGTAGGCTCCGATGTTCTGGATGGGTGCTGCACCGACCGATCCGGGGATACCACTGAGCGCTTCGATGCCGGCCCAGCCGCGGGCGATGAGGCGTTTGACGAGGCCATCCCACGATTCGCCCGCTTGCACCCGGATGTGCAACGAGGTGTCATCTTGCGTGACGATCTGGATGCCGCGAGTGGCAATGTGGATGACGGTGCCGTCGAATCCTTCGTCGCTGATGACCAAGTTGGAGCCGCCGCCGATGAGCAGCCATTCGTCGCCGCGTTTCCATACTTCGCGCACCTTTTCGATGAGCTCGTCTTCGGTGGTCGGGCGGAGCAGTTCATGTGCGGGCCCGCCGACTCGGATGGTGGTGAGGTCGGCGAGCACTGTGCTGTCAGCGAGTGCTGTGTTGTCGCGGGGGACTGAGTCGGTCATTGGTGGAGCTTGACCCTCACTTGGGCTTTGCCGAGCACGGTCTGATTGGCTGCGCTGACGGTGAGATCGATGCGGGTCACGTCTTCTTCGATAGCCCCAACTTTGGCGGTGACGGTGATGGTGACTCCGCCGTTGCCGTCGACGACGACGGGGCGGGTGAAGCGCACACCGTATTCGATGAGGTCGCCGCGGTCGCCCATCCAGTCGATGACGGGTTGCACGGCGAGGCCCATGGTGAGCATGCCGTGGGCGAGAACTCCGGGGAGCCCAACGGATGCAGCGACGTCATCGCGGTAGTGGATGGGGTTGAAGTCTCCGGATGCTCCCGCGTAGCGCACGAGGGAGAAGCGGGTGAGGGTGACTTTGCCGGTGATGAGTTCTTGGCCGACGACGAGGTCGCTCATTCTGTGCCTCTCATGACGAGTACGGAGGTTGCGGTGACGACGTGGTTGCCGGTGCTGTCGCTGATGGAGGTTTCGGCGGTGATCATGTCATTGCCGCCGAGCGATTTGATGCTGGTGACGGTGAGGATGGCGGTGAGTTCATCTCCGGCAACGATGGGCCGTGTGTAGGTGAACTTTTGTTCGCCGTGCACGATGCGCGAGAAGTCGATGCCGGTGTCGGGGGCGGCGAGGAGCAGGGCGAGGCCTGCTTCTTGGATGACGACCGCGAAGGTGGGGGGTGCGACAACGTCGGCGTAGCCGGCTGCTATCGCGGCTTCGGGGTCGTGGTTGAGGGGGCTTTGGGCGAAGACGGCGCGTGCAAACTCGCGCACTTTTTCTCGACCGACGAGGTAGGGGGATGTTGGCGGGAAGACCCGGCCTTGTAGTTCTGGATTCACTGGCACGGTTACCAGCTTAGGCAATGTTGTGAGCGCGCGGGTTGGCGAGGGTTGCCGGTGTGTGGCCTTGCTCGGGTTAGGTTGCTCCGGTTAATGGGTGAAGCCCCGGTGACGGTGAGGTCGGCCGGGGCTTCAGGAATCTGTTGAGGTGCGAGCTCAGTAAGTTTTTACTGGCAGCTGTCGCACTGCAGAAGATCCATTGGGTCGACGGGAATTGCGTATCCACCGACGTTGTCGTTGTCGTTATCCATTCGATCCTCCTTAAAGTCTTCTCGAAGTTTACCGACGGTTTGTCGGAGATTTCACTATATACGGGGAATGACACCCATGTCATTACACAAGATGTAGTGTCTCGGCGTGTCGCCGTACTTTCTTTAAAACGTACACGCAGCCACTGATATTCCCATCGGTACATTGTTTGGTGAACGCCTGGGGCCGCGTTAGGGTCATCGAGAAGAGAGTAGTTCTACCGAGAACGGAGACACAACCCATGGAGACACACGACAAACTTCCCCCTATTGAGCGATGGTGGCCCGAGCTGAGCATCACGGCGAAACACGAGTTGCAAGAGGATCTCGAAGGCAAGATCAGTAATTTGGTGCTAAAAGAGATTGAAGCTCTGCTCGCATGCAGCCTTCCCCGTTCTCGCCAACACCTCTCCGAATCTGACCGGGCTTTTATCAAAACTCAAATCGAGATCGTGGATTGAGCCTCAGTGACGGGTGCAAATTTGCTGGCCCGTCTAGGGGTGGCGCGCACCAGCTCCTGTCAGTACAGCCGCATAACCTTCCCGGTAGGTGGGGTAGGTGAATACGAATCCTGATTCGCGCAGCCGAGTATTGCGGCATCGTTTGCCACGGGCTCTCTCAGGGCTGCCGGATTCGGCGGCAACTGGTGGCACGGGCACGTCCAGGCTGCGTGCCAAAAACTCGATAACTTCATGCTGATCGACCGAGCAATCATCAACACCAATGTAGAAAGTTTCGGGTCGCGCTGGCATGGCCATGAGGTGCACGATGGCCGCCGCAGCATCGTCGCGATGGATCAGATTGGTAAATCGCGATTCACGCGAAATCGTCTCGACCCCGCCACGTATGCGATCAATCTGTCGAGTCCGTCCTGGTCCATAAATACCTCCCAGGCGCAGGATCGTGGCGTCAGGGAGCTGTTCGAGCAACAACTCCTCCGCTGCTCGCAGCACGACTGCTGTCGGCGCGGCAGGTTCAGCCGGAGTCGCCTCGTCGATCCAGCCGCCGTCGTCAACGCCGTAGACCGCCGTCGACGACACATACAAGACACGTGGCGGCACAGTGCAATCGCGCTTGATGGCCGTCGCGATGCTGCGAACGCTGTCGACATATGCCGCCCGGTATCCATCGACGCTGCGCTCATCGGGGCTCATGGCGATCATCACGATGCTGGTGTCGGCCGGTAGCGTCGGCACCTCCGCCGACAGATCAACCGACTGTCCTTCAATTTCGCGCGGGAGTTTCTCGGCTGAGCGTCGCATCCCCATCACGCGATGACCCAGAGCGGCGAAACGCAGCCCAGTCTCGGTGCCCAGATCACCACAACCGGCGATCACTACGGTCATTTCAGTCTCCTTCGCTCGCACAGCGTCTCGACACCAGTCAGCATGGAGAAAACATGCTCATTTCGAGTGCTCATTCTGGCTTGCGGAATCGATCGGCGTTGGGGTGCCAGGATGCGAACCTTTTCCGCGGGTCTTGAGCAGGCTCGCGACGGTAGCCACCGTAATCGTGGCGAGGATGAAGAGCAGAGAGAACGAGATGGGGATCTCAGGCACCCACAGGAGTGGCTCCCCACCGTTGATAAACGGCAATTCGTTGACATGAAGGGCGTGGAAGACGAGCTTCACACCGATGAACGCCAGGATGACCGCGAGACCTTGCGCCAGGTACACCAAACGCTGGAGCAGACCACCGATGAGAAAGAACAGCTGCCGCAGCCCCATCAGCGCGAAGGCGTTTGCCGTGAACACGATGTACGCCTCGTTCGTGAGCCCGTAAATGGCGGGGATGGAATCGACGGCGAAGATTAGGTCAACGAAGCCGATAGCGACAATCGTGAGCAGCATGGGAGTGACGAACCGCTTACCGTTCTTCTTCACGGTCAGCTTGTCACCGTGGTATTGGTCGGTCACCGCCAAGTGTCGGCGCACGAAACGCATGAACCCGTTATTGGCCGGGTCCGTTTCGTGGTTGGAGAATGCCTGCCGGTAGGCCAAGAAGAGGAGCAGCGCACCGAAGATGTAGAAGATCCATGACAGGTTCTCGATAAGGGCCGCACCGATGGCGATGAAGCCACCCCGCAGGATGAGGGCGATGACGATGCCAATCATCAGCACCTTCTGCTGATAAATCTTCGGCACCGCGAACGCGCTCATGACCAGCAGGAAGACGAAGAGATTGTCGATCGAGAGCGCCTTCTCGGTGAGGTAGCCGGCGAAGTACTCGCCGCCGAACGTCCATCCCGAAACCATGCCAATGCCGACGCCGAACAGCAGCGCGAGACTGATGTAGAACACCGACCAGCGGGCCGACTCACCAATGGTGGGCTCGTGCGGCTTGCGCACGTGCACGAAGAACTCGTAAATGAAAAAGAGAATCGTCACAGCGATTGTGATGATCCAGATCAGGGGTGTCACCTGCATGAGCATGCTCCAAAGGGGTTGGCATAGATTTGGCGTACATATGGCGCCAAGGTCTCCTCCGCTCTGATCATCTCAGAACCGACGGCCCGGAATGCAAGAATGCATACGTATTGACGGGCCGACCGCAGACGGGAGTACTCCCCTTGTTGACGATGATTCTACAGGACAATTTCAGCAGCACAGAATTTCTCCATCGAGGTCGACTTTCGCTCCCGAGTTTCGTTGAAAGTTACATGAAGTCGTGCGGCTAGTCAGCTAGATAAACAGCGTAGTGGTTGACTCTGCCGCCTCACCCAAGAACGTAGCAACGCCGCCAAGCTCGACACCGTCAATGAGGTCCGACTCGGCTATTCCGAGCAGGTCCATGGTCATCGTGCAGCCGATGACACGCGCGCCTCCGGCCATTGCGGATTCCATCAGCTCAGGGAGGGAGTGCACGCCGTTCTTTTTCATCGTTTTCTTGATCATCGCTGTTCCAGCCCCCATCATGTGCATTTGGGAGAGGGTGAGCTTATCGGCTCCGGCGGGCATCATCCCGGCGAACAGTTTGTCCATGGTTTTGCGTTGACGCTTCGGTGGCTTCTGCTTGCGCAGCGAGTTGAGCCCCCAGAAAGTGAAGAACATTGACACTTCTTCGCCCATCGAGATCGCCCCGTTGGCGATGATGAACGCGGCTATCAGCTTGTCAAGGTCACCAGAGAACACCACAAACGAGATCTTCGGTGTGGCGGGCACTGCAACGACCGCTCCCCCACCGGCGAGCGCGAGCGCTTCTGGGCCAACCTTTCGGATGGTGGCAACATAGCCGGGCCCCTCCGGTTCGATGGCGAGAAGTTCGTGACCATTACGGCGCACCCACGCTGGTGCGTCGCTTGCGAATCCGGGGTCAGACACATGGACCACGATCTGGTCGCCAAGATTGAGACCCTTCATCTCCGTGGAAAGCTTCATGATCGGGCCAGGGCAGGCGAGCCCGGTGCAGTCGAGGTTGACCGAGACACCGGTACCGTTCGCGAGGTGCGCTGCGACTCGAGCGGCGTTGAGAGTTTCGGCTGCTTCGGCGTACGAAGTTTCCGGCTCGACAGGGCCATCCTGGAGCGGTTCAACCTCATGCCACGCACGGAACGTTTCGGATCCGCCCGACAGCGTTGCGACATCCGTGAAACCAAGCTGCACGAGGATGCGGTACGCGAGGTAACTGCGGAAGCCCACCGAGCAGTAGAGGCGAAGCCCCGTTGCCCTGTCCCAGTCGCCGGTGTCGGTGCGCAGTGTGGCGAGCGGCACATTCTCGGCGCCGGGGAGGTGGAAGATGGAGAACTCTTCCAGGGTGCGAACGTCAATGATGCGTGCACCCTCTGTGGCATGGGGATAATCCTGCGCATACCAAAGGTTCAGGTCACCGAGCAGCACATTGCTGGCAACGAAGCCGGCCATGTTGACCGGGTCTTTCGCTGAGCCGAACGGTGGGGCGTAAGCAAGTTCGAGCTCTTGGAGATCCCACACGGTTAGTCCAGCCCGAAGTGCGGTGGCGAAGACGTCGAGTCGCTTGTCGACCCCATCAAACCCGGTGACCTGTGCACCGAGCACTGTTCCGGCATCGGGCGCGAAGAGGAGCTTGATGTGCATCATCGCCGTGCCCGGGTAGTAGCCGGCATGACCCGACGGATGCACGTGCACGGCGCGGTAAGGAACATTCGCGGCGAGCAGTTGGCGTTCGGTCGCGCCGGTTCCACCCGCGACCATCTCGAACACCTTCACGATGGAGGTGCCCTGAGTGGACGTGTACTCCGTGTCACGCCCGCAGATGTTTTCCGCAGCGACGCGGGCTTCCCTATTAGCGGGCCCTGCTAGCGGAGCAAGCCACGAGCCGGGCAGTACAGTGTTTGGCGTTTCGACCGAGTCACCAGCAGCCCAAATATTGGGGTCAGACGTGCGCATGTGGGTGTCGACAGACAGTCCACCATGCTCACCCAGTTCGAGCCCTGCAGCCCGGGCCAGGTCGACACTGGGTCGGACTCCCACCGAGAGGATGACAACATCCGCGTCAAGACTGGTCGAGTTGGTGAGCTCTACCGTGATTCCGTCACCGTCACGCCGGGTGAAAGCTGCAGCCCCGGTGGAAAGGTGGAGACTGATCCCCCGACTGCGCAGGTGGTGTTCGACGGGAACGGACATCTCGTGGTCGAGCGGCGGGAGAATCTGGTCGCTCATCTCCACGACATCCACGATCGCCCCACGGTGTTTGAGGTTCTCCGCCATTTCGAGGCCGATGTAACCGGCGCCGATGACGACACAGCGGACCGGACCGCGAGCGCCGCTGGAAGCAAGCGCAAGGTCGGCATCGAGTTCGGCTTTGATGACATCCATGTCGCCGATGCGGCGCAGAACGTGGAGTTCTGGCAGGTCGATTCCCGGCAGGGGCGGGCGGATTGCTTCTGCTCCGGTGCAGAGGGCGAGGTTGTCGTAGCTTTCGACGTATTCGCGGCCGGTGTCCACTTCTCGCACTGTGACCGTCTTGGCTGTTCGGTCGATTGAGGTGACTTCGCTGGCAATGCGCACGTCAATATTGAGGGACTCGCGCAGGCTCTCCGGCGTTTGAAGCAGCAGCCGATCGCGCTCGGTGATGATTTCACCAATGTGGTACGGCAACCCGCAGTTCGCGAATGAGACGTGATGGCCGCGCTCTAGCACAACAATGTCTGCACTCTCGTCAAGCCTGCGTGCGCGGGCGGCAACGGATGCCCCTCCCGCAACTCCTCCAACAACGACCAGCTTCATGGGATGCCGCGCCTTTCGTGGCGACCACGCGACTGTGCTCATCACAGCCCACCCGTGCACCGATAGAGGTAACGCTACTTGGTTGCCGCTGTCTCTCGGTGACTACGACGCTTGATGGCCACCAAACCAAGGAACAGTCCACCCACCAGGATCAGCCCCAGCGGCAGCATCACGAGCGACGCGGAACCTGAACCTGAACCGGTGTAGGCGAGGCGGAACGAGTTCGTGAAGGTAATCGCGTTGGGCGCATCGGCACCGGTCCAGCGCAGTGGCAGGAGTGTCACCGAAGTTCCCTCAACTGAGGGTCCAGCGCTGCGGTCAGCCGCCATCAGCGTCGTCGTTGTCTGGGTCGCACCTCCCGTGACTGTCTCCACGATCGTGCAGTCCGCTCCCTCGGCGAGTTCTGTCCAGATGACAGTCTCACCGTTCAGGATGGACTGTGCGGCGTTCTCCGCGGCACTGATGTCCCTGTCGTCGAGCGTGCAGATGAGCGTGAGTTCAAATGGTCCAGCAGACCGAGAACCAGCATCGCCCGCATCAATGACCTTTTTGGTTGCAGCAACATCAGCGAACCGGAACGTGTTCTCTACCGAAAGGTCCGGCTGAGCCTGATCATCGACTGTCAGCACGGTGTTGTCGACCGCGATGGTGAATTCACCATCGACGAGCTCTGCGGAGTTTTCGTCCAGAACTCTTGTGATGCTTGCGCCCCCTGTGCGGGTTTCTGTAAGCGCACATTCCGCTCCAGAAGCAAGGCCGGTGTAATCCGCGACCGGGGATGCTGCCGTCACCGTGCGAGTTGCCCCGCCGGGAATGACAACGCTTTCCCCGTCACGCAGACAGCTCAGGCTGAACTCGAACTCGATCTCAGGTACGGGGTTGCGCGCAAACTTGTCGATCGCGCCACGGTCTCCCGCAAACGTCTTGGTGACCTCTACTGAGCCAGTCAGGAACCAGTTGGTGACATCAATATTAACGACCGGAGACGGCACTGCGAGTGTCGGCGCGGGCACTGTGAGTTGCCCAACGGTCGCGTCGCTACCGTCATTCGGCGTAATGACTACGGCATCCGCACCCTGAAGAGTCGACTCGGTGAAAGTGCAATCTGAGTCCGCGATGATGTTCTCGAGCACCACCTGCCAAGCGTTGCCCGCATTCAACAGCACAGAATCGTCATACTGGGTGGTCGCCCCAAAGGTGCACAACACGGCCACGTTGAAGGTCTTGTCTTCACCGAACTGGGCTGCGCCGTCGCCGAGTAGCTTCTTCGTGACTATGAGGGCTGCGGGGGCGTCAAACCTGTTATTGGCATTGGCCGTGTTCGTGATCACACCGCCGACGCCGTTCGGGCTCAACCTAGTGAAGGTCGCAGTGCGAGCGGTGTTGTCGACGGAGACACTCGATCCGGCGTGCGTCGAGTCTGTACTCGCCGTCATGATCGTTGCGTCAGCGCTCTTCGGGTCGGTTTCTGTCACAACACAGTTGGAGTTCACCGGAATCCCTGTAATGGTGCGGGACTCGGTGTCGTCTAACGTGAACGATGCATCCGCCAGCGAAAGCGGAACAGCCACACCCAGGAACGTGCAGCTCACGGTAAATGCGAACTCCGTCGGGATAACCGGGGCCGTTGTGGTGACCGTCTTCGCCACCGTGAGACCAGCCAGCTGGTAGTCATTGGTCAAGGTCACCATCGGGAAGACTGCGGGATCGGTGATCAGCGGATCGATTGTCACTGTCGTTGCGGTGTAACTAGTCTGACCGCTTGCCGTGGTCTCGGTCACAGTGCAGTCAGCACCACCAGGCAGGTCGTTGAATGTCACTACCGGAACCGTCTCTGGCACCGTAGTGGTGTCTACCGTCATGGTGTAATCGCGCTCGATCGTCTCGGTCAGAGACGTACAGACGAGCTTGCCCGCGAAGGTCTGACCGTTAGGGATGAACGATGCTGCAGGGCCAGTGATGTCCTTTTCTAGGCGAAGACCACCTGTGGCCAACGCAACGGAAACGACCGAGTAGTCGAGTGCCGTGACCCGCGTATCGGTCGCACCGGTTCTCGTGATCGCGGATGCCGACAGTGAGTTCTGTGCCGTCGTGTTTGCCCCCGGTGTCGCTGACAGCGCAGCGGTTCGGGTCACGATATCGATGGTGACCGTGTCGGCCGGCTTGAACAGCTCTGCGTCAGCGAAGTCGATCACGAATTGGAGCCCAGTGACGACAGTCGGGTCAGCGAGGGCGCCGGCGGTCCAGACGGCCCATCCTGTTGCCGGGTCATTACCGCACGCGTTCGCGTTCGACGGAGTCTGCAGTACCGCTTTACAGGGCGCTGCTGCCGTCGTGTAGTACACGGTCATCGTGGCGCCGGGGATGCCAATGTTTGCCGTGATCTCGTCTGCGAAGCCGGCGGCCCAGCGTGAGTCGCGCACAAACCCGTCGAGGATTGTCTGGTCACTCACATCCGGGAGCCTTGTCGAGAGCACTAGCCGCGGCATGTTGGTTGTCCCGGTGTTTTGCGCGGTCAGGCGCCAGGTTTCCTTCTGGCCGGGAAGCGTCAGGGGGATACAGGGAAGTTGGGAGAAGCCGGCACTGCTCTTTGCCGCTGTGCAGTCCGCGTTCGTTCCCCCGATGAAACCTTGATCGGTCGGGTAATCAGCGTCGAGCTCGGCCTTTACCGTCATGAGCGCCCGAAGCGCAGCCTGTTCGGATGGACGGACCGTCGTTGCGGTAGAGCACTCGCCGCTCGGTGCGTCATAGCTCGCGGTGAACCCTGCGGGGGCGGTGCAGGTATCAAATGCGCGATCGCCACTGATTCCGAACCTGTTCGTGACATTGGTGTCGTTGACAAGGCCGGGACGGAACATCATCGGGATAGTGATCACGTAGACCTGTCCGACTTCCAATACCGACCCGGTCGGGAAGGTGAACTGGATTTCGGTCGGACCAAAGGAATCCGCAGTGACATCAACATTCGGGCCGCTAGTACCGGTAGGCAGAGCAGTTCCGTTAACCGGTGCTGGCGCGGCACCCGACAGCGCGTACTTGTAGGTCCACGGTTTGTCTTGGTCAAAGATGAGCTGTGCGCCAGTGGCGTCACTGGGCAGGTAGTCGGTGATGATCGGGTTCAGGATGGGCCAGGTTCCGGTGTTGGTCACCGTGAGCGTGTAGTCGAAGAGACGACCAGGCGCTTTCACACCCGTCGGGCGCTTTTGCACCTGCACGCCTGTGGTCGCATGCTTGAACAGGTACGTGGCCGAGTTGTTCGCGGTTGCCGTCTTGTCCCAGATTCCGAGCACATCGGCACGAAGCGAGTTCGTGGTGATGCCAGCGTCAGCTTCGCCTGGCGACGCCGCATTGCCTGCTAGGTCTGTGCGAACCGGATCCCCTGTGCGCAGATCGACTCGTCGTTGGACGAGGATCGGGATGCTCACCTTTGGTGCCTGTGGGTTCTCCCACTGCGAGTTGTCAAGTCGTTTCACCGTGAAC
This sequence comes from Salinibacterium sp. TMP30, assembly GCF_038397785.1. Classification (NCBI taxonomy): domain Bacteria; kingdom Bacillati; phylum Actinomycetota; class Actinomycetes; order Micrococcales; family Microbacteriaceae; genus Salinibacterium; species Salinibacterium sp. TMP30. The sequence goes on along the minus strand of NZ_CP151642.1, from coordinate 471,573 downwards.
CGGAGACCTTCAACCTGACTTGCAGTTACCCCGGTAGGCAAGAAGTTCGCCTGCGCTTGAGCAGCAGTCTTCCACGTTCCGGCGCCAACCCATGAACCGCCGCGGTCGACACAGCCGGAGCCTGGAGTGCTTGCGACGGTAGATGCGGTCCACGTTCCGCTGACACAGGCCTCGACCTGAATCACGGTTGCGCTTCCCGAGGAGGTTGGGCTGAACACGGGGAGTACTGGCGTGCCAGTCGAGACTCCGGTGAAGTTGAACGCATTCCAGAACGTTGCGCGGTCATCCGTGATGGTCAGGGACTGCACTCTTTCGCTGCCACTGGGCGTGGCGTCAAGCGTGAGGGGAAACACGCTGCGATTCGGTTCGGTTTCGGATGTCTTGCCAAATGTCTTGGACGTCGAGACCCCAATGTTGGTGGCAACCAGGGCGATGTTTGCGCCTTTGCGTGCGGACAGTGTTGCGTCGCTGAACGTCGGAGCGGTCACTGGGCTCGCGCTGTCCCATCGGGTGTCAGCAACGGTCGCCTGCGTTGAGTTGTAGTCCGTGCCAGCGACGACTGCGCCACCGCTTCGCTTTACCGTTCGTAGTCCCAAGTCGAACACAATGGTCGCTGTGCCGTTGCTGGCTTTGATCTGGCCCGTGTAGGCGAACGTGAACGCCGTCGCATCGGCGAGCTGCGCGGCAGACCAGCCGAGAACTGTTGAGGTAACGGTGGTCAAGTTTGAGCCGGTCACGGTGAGGTTTCCGCCGGTAGACCGGATGACGGTGACAGTGAGGCCCGTCGCACCAGACGGGTGAGTAACTGACTGGAACCGCGTAAGGTTCCAGTCCTCGAAGGGCGAATCGTTGGGCGTCGCTACTGAGGTGTTCGGTTCGCTAATCGTCAGCGAGTTCACTTTTGCGGCCGTCTGGTTTACAGCCGTGAGCGTAACCCGGCTTGAGGGTTGCGATGTTACTGAGGAATCGGGGATCGGAATCGGGCCACCCGTCCACGTCTTGTTAGCCGAAACGGCAAGCGGCGGGTCACGAAGCTCGAGGGTGTCGGCTGCTCGATCCGTGAGCGGACCACCGACCGCGAGAGTCGCCTGCGACCACGCATCGTTTCTAATGACGCTATGCCCGAGAGCGGGCAGTGTCGCCGTCGTCACATTGGCGTTGTAGCGATAGCCGTCAACGACCGGCGACGCCGAATTGCTGCGCAGAGTGTCTCGCATTTGGAACACGAGGTCGATGTTCCGGTTATTGCCGATGGAGTCGGCAACGCCGCTGCCGGGGGCAGGAGCAAGCCCCGGACGATTCGCACCCTCCGTGAACGTGAACCGGACAGCGACGAAGTCGGCCTGTTGCGCGGTCGAGAGAAGGCGAGTGGCTGCTGTGCCGCCTTCGCAGGGCGCTGCAACCGTGCAGTATCCGGCGATCGTGACCCAGGTCGAGCTCGTCGTGCTGAAGAACTCGATGGCGACCTTGTCGTACTTCACGAGCGGGTCGACGACGTTGATCTTGGGAATCTGAGTCAGGTTGTAGGCGTCGTACATTCCTTTGGCAAACGCAGCCGGGTCTGGGTTTCCCGAAGCATCGACAGCCCCGTCATAGACCACCATCTGGTTCACTCCGGTGTAACCGTCCGTTGACCACGAGAGTCGTGCCCGCGTGCTCTCGCTGTTGCGAGTGTTCATCACACTTTGGCTGTTGTTGTTGTTTGTGTTGATGAAGTTCTTGTCGAGTAGGTTCGCTGCGCCCCCGCTCCCTGAATTGTCAAAGGGAACCAGCGTGACGGTCGGGCAGGGGTTAGCGACGGCGTTGTTGGAGGACAAGGCTGTTGCGCCTGCGCCACTAGTTCCGCTGGAGGCGCTGCAATTCTCCACTACCGCTGCCGCATTTGGCAGCGGAGTTGCGGTGTCTCTGAGCGTCGAGCGGAGCGCATATTCGACGTTCGCGACGAGAGTCTGGTCTGGCTGAAACCCCGGAAAGCTGTCCCAGCTGAGTTTGAGACCGTAAATGCTGTCACGGACCCCGGAGGGAATGTCGTAGTTCTGAATTCCCGGGCCGAGCACAGTGAGAGCTGTATACGTTCCTGCTGAGTCACGGTACGAAATCGTGAGGGTCGCGTCGCCCGGTACGGGGGTTACCACGAGTTTCGTGGCATCAAAATGCTGGTACCAGTCAGTGAGGCCGGTGCCGGTTGACGGATCGATCATCTCGATGTGGTTGAGCGCGCGCGTGGAGTTTGGGTAGTCGAGAATGTGAGTCGTGAGGGTCGCTGTCGTGGACTGTCCGGTTGAGGCCCGGAGGGAACCGCGAGAGAGTGACTTTGAGGTCTCGAGATTAACCTGTTCAGCGAGAACGGTCACGGTGTCAGACGCGTACTTCGGTCCGACATTCTGGCTGTATTTATCAACCGCAGTGACTTTGATCTGGTTGGTGTAAAGCACGCTCAGGTTGGGGAAAACCTGCAGCGGATTCGCCTTTATCGTGAACGGTACGGTTGCGGAGACTCCCTGCGCCATCGTTCCGGTGAATGTGACGCTGAATCCGGTGACCCGCTTCGGGGATCCCGCGACGGGCAGTCCGGGGGCGGTCGCCGCGAGCACCGAACTGGTGGTTCCGTCGGCAAAATAGTAGGTGATGTTCGCGGCGGTTGCGCCTGCTGGCCAGGCAACGCCCCCGGTGAATCCACTGAAAATCAGTCCGCCGCCGGTATGGGCGGGAGCGAGCGGATTAGTTCCATCCACGAGCGTCGGGTCAGAAGGTTCCGAGATGGTGAGCGACGTGAGCGGAATCGAGCCAGCATTGCCCCCCGTGAGAGTAACGGTGCCGGTGGTGAGATCGCTAGCGCCGAACGCAACCGTCGACATCCGGTCAGGTGTAATCGACTTTCCGGCAGAAACGGCACTCGTCGCAGCCGTCACCACATAGTTGGCGGTGACCGGCTTGTTTGCCGAAAGTGCGTCACGCACCACTACCGATTGCGACGTGTTGGGATAGGACGCGGGAGTGATGCCAACGCGGTTCTCGAGGCCCAGTACGAAGTTCGCGCTGGCCGCTCGTGGAATAGCGGCGGATGCGCCAGAGGAGAAAGCTATACGGACTCCCCCAGCGTCCGCGGGGCTAACCCCGGCCGGGAAGACGAGAGTGCCACCAGAACTGACGGAAGGAGCATCCACCCACGCCGGTGTTGGCTGAGAAGTGTCCCACAGCGAGACTACGGCCGAGGTCGCCCCTGCAGGCCACGAAACTGAGTTCAGACTCTTCAGTTCGAGCGCCGTGCGAAAGATGTTGCCTGCCGCTGCCGGGTTCACCGGGTCTTGAATCGTGAGCGACGAAACGGCGGCGTTCGACGTGTTCGCCCCACCCAGAGTCAGTTGAGTTCCGAGGCCCGCTACCGCAATGTTTGTCGCAGGCGAAAACGACTTTGCGGGTTGAGTGGCAAGTTCCAACGGAACGTTGATCTGAACGGAGGCGGTACTGGGGCGCATGGGGGCGTTCTCCGCGACCATTTCCGAAGTGTTTTCCACGGTGCGCGGGGTCGGCGTGTAGTCCAGGTCGGATCGTACAGTCACCGGAATCGTCACCGTGACGGTGCCGTTAGTGAGGCCCTTTTCGCCGGCCGGCTTTGTCAGATCTTGGTGAAATGCCACAGTGACGGTTTGCCCGCTCACAGTGATGGTGCGCTCGGACGCACTGAGCGCGGGCGTCAGGAGAATATCTTCGGGAGCGGGGACGATGAAATCCGCGGGAATGTCGTCCGTGAGAATTGCATCGACACATTCGTCAGTCAGCACCGAGCAGCCGACTTCGATCATCCAATTGAAGGTGTCACCGGGCCCAACGACGGTCGCATTCGCTGACTTGACGTTCCGAACGGCTGCAGGCTCAAAAGCGAACGCCGCGGTTGTCGGAATGAGCGTCGCCGCCACGACCAGCAGAGCCGTTGCTGCAGAGATCGACTTCCGAAGCGGGCGCGCTCGACCGTCGGCATGTTTCCGCGCACGGGAATGGGCGTGTCGGGTAAGCATCAGAAGGTACCTCACGTAGCACCATCAAGACCCACGGGTCGGGCGCCAACGAAGGCTGCCGGTCGGGTCAGGCTGGCAAAGGGTTAAGTGAATTCGGGTTTTAACAAATTCGGGTTCAACGGGAGGAGTTCCCGTGTTCAGAAACTCCTCAGAACTCACATTAGAAGAAGCGGATACCGGATGGGGGCTTATGCCAAAATCTGCCGACCCCCACTGCTAGGGCTAGACAGCACAGTCGAAATCGACGTTTCGTAGGCGGCGTTGTGCGTCGCGGCTCGGCCGTCACTGTCGAGCGGCAATATCCTCGACGGCATCGTTGAGGTCGGGATACGCGAATGTGAACCCGGCGTCAGTCAGCGCACCGGGCAGAACCCACCGGCTTTTGAGCACAAGTTCGGGCTCGGTTCGGAGAACCCACATGGCGGGCTCGAGCATCCACTTCCAGGCGGGTAGGCCGAAAGGTGCACCGACTGCGCGCCGCAGGGTGCGCATGAGGGTGCGGTTGTCGGCGGGGTGCGGAGACGAGATGTTGATGGGGCCGTCGATGTCCTCGCGGGCGAGGAGGAATCTGACCGCGCCCATCACATCCTCGATGTGCACCCAGCTGAACTTTTGTTTGCCTGAGGTGCGGTGCCACGACGTTCGCTCGCTGCCCGAAGGCGACGGACCGATGCCGCGGTAGCGCCGGTGCGGAAACCACCAGCTGTCGATTTGGGGGCCGCCCAAACCGATGCGCGCAAGGCGGAACAGGATGTTTGTTGCCGGGCCATCGCCGAGCACAATCGCCATGCGCAGTGCGACGCGCCGGGTCTGCGGCAGGTCCCCGTCGAAGAATTCGTTCTCCCAGTTGCGGGCAACATCGACCGAGAATCCATCACCAAGCTCACCATCGGCGTCAGTATTGGGGCGGTCGGTCGAGTGGCGGTAGATGGTGGCGGTCGACGAATTGAACCAGACCGCAGGCGGGTTGGATGCAGTGGCGATCGCCTCTCGCAATGCCCGAGTGGTGTCGACTCGAGACCGCAGAATCTCGTTGCGGTTGGCGTCGGTGTAACGGCAGTTCACCGACTTGCCCGCCAAGTTGATCACCACAGCGGCACCATCGATCACCCGGGCGATACCGGAAGGATCGTTCCACGTCACCTCAGCCGAGCGGCCGATGAGTCGAACGTCGTAGCCATCGTCGCGGAACGCCTGCACCAACGCAGTGCCCACAAAGCCACTCGCCCCTGCGATTACTGCCACCGGTTTCGCCGTCACGATGCCCCCATCCGTGCTGAAGTTTTCTCAGCCCAGCCTAGCTAGTGAACTCCGCTAGCAAATCCCGCGAACGGGCCGACCATCCTCCTTTCGCGGGCATCCGCGGCTGGTGATTAGGCGACAGCCATTGCCGCACGAACGCCCTCGTTGACGATCTCGCCGGCGTACACGTTCAGGCCGCGAGCGAGGGCAGGGGACGCAGCAGCGGCGACATCCCATCCCAGGTTCGCGATTGCGACGATGTGCGGAAGAGTCGCATTGCTGAGCGCGCGCGTCGAGGTGCGCGGGACAGCACCGGGCATGTTGGCGACGCAGTAGTAGAGCGAGTTATGCACGGCGAAGGTGGGGTCGTCGTAGGTGGTGGCGTGGGAGCCTTCGAAGCATCCGCCCTGGTCGATCGCAATGTCGACGAGCACCGAACCGGGCTTCATCGACGCAACCATTTCGTCGGTGACCAGCTTGGGGGCTGCGGCTCCGGGGATCAGCACCGAACCGATGACGAGGTCGGCCTCGAGAAGCTGCTCGGCGATTTCGTAGCGCGTCGAGACACGAGTCTGTACTTCACCGTTGAAACGCACTTCGAGCGCGCGAAGACGCGGCAAGGAAATGTCGATGATCGTGACGTTTGCGCCCAAACCCAAAGCGTTCGCTGCAGCGTGTTCACCAGCGACACCACCGCCAATGACGACGACCTTTGCCTTCGGGGTTCCCGCAACTCCGCCCAACAGTTGCCCGCCGCCACCCTCAGCCTTGAGCAGAGCGTGGGCGCCAGCGACGATCGACAGTCGACCAGCGACCTCGCTCATGGGGGCGAGCAGGGGAAGCGACCGGTCGTCGCCTTGAACGGTTTCGTACGCGATCGCGGTGGTGCCGGAAGCAACAAGGGCTTCGGTCAGGGCGCGGTCGGCCGCCAAGTGCAGGTACGTGAAGAGGGTCAAATCTTTGCGAAAGTAGCCATACTCCGACGCAATCGGCTCTTTCACCTTCACGACGAGTTCGGCGGATGCCCAGACCTCGTCAGCCGCAACGACGATGCGCGCGCCCGCTGCAGCGTAATCCGCATCGGAAAAGCCACTACCAATGCCGGCTCCTGACTGCAGAGTGACGACATGTCCGCCTGCCACCAAGGTGTCGACACCCGCAGGAGTGATCGCAACACGGTTTTCATTGTTCTTGATTTCAGCAGGCACGGAAATATACATCGATTGACCTTTCGCAGTTGTGCGCTTAGCCTGTCAGAAATTCTACATTTTATGAGAAAGTCCGAATTTTAATCGGGAACAAGAGGTGAAGTGCGTAAAATGGTGCCGAAGTCGTCTCCCAAATTCATTTTGACCGCAGGATCTTCGCATGTCCGATGACCTTGACCCGATCGACACAAAGATTCTTGCCCTCCTCTCTCGAGATGCTCGGGTGAGTAACGCCGCTATCGCCAATGCGGTGGGGATCGCAGCATCCACCGCCCACACCCGCATCAAGTCACTCTTCGACCGCGGCCTTATCACCGGATATCACGCAGCGCTTAATCAAGCGAAGCTCGGCCGGGGTCTTCAAGCGATTATTGGAGTATCGCTGCGTCCGGGCGCCCGCCAAGAGAGCATTCAGGTGTTCACTGACGAAGTTCGCCGGCTGCCAGAAGTCATCCAATTGTTCTTCGTCGGCGGTAACGACGACTTCCTGGTTCACATTGCTGTCGAAAACTCCTCCAGCGTTCGCCTCTTCGTCGTCGACCACCTCTCCGCCCGACACAGCGTCGCCTCCACCAACACCAGCATGATTTTCGAATATCACCGCAACTCGGTCGCCACCGACTTTTCCTAAAAGTTACTTGTGGCTGCCGCCGACCAGTCGGCTCTGATCATGCTGAGGGCGTCCTCGAGCGGGATCGATGCGCTGCGCGCGTTGCGGATGAACTGCTCTGCTGAAGCACGAAGATCCTCGCTCGCGACATCCGTCTCTTCGACACGGGCACCACGTCGATCGCTGCGGATCAGCCCGGCACTCTCCAGTTCGGTGAAGGCTCGCGCGACCGTTCCGGGCGCTACGCGAAGATCCACCGCAAGCTGACGTATTGAGGGAAGCCGGGCACCGGCTTCGAGTGCGCCGCTGCGGATGGCGTGCGCGATCTGCCCCCGGATCTGTTCGAATACGGGCGCCGCGAGCGACTGGTCAACGGTGATCACGACGTCGATCGCGCAGCGTGAACGCGCCGCTCTCGCACGTTGTGACCGATCAGAGAGGTAGCAAGCACTGCCAGAATTACGGCTATCCCATTGTCCAACGTCATTTGTCTCCCTGTATCGACTTATTGATATAGAGTCCCACGTGTACCAATCAATTGACACACCCAGTTTTGGGCACGCGGACGTATCTCGAGTTCAAGCTCACACTCGGCTCACAGCGGCGGACAAGCGAGTACATACGCAGCGCTTCGCGCCTCCCGACCTTGGAGCAGGTTTCTGGTGAACCTCGCGATGACCTCCTGAAGCCCGGCATAGGCATTCTCGAAGGGGCCTTCCGAACGAACGAACCTATCCACGCCTGCGGCACGGTGAGGAGCTTGACAAGAGCCCCGAATCATAAATCCGAATCGGGCCAGCAACGGGATGATGTCGTCGGTAGAGACCCTAATCTTCGCAGCAAGATTATCGAGAGCGGTGCCCTCGGGAAGGAGCTCAGCACAAAAGTTGCGGCGACGCTAGGCGTACTCGCTGAAGGTCAGTAACCGTCGCTAGGGATCTCTAGCCATTCGGCCCAGCTCAGGTCACGACCGATGTACCGCGGTGACTTCAGCGGCCAATCGTGTGCGATCCAGCTCGGCACAAAAGCATCAAGCGCATGCTCGACGGACGAACCAACGTACTCGTTGCGTACCCACCACGAAATGTCCGCGTCCGCACCCGCCTTGTCAGTGGGACCGACGTAAAGGCACCTGATCAGTTCTGTTTCGGCGGCATCGAAAAGCGCGTAGTTGAATGACTCGTGGGTCTCCATCTCATCGGCATGACGCTGAAGGTCGTGGCGGTCCTGTTCCGGCGTCAACGTCGCCGGTGGCCATCCCCACGCCTCACCGTAAATTGACCAGAGCCGCTCGCGCGACCCCATCACGGCTTCCATATCTAGATCCGTATCGTCCGCTCGGATCGGACGAAGATGGTGCCCGGTCGACAAAACCACGTGTCGAGGATGCTGCCAATCGTCAGGCAACCACTGTGCGGATTGGGTAGTCGATTCGATCGGTTCAGGCATGATCGCGCTCTTCCTCCTTAGACGGTGCTCACCGTGGTGGATCGATTTTAGCTGGGAGGAATGTGAGCACGGAAGCTGAACGAAGGCTGACAAAACTCAGGAATTCACAGGGTTCCCTTTCTACGGTCAGAACACGACAGTTTCAATTCATTAGGAGGATTTTCGTGGGAACCGTATCCAAAGATATTCAGGTCGAAGTTCCGATCAGTGTCGCCTACAACCAGTGGACCCAGTTCGAAGATTTTCCAGCCTTCATGTCAGGAGTGAAGTCGATTACTCAGCTCGGCGACCGCAAACTCCATTGGGAAGTATCCGTGGGTGGGGTCGATCGAGAGTTTGATGCCGAAATCGTCGAGCAGCACCCCGATGAGCGGATCGCCTGGAACAGTACCGGAGATAAGGTTCACGCAGGTGTAGTGACCTTCTACCGCATCAGCGACGACTCCACCAAGGTCACCCTGCAGATGGACTGGAAGCCAGAAGGGTTCGTCGAGAAAGCTGGCGAGATCTTGCAGATCGATGACATGCAAATCGGCAAGGACTTGGCCGAGTTCAAGCGACTCATCGAATCCAACGGTTTTGAGTCCGGAGAATGGCGCGGCGATGTTCCGCGAGCAGAAGACGGGCTCGGTCGCTAGAACATCAGAACGGGGCCCCACCGTGCGACCGCAAACAATCTTTACGATCGGCCATTCCACCCATTCAATCGAAGAATTCATTCGGATGCTGCGGGCAAACGATGTCGATCGAGTGGTTGATGTTCGCACGGTACCCGGCTCCCGGCATAACCCGCAGTTTGGCGAACAGGAACTCTCGCACAGCCTGACTGCTGAGGGCATCCGGTATGAGCGGATTGCCGAACTCGGGGGTCTCCGGCACACGCCAGCCAGTCACAAGTCGATCAATGGCGCCTGGAGGAACAAGAGTTTTCGCAACTATGCAGATTACATGCAGACCCCGGAATTCGCCGAGGGACTTCGCGAACTACGTGCGGCTGCTACCGAAAGCATCGTTGCAATCATGTGCGCTGAAGCGGTGCCCTGGCGCTGCCACCGCTCCCTGATCGGGGATGCGTTCCTCGTGCGCGACATCCCCGTCGGGGACATCATGAGCGCTACATCCACAAAGCCTCACGCACTGACGCGGTTTGCGAAAGTCGACGGTGATCGACTGTGGTATCCGCCTGAGTAAGAAGACGCTGTGGATGTGGACGCTGAGGATGACTAAACGTGACCGAGCCGCAGCGATGAAGGAGCCTGCACGCGAAGCGAACCGGTACTAAATGAGAGTTGGCGCGCACCGATCCGGTGCGGGCCAACCACAACAAGTTGTTAGTCAGTGACAGCGTCTTTCACGTTGTCGCCGGCCTGCTTGAGGTTTGCGGCAGCCTGCTCGCGCTTTCCTTCAGCTTCTAACGACTCATCGTTAGTGGCATCGCCAGCGACTTCCTTAGCTTTGCCGCCGAGCTCTTCGGCCTTGTGGTCGATCTTTCCATTGTCGTTTCCCATTGCTCTCTCCTTATTCATCTTGTCCTGCCAGTGGCGGGGCGATCTCAGGGGGCGGTTAACACGATCACTTTAACTCTCGCACCTTATGGCTACCTCAACGATTCAGGTCCGGTCGAGGGTGTGCGTTAAAGCTGCGCCTCGTGTTGGGGATCCTCAAGAGTGCGGTTGGCAGGCAGCGCTATGGCACTGTCCACCCGTCGTCGGCACAAGCAGCGACGAGAGTTTCTCGTTGCGGGAGATAGGTGTTAAGTTGACGTTCGAATACGGATGTGGGGTCGACATCGATCCCCAATTCGACGGCATAGGCGCGAAGACTATTCTCCCCCGTCGATGATGCCGGTGGCGAACGCGTGGTTTTTGCTTCGATGAATTCGGCGACGGCGCTCTCGATCACAACCGTAATTCCCCGGACTGGCTCGTGCTCTGCTTGTTGAATTCGAAGGAGGAAGGCGGCATCGGCCAGTAGGAGCACTGCTGGCGCTGCAGCGGTTGCCGCTCTGGCGCTGTGAAAGTACCGCAGTACCGGGTATGCGCGTTGGGATTCAGCAGCTTTGCTCACCAGCGACGCCACGCTCGCTACGTAGTTCTGCATCGAATTCACGGGGTCGTCGAGCTGAGCATGGCGCACTACGCTCACCGGGTTGTCGCCGAGCGCGCGAACCCCAGACGCCATCGCGCGTCGGGCAATCGCCGCAGAGACGACGGAGATAACGTACGACAGCGAGAGTGTGAGCACGAACGTGCCCAGGAGTGCCATTGTGGTTGCGATAGCGGTCCACGGATAGCCATCCGGAACCAAATCCCCGTAACCGAGCCCTGTCAAGGTAGTCGGAACAAAGTAGAAAACTTGCCCGGGGTCTGAGGCAATTCGGGTGGTGTTGTTAACCACTGAGCCGGGATGAGCAACATAAATCAGCCAAGTGCCAAACACGAGTAGTCCATACCAAACCAAGATCGAGATCACGACCATGAGTGGACCGGTCATGCTCAGCGCCCGGTGGATCGGGGTGCGGCGATGGATCGCCAAGAGGGTTTTCCACATCGGGCGCGACCATGCGCGGGTCAGCGGACCGGCCGTTGAGGTACTCAGAATAGTCAGAAAAACATCGACAAGGACCATCAGGATGACGGCAACGCCGAGCACGGTCAGAACCACCGGCATCCGCCCCACCTCTTCCCGTTCGGATCAGGTGCACTCCTGATCGCGCCGATAGTGAGTGACCACGCTACCAGCAGGAGCAATCCGGACCGTGCTGCCGTTATGCGTCTCGCTCCCCAGATTCGTGTGCTGGCCCCACATGAGCGTCTCAGTAATCGTGCCAACGCCATCTGTCTCGGTCGCAGTGCTCAAAAGCGGACCCCGCAGTTCGAGCACCGCGTCGCGAATTGGTTCACCCCAAGCGTCGAATGCCGCGACGTCGAGCTAGGCAAGTTCGCGAATGGCAGCCACAAACTCGTCAATGTCAGCAGCCTCATGCGCGAACGACACCACGATGCGCACGACACCAGGCTCCCAACGGTTGGTGTAGAAACCAAAACCGCGATCGTGGAGCGCTTCTGAGAGCTCGTCAGGGAAGACGGCGAAGAGGATATTGCTGCCGGGTTCGCTCGTGACGGTCACGCCTGCGACATCCGCGATCCCCGCGCGCAGCCGCGCCGCCATTGCGTTCGCCTGACGGGCGTTATCGAGCCACAAATCATTGGTGAGGTAGGCGTCGAGCTGGGCGGCCTGAAACCGCATCTTGGAGGTCAGTTGGCCACCGCGCTTGTGCCGGAACGACAACTCCGTTGCGAGGGTCGGATCGAAGGAAATAATGGCATCCGCAGTGAGCGCACCATTCTTTGTTGCGCCAAACGAGAGCATGTTTACGCCGAGCTTCCAGGTCATTTCGGCAGGGCTGACGTCGAGTGCAACGAGTGCGTTTGCGAAGCGGGCGCCATCCATGTGGATGCGGAGCCCTGCCTCACGGGCGATTGTTGTCAGCTCGCGCAGCTCATCAATCGTGTACACGCTGCCGGTCTCCGTTACCTGCGTAATGCTGAGCACCGAGGCCTGAACACTGTGAACGTCGCCCCGGCCGGCGTGCGCCGCCACCCGCAACTCATCCGGGTCAATCTTGGAGTGCTCGCCACCCAGCAAGACGATCTTTGAGCCATCGGTGAAGAACTCCGGCGCGCCAGCCTCATCATTGTTTATGTGGCTATCCGCATGCGCGAGAATGCTTCCCCACGGGCGCGTCAATGCCGCAAGACCAATCCCGTTTGCCGCCGAACCCGTACCGACCGCGAAGACGTCGAGCTCGCACTCGAACGCTGCCGCCATCTTGGCACGCATCCGGGCCGTGAGCGGATCATTGCCATAGGGAGCTGCCGGGCCAGCGGATGCCGCAACAACGGCATCCAATATCTGTGGCGAAGCACCGGCAGCGTTGTCACTCAAATACCCGCGCAGGATGGAATCGGTCGAGGTCATGGCAGCTTTCTGTAACGAGAAATACGGTATGCCAATCGATGCACCGTCGGGCCTTGAGCCAGCGGGTGCTACCGACAGTTTCGCCACCGCGGTAGCGCAACTGTCAAGTGTTCGGCAACGATCAGCACTGCTCCGAGCCACTCACACCGATGATAACTTGCGGCGGCTGTGTGGGATAGGCACGAGGGGTTGAATCGGAGATAGAGTACATCTTCACTGCCGCACGATTCACCGCACAGTGTCTGATGTCTTCAATAGTGTGAACTCGAAGGAGTAGAAAACTATGACGATTGCCTCACCCCGTCCGACCGAAGGTTCAGCAGACAAGGCACGCCCGACGGTGGCGTGGACAAGCATCCAAGCTGGTCTCTGGGTGGGCAACGTTGGCGGTGAATTCGCTGGCATGATCGAGCGAAGTTCCCGCGGTGAATACTTCATCACCGACGAGCACGCGCACCCACTCGGCACTTGCACAACGCTCGACGAAGCGAAGGCGCGCCATCAGCGACAGCTTCAGCTGACACAATCCGCGGCGGCCAAGGGCGCGGCTAAACCTACGATCTAGTTCTCGACCTGTGCTCGCAGACCCACCCTCGGCGCGGTGCAGGTCGGCCAGTTAGACTCGGCTCATGAGCCGAAATAGGATCGCGTATCGCGCAAGCGCCCGCGAAAAGCTTCGGCGCGGCGCCATGACTGGGGCACGCTGATGGGCACCAGCCACAACCACGCCACCGGAAATAGGAACCGCACTCGGTTGCTCATCGCCTTCATCATCACCGTCGGCGTCTTTATCGCTCAGGCAATCGGTGCGATTGTCACTGGCAGCCTCGCGCTACTCGTCGACACCGCGCACATGCTCACCGATTCTGCTGGCCTTCTCATGGCACTGCTCGCGGCCGGACTCATGCAACGCCCCGCGACCGCCACCCACTCGTGGGGCCTCAAACGCACCGAAGTTCTCAGCGCGATGGCCCAATCGAGCTTGCTTTTTGCGGTCGGTATTTACGCCCTCATCGAGGGCGTGCGACGACTCTTCGATCCACCCGAAATCCAGCCAACAGGTTTGCTGATTTTTGGAATCATCGGCCTCGTCGCCAACATCGCCGCCATGATCGTGCTGACCGGCGGGCGCAACTCGAACCTCAACATGAAGGCCGCGTTCCTCGAAGTCGTCAACGACGCCCTCGGGTCTGTCGGTGTGATCCTCAGCGCAATCGTGATTGCCCTCTTTGGCTGGTATCAGGCGGATGCCGTGGTCGGCATCCTGATCGCCATACTGATCGTGCCCCGCACCATCATTCTGCTCAAGGCGAGCGTCGGCGTGCTGCTGGAGTCCACCCCCAAGGGCATCGATCCCGCAGACGTTCGTGCACACATTATGGATATGGAGCATGTGACTGATGTGCACGACCTCCACATCACCCGCATCTCCTCTGACCTGCCCGTGCTCACCGCCCACGTGATCGTCGAAGACTCTTGCTTCATCGACGGCCATGCCGCCGAAATGCTTCCCTCGCTGCAGAAGTGCGTCGCTGAACACTTTTCACTGAGCATCGAGCACTCAACGTTCCAAATCGAGCCCGAAAGCAACATCGACCGGGAGCACGTTCACCACCGCTAGTGCAGCATTGGGCTTCTAGGCTGCCCGCTCCGTCACAATGGTCGCAATGAGATCCGCTTGAGCCAGTGAGCGCTCTTGAACAGCAGGCAGGTGCTGCCGCAGCGACGCAGCAACCTCGGTGCGCGCCTCGGCAAGCTGCTCGAAGCGCGCTACAAGCGCGCCAAGTTCCGCTTCGCTGTGGGGCATTGCCCACTCTTCTGCCTCAAACATCTCAAGCACCTCTTGGTACTTGTGGCTCCACCCGATTACGAGTGTAGGCACGGCCATAGCCAACGCCGAGACCATTGCATGAAAACGACTTGCAACGAAGAGATCGCACTCGCCAATAATGTAGCGAAGCTGCTGTGACGGCAGCTCCTTGTCGATAAACAGCAGATTCGTATCGGCTCCTATGCGATCGAAAATCTCACGGCAGAGCGGCAGATCATTGTTATGCGTCTTCGTCGAGTCTTCACGCGCGCTGTGAGGCAGGATTACGACCTTGCGGCCGGAGGTGAGGAGATGCTTGATGAAATCGGCAGTCTGCCCGATGTAGTCACCGTCGCGAGCATCGACCTTTTTCTGCAGAACGACGCTTGGCGACACACCAACGACAGTGCCCGATTCAAAAAACGTCATATCAAATTCGCGCGAAACTACAGCACCTTCGCTGCCATCAAGCTGCAGCGAGAATGCGTAATCGGCACCCGCATAGAGGTTCGATAGGCCCAGAGCTTCGGCAAACTCATGAGTCTTCGCCCCCCGGGTAACGATGGTGTGCACCTTGGGCAAGAAGAAGCGTGCCGCACGGCGGTTTACTGGGTTCTTGAATGGGCCGATCGCCTGAGCGCACTTGAAAACCGGGGTCTTCACAAACATCGCAGGAAGAATGGATGCCACGTTGTACAGCAGAAACTTCTCGCGACCATCAGTGAAAGTAATACCCCCCTGATCAAGGAGCACTTGTGACTTCGCCACGGCGGCGATCGCCTTAGACTTTTTGCGGATGAGCGGCCGAAGCGGCGGAATTACTCGGTACAGCAGAGCGAGCGAATTGATGGTCACACCGAGTTGGCGCGGTTGCGCAGCCACGATGTCGAGGTTGTCGTAGACGTTCTGAGCGCGATCCTCTTCCGGATACATGCTGAGCAGGGTGAAACTGACACCGGGAATGCGCGGACTCAACGTCTGAATCGCGCTCTCCAGCATCGCTGAAGCGCCCTTATTACCTGCTAACGCAGAACCGATGATCGTAATGTGTGGAGCCGTCACTATGCACTCTTTCCGCGCTGCTTGACAGCCGTGTAGCCGGGGCCAAATTCAATCCTTTTCGTGCGCTCCATTGAGTCCTCCAGCAGAATGCGGTTGATGCGCATGAGGTCGGCGAGCAGACCAAGCGCGAAGCTCAACAAGCCTCCAACAAGCAATGCAGCACCAAGAATCAGCGACTGGATGTGGTCGCCCGTAGTGCCCGACAGCCACAGAATTAGATAGCGAACGAATGGAATCAACGAAGCAACAGTGAGCGCAGTTCCCAACGGCAAGAAAAACGCCAGCGGGCGGAACATGAGGTAGCTACGAATGATAGCTCTTGCGGACTCTCCCACATGCTGCCAGATCGACGAGAACAAGCGAGACTCGCGAGTCTTCGCATTCGTCTCGATCGGAACGCTCGCCAAGCGCATCCTCTTGTGGCCCGCCTGGATGATCGTCTCCATGCAGTAGCTGAACTCGGTGACGACGTTGAGCCGGAGCAGCGACTCGCGTGAGTACGCGCGGAATCCGCTCGCGGCATCCGGAACATCAGTTCCTGCAGCCATGTTGACAACCCGACTGCCGAAGCGCTGAAGGAGTCGCTTGAAGGGCGAGAAGTGAGCGATGGTGGCCGTTTGACGGTCGCCGATTGCGATGTCTGCAGACCCACTCATCAACGGTGCGATGAGATCGGGGATTCGGTCCTGGGGATACTGGTTATCGCCGTCCGTGTTCACAACGATGTCGGCACCGTGAGCGAGCGCGTAACTGACGCCGTCGGAGAACGAGCGAGCCAAGCCCCGGTTGCCGGAGTGGCGCACAAAGTGAATGACGCCGTGTTCCTTGGCCACCTCGATGGTGCGATCGGTTGAACCATCATCGATCACTAAAACGTGCAGCTCGTCTACACCGGGGATATCTTTCGGAATCGACTTGAGAACGAGTGGCAGAGTGTGCTCTTCATTCAAGCAAGGGATTTGAACGAAAACTTTCACGAGAAAATCAGCTCCAGGTGCGAAAGATTCAGCGCGTGAATCTTAGATTGTGGCGGCGTATAAACGGAAGTCAGTGAGGCACATTAAGTGCCCTGAACGAGCTTAGGGGGTCGACGCCTCAACGAAACCCTGAGCAACAAGTAGAACAATGCCACCAGGGCATCCGCAACCGTACTCAGTAGCCGAGCAAGCAGCGCGAGAATAACCGCCTGTGCTGGAGTGACATATTGAAGAGCAAATGCGAAGACTACCGCTTCGCGCACCCCGAGACCGCTGGGAACAAAAACTGCCAAGATGCCGATAGCCCCTGCAAGTACATACGCTGCTCCAAGAGGAAGCCACGCGGCTGGCGACACGTCAAGAAACGATGCAGCGACCACAACGAATCCAACCGCATTGATAATTCGCGGGCCGACAAAACTTACGAGGTAGCCGCCAACCGCGACTGGCGGAAGGAAGTACTCCTTCGGAAGTTGCTGTTTGAGAATCCGCTGTGCCCCGAAATTCATGACCGGATGGAATAGCCTGCGGTCGAGTACCACGAGCAGAGGGATAAGGGCGAGGAGGGGAAGAAGCAGCGTGATTGCGTTGTCTTGGAATACGGCGAGGCCAACGCTGACAAGCAAGATTGCCGCGCTGGGAACAATGGATGAGATTTGAAGGAAAACATTCTCATAGATGAACGAAATCACCATCACGCTGCGGCTGATGCCGCGCTGTTTGCCCCACAGAATCTTATTGAGCAGTGACCCTACCTGGCCTGGCACGTACTTGAGCAGCCACGATGCAGAGTGCACAGCCATAGCTTCCCGAGGTGACACGGCCGGTCGGTCGGTGAGCCGATTGACGATTGCGCCCCACAGCAGACCAGAGATCGGCACCGCGACGGCAAATAGCGCAACCCCAGCAACCATCAGCCAATTGAACTGCAACTGCTGCGCTTGAACCTCGGCCCAGTTGTCAGAAAGAGCGCGCCAGAACAGTACAGCGATGAATGCAAGGACTACCGCGGTAAGCCCGTACCTCAGAAGTCGCTTAGGTAGCTTCGACGATGACGGGGTGGTCATCGCAACTTGTTGTATGAGCGGAAGGTGTCGAGTTCCTTCTTCTGCGAGTAAGGGACAAGGCCCTCGGGGTGCGAGTAGCCAACGGCGATCAACATGATCACTCGATCGGTGACGTCGAGGCTGAGCGTCTTCTGCATCTTGGCTTCAAGCGGCTCGAAGTCGGGCCAGTTGATCACGCTTGAACTGAGCCCAAGAGTTTCTAAACCAAACATGAATGACATCGCGGCCAGTGACGAGTCAATGTAGATCGCATGTCGGTCGCGCGGGCTGAAGTAGCTCTCCAACTTGCCCACAACCACGACGATCGTTGGGATGTTTTGTGCGTAGCCTGTTGCACCGAACGGTAGGCCAGCGATTGTGCTGACGATGGCCGGGTCGTCGAACACGCGGAACTCGTAAGGCAAACGATTGCACGCCGTGGGCGATTGGCGTCCGACGAGGAGAGCTTTGTCGACCAGTTCGCGGGGTACCGGCTTCTGTTCAAACCAGCGAACTGAACGACGCTGCATTGCTAGTTCGTGAAGCTGATCGTACGAAATGCTCGACAGGTTCTTTTTCACATAGGGTACCTTGCCGTTGTCGGAGGGGTGATATTCCAGCTCGAAGAAGCGCTTGCGCGCTGAATCTACGACCGGATCGCTCCCCGTGCTGACGCGGAAGTACTCCGTCAAGACGTTGTTAGCCCACTCGACTTCGCTCGCTTCCAGCGAAGATGGATCTGTCGAGCACTGGCGAGCGGCCAGCTCGTAAAATTCGACCGTCTCGGTGATGTAATCCCGCGCAAAGATGTCCCGCCGAGGCATCATGATGATGCCCTTTTCCAGGCGATGGATGTTGCGACGCAACTCCACGCGCGAGGTTCGGTCGTGATTCTTGTTTCGGTAGTAATTTCGACGCCCGCGGAGGACGCCCGCTTGCTCGCGGTTGAATGCAAGAAACGCGAACATATAAAAAAAGTGCGCAAGGATTCGACTCGAACCGAATGTTTCGAGAAATACTCGATTGACGAGCTCATAGCACTTTCGAATCCACGAAATCGCTAAAAGATTCGTAGCGATGGTCTTGAGTTTTTTCAGCAAATTCTCTCCGCACTCCAGAACGTCACGAGGCGCCGAGCCCGCTCAGCTGAGCGCAGGCACGTCAACGCCACAGCAACTATATCTGCTACGAAGCCAAGGAGATTGGCGCTGGTGCGGAGGATGGGGCCGATGAGCGACGGCGCCACTGACCAACACCGAGCGCGATGAGCACGTAGAACAGCGCAACGGGGATGAGCTGAATCCACATCCGGTTGAGAGAGTCACCGTCGCCCACCCGGTACGCCGCGTCGCGCAAATAAGCGAGCAAGAACCCTAGCGGAATAAAACTCGTCAGCGGGAATCGGAGGTTGACCCGATTCGGTGTCGCGATAAAGGACGCGATCACAAGCAGCGCCACGATGAATATGAGCGACAGACCCCACGAACCAGCGCCGAGAAACACATTCTCAAACGTCGCTGAAACGCTTTCGATCAGGATCTGCGGTTCACGAACAAAAAGCGCAAGAAGTGCTAACCACAGAACAACCTCAGTAAGCACCAAAACGAGGCGACCACGCTTCATGAGCTGATTCCACTGGAGTAAGGGGATGGCGGCAAGAATCATGACGCCGAACCCGAGCAGACCCCAGATCGAGAAAGCAACGGAAAGCCCCTGAGCGAGATACACGGCAGCCATGAATGATTGCCACGCAATAGTTCCTGCCCCAAGCACCGCCAGAAGAACTGACTTATGAATTCTGCTTACCGAATGATGGAACAGGATCGGTAACAGTACAAGAAATACCAAGATCGATGACTCTGCGCGCACAAAAACCAGCGCTCCAACAGCGAGCGCCATTGCGATGACGAGAGCCGTTTTCTTGACCGAATCGGTTGAGACCAGCATCCACCCGCCACCGACGACGACAAGCATGAACATGCCGAACAACAGGTGGCCGTTGAGATAGAAGGCATGGAAGACAAAACGGTTCATTGATACGAGGAACACGACCCCCCCAACGACAAGCAGGGTCAACGCGCAACGGCTGAGGTGAGGCGACAGCGACTCCCACAGCATCCACGCGAGAAGTGCGAGCAGGAGCGCTGCTATGAGCGGAGTGATCGACTGCACATAGTATTCGCCGCCAAGATTCGCTGCGGCGTGCAACTCGGGCACCCCGATGAGCCTCTTGGGGAGAAGCGAGGTGGACGCGATCGTGATGTTGTTGCTCGCAATAAGTGATCCGTTGAGCAGATACTGCAAGCTGTCGTTCGACCAGGCAACCTGCGGAAGCGCACGAAACACAGCCACTGATCCGACCACGCCAGCGACGATGATCGCCGCCCAGCCTGGCCGAAGACCGAACTCCGCTCGCTTACTCAGCCGGAGCCACAACCACAGTGTGCTGGGAATAAGCACCGTCAGCGCGATTGTGAGGATCGGAGAGCTTGTCACCGGGGTCATCACTTGAATCGCACCAATGCAGAGGTAGAGCGCGAGGCCCGCGGTCGCTCCCAAGATCGGAACCCCAAGGCCGCGAGCGCCGAAAGACTGCATGAGGGCGGATCCCCCGAGAACAATAGCCAAGATTAGGGTTACTTCAACGATCATCCGTTGACCCCGCTATTCGGCACTAGGCAGCTATCCACGACAACAAATGCTTCCCCAGCGTCTTCTGGCAAATGGCCAATCAGAAGAGAGGGAACATCGGCACTGTCACATGTTCCGCGCACATAGAACCAGTTCTCACTCCGGTGGCCGTGCCCGTCATAGAGACCAGTCTGAACGGATGACACATCTGGACTATCGAGAAGACTGTCTAGTGTCGTTTCATCGGAGAGCGAAATTGCTGAGAGTTCAAAGCTCTCGGCCTTGGCAAAGCCCAGAGTGAGGAATCTGGTGACTACGAAAGCGACTTCATCGTTTGCAGACATCGTTATTTCGGCAGCAGGCTGGTCTTCAGAAATGGCCCAATAGAGCCCGTATGCTCGATTGACCGCCGCGTTTCCACCCGCAATTTCGACGATGTCAGAACTCGGCTTGCGACTAATCGCCTCATAGTTGTCGGGTGCAGCCTCATCGATACTCTGAAACTGGAGGATATTGGCGACTATCGCGATCGCGAGCACGCCGATCAGCGCTATACGTGCAGTCCCCATCACTTTGTAAGTGTATCGGGTGTTTCTCTTGCAAGAAGTTGAACGGGGACATTCGTGTTAAACACCACTCATTCAAATTATGATTTGTATGACGCCCGCAAACGAGTGGAATTTGTTGTCAGTGCTAAAGCGCTGAGACACAGCAGCGGACACGTCGGATGGTGCACGCCACAAGTGCGCACCAGTCGCCAGTGTCATGCATGAGAGGAATCAACGATGAAAGCCCTCTATAAAGACAAGGCCGGACCAGGCCTCATCTTGGCCGAACGACCAGAGCCCACCCCGGGGCGTGGAGAGGTCAAGATCCGTGTCGCCCGCACAGGGATTTGCGGCACCGACCTGCATATTGAATCGTGGGATGTCTGGGCCGCCGGTGCTATCAACGCTCCCCTCATTCCGGGCCACGAATTCTCGGGCCACGTCGTTGAACTCGGCGAAGGAATCACCTCGGTTGAGGTCGGCGCCCTCGTCTCTGGCGAAGGTCACGTCGTCTGCGGCCACTGCCGCAACTGCCGTGCTGGCCGTCGCCACCTGTGCAAGTTCACCTCCAGCATTGGCGTGAACCGCGATGGGGCATTCGCTGAGTTTGTTGTCATTCCGGAACAGAATGTGTGGCAGCATCCACTCGATATCGACCCGGAGCTTGCCGCAATCTTTGACCCGCTCGGCAATGCCGTGCACACCGCACTGTCGTTCCCGATGGTTGGGGAAGACGTGCTCATCACCGGAGCTGGACCCATCGGGCTCATGGCCGCCAAAGTTGCCCACCATATTGGTGCCCGCCACATCGTGATGACTGATGTCAACGAGCAGCGACTCCAACTCGCCCGCGATATGGGAGTGAGCCTCGCGATCAACGTGTCCAAGGTGCGCATCGCCGAAGCGCAAGAGCAACTGGGAATGAAGGAAGGCTTCGATATCGGCCTCGAAATGAGCGGGCACCCCACTGCCTTGCCCGAGATGATCAGCAACATGAATCAGGGCGGCCGCATCGCCATGCTCGGTCTCCCCGCGGAACCAATCAGCATTGACTGGGCGACCGTCGTGACCCACATGATCACCATCAAGGGCATCTACGGCCGCGAGATGTTCGAGACTTGGTACGCGATGAACGCCATGGTGCACACCGGTTTGGATGTCTCAGGCGTCGTCACTGACAGGTTCCCCGCCGAGCGCTGGGAAGAAGCATTCGCGACCGCCCGCCGCGGCAACAGCGGCAAAGTCATCATCGATTGGTCGTAGCCCGACTGGGCGCCACCCGGCCTAGCGACCTGCAGACCCAACTCGGTCGCCCCACACGATTTTAGGAGAACACAATGTACGGAACCGTTCGCGAACAACTCAACGAAACTCTGGGAGAGATCCGCTCGGCAGGCCTCTACAAGACCGAGCGCCAGCTCGATACCGCCCAGTCGGCCCACGTGGAGTCGGCAGGAAAACCGGTGCTCAACTTCTGCGCCAACAACTACCTCGGTCTCGCTAACCACCCACGACTCGTCGCCGCCGCCAAGGAAGCTCTCGACGACTGGGGGTTCGGGATGGCGAGCGTGCGCTTTATCTGCGGCACCCAGACCCAGCATGTTGAGTTAGAGAACCGGCTCTCGGCGCTGCTGAGCATGGAGGCGACCATCCTGTTCCCCTCCTGTTTCGATGCGAACGGCGGCATCTTTGAGGTGCTGCTCGGTGCCGAGGATGCGGTGATTTCGGATGAACTCAACCACGCGTCGATTATCGACGGAATTCGCCTGTCGAAGGCGGCGCGCTACCGTTACAAGAACCGCGACATGGCCGACCTTGAAGCCCAGTTAATAGCGGCGAAGGATGCCCGACGCCGCCTCATCGTCACCGACGGAGTCTTCTCGATGGACGGCTATCTTGCCCCCCTCGAAGCGATCTGCGATCTCGCCGAACAGTACGACGCAATGGTCATGGTCGACGACTCGCACGCCGTGGGCTTCGTCGGCGACACCGGCGCGGGAACCCCCGAACACTGCGGTGTCTCCGACCGCGTCGACATCATCTCGGGCACCCTCGGCAAAGCACTCGGCGGCGCCTCGGGTGGATACATCAGCGCTCACGCCGAAATCGTGGAACTGCTTCGGCAGCGCGCCCGCCCCTACCTGTTCTCCAATGCTGTCGCCCCGTCGGTGGTGGCAGGCTCGATCGAAGCGCTCAACCTTGTGGCTGACGGTGCGGAGAGCCGGGCGAAGCTGAAGTCTAACGCAGAGCAGTTTCGCAGCGGTATGGCTGAGGCCGGGTTCACGCTACTGCCGGGCGAGCATCCCATCATTCCGGTCATGTTCGCGGATGAGCACGAAGCTGTTGCGATGGCGGATGCTCTGCTCGAGCATGGCGTCTACGTGATCGCCTTCTCGTTCCCCGTCGTGCCTCTAGGAAAAGCCCGTATTCGCGTGCAGGTGTCGGCTGGCCACTCCAGCGACGACATCACTCGCTGTGTTAAGGCTTTTGTTGCGGCTCGGGAGTCGATCGCGGCGTAGCGGATCCCTGAGACGGCGATTTTCGTGGTGGGGGAAATATCCCGCAACGCAGCCACGTTGACCTTGCTATGAAAGCAATTGTCTACAGCGAGACCGGTGACCCCTCCGTACTTCAGCTCGTTGATCGGCCGTTCCTCGAACCCGGGCCTGACGAGGTGCGCGTTCGGATCGTGGTGAGTGGTGTGAACCCCACTGATTGGAAGTCGCGCCGCGGCGGGGCTCCCGGCCAGGCGTTGCCCTTCGATGATGTTGTTCCCGGCCAAGACGGCGCCGGTATCGTCGAGGCAATCGGCTCTGACGTGCAGCATGTCAGCGTCGGCGACCGCGTCTGGCTAGCACTCGCCGCCTATCAACGCGCAAGCAGTGGCGCGAGCCAAGAAACCTCCGTGCTTCCGGCAGAACGGGTCTTCGCCCTTCCCGCTAGCGCCAGCTTTGACCAGGGTGCGAGCCTCGGTGTTCCTGCGATCACGGCGTACCGCGCGCTGACGGTGGCCGAAGACGGACCAGGTCGACTTCATCCGGGCGCCCTCGCCGACAAGGTCGTGCTCGTGGCTGGTGGGGCGGGTGCCGTGGGCCACGCAGCGATCCAACTTGCTCGCTGGGGCGGAGCAACCGTCGTCACCACAGTGAGCGGGCCGGCGAAAGCTGCACTCGCGACCGCCGCTGGCGCACAGCACGTGCTTACTTACACCGACGCCGACATCGTCGAGCAGATTCGTGCGATTGCACCGGACGGCGTGGACCTCATCGTCGAAGTCGCACCCGCCCAGAATGCTGAACTCGACCTCGCCGTCATCCGCAATCGTGGGTCAATCGCCGTTTACGCCAACAATGGCGGAGACCTCGTGACTCTCGACGTTCGCCGCCACTTCAGCCTCAACGTGCGCTACCAATTTGTGCTGCTCTACACGGTGGGCCCCGCTGTCCTTCATGCTGCGGCCGAGGCCATCAACGCTGCACTTCGCGACGGCGCGCTGAGCGTAGGCGAAGAGACTGGTTTGCCCCTCCACCGTTTCGACCTTGCACACACAGCGGATGCCCATGCCATGGTCGAGAGCGGAGCGGTCGGCAAAGTGCTGATCGACGTTACGGCCGAATGATGCTCGCCGGGCTGTAGTCGAGAATCCGGAAGCGCCCGCAATCGATCGAGGCCGAGGAAGGATTCTCTGCGCCGGGCGGAAGCGTGAAGGGAACGCTTTGGTCGTCAACGATCAAAAATGACACCGCAGGCTGGGCAAAGTCTGCTCGGTCCACCATCCAGGCGTAATCCCGGAGCGCAAAGTCGACTTGGATGAGTTGCGACGGGTTAGCCACGTGAGTCTTGATCGCTCGTACGCTCCAGAACTGCCCAGCACCGACCGCGCCCGATTGGTTTACCCAGTTGACCGCACACTCAAGAGACGGATCTGCAGCGGTCGCTCGCTCGACGGCTGCCGGAAGCGCAACGACGAACAGCACTCCACCCAGCAGAGCGGGGATCGCGGCGACTGCGGCGAGCCGTCGCCACGGTGCTGCTGCGAGCTTCGCGGGCCGAGCATCCGCTACAAGAACAACAAGCGCGAGAGCCGGCGCGAAAGCCCAGAGTTGCAAGTAACGGGCTGCTTCGGTGCCCATCAGGATGAACCCGACGGTGGCAGCCAGTGGGGCGAACCAGGAGTACGCCGCCACAACGGCCGAGGCGATTGCGCCCTGTCGCAGCGAGCGCACCGTTAGCCATGCGCCGAGCAAGCTCAACGCAATCACCATCGCGACTGCGAAAACACCCGCGGGGCTTGAGAGTCGCTCGACGAGGAGAGACCAGTAGTAGGCGAAGGACCCGCGTGCACGCCCCGGCTGAAAATAGTTATCGGGGTTCGCCACGATCCACGGCGCCAACGGGATCCTGAGCAACAACCCAAGCACAGACCCTCCAACAAGCGCGGCGAGAGCCCACGTCGGAGATCGCCCCCACACGGCCCCCGCCCACACGACAAGCACAACGAGAACGAGCGGGGCGGTGACCCAAGCGAGATAGAGCGGATTGGAGAACACCGACACGGTTGCGACGACAAACACCGTTATCGCGAGCACTCGCTGCAGCGAAATGGTCTCGAGAATGCGGCGCGTGAGTCTGACGGTGAGAACCGCGCCGAGAACGGTCGCGGCATAGTAAGTGGTCATCGCGAGCAGGGAGGCAAGTTGCAGGCTGTCACCGTCACCGTTGCTCTCCGTCAGCGCGGTCATACATACCGCCACGAACCCCGCGGTTGCCGCAAGCGCCGCCCGGTTTCCCTTGGCGATGGTGACGGCGGCAACACGAAAGGCGAGATAGAGCCCCACAAAGTTCAGCACCGCAGACATCGCTCACTGTTCCGCAGTGCCCTCAAGGATGGAGTGCGAGAACAGCGGCACGATCATCGAGTCGCCATCGAGAAACATCAGCTCGGCCCGGCCTGCGGGCCCCGCCAAGTGGGTCACCACGGTGAGGGCGAGGGCAACAGCCGCTACCGCCCACAAGGACTCAATCGCCAGCGCTCGCAGAAAGGGGGCGGCAGATCGTTCTCTGCTGGCGACCAACGGCATCCGACTCCACTCTCCTAGCGCGGGCGCCCCACGCGCGCTCGTCCACGACAACCAGAACCTAACACCCGAGTCGTCAACTAACACCAAACACAGCATGCAAATGCGGCACGTGAGCCCTCGGTAGAGCAGGGCTCTGGCGGGCGCTGAGCGCGTGAGCTGGCGCACTTCCGCGCTGAGGCGCCGTTGTTCACTCTCGTTGGTGCTGCCTTTCGTCAGTGAAGCCGTCGCAAACTGCAAGCGCTTTCATCTATGCCCCATAGGGCAATGGCGCGGCACGCCCGCATTGCCGAAATGAACAACCTTTTCGGGGAGAAATCAGAACAACGCGTGTGCAAGCGCTTAGCTATTCTGAAAGAAAGCGATACTGTGGCGACTATGACTAGCGTTCTCCCGAGCAGCCAATGGTGGCGTTCCGCCGTGATTTATCAGATCTACCCCCGGTCGTTCGCCGACTCTAATGGCGACGGAATGGGGGATTTGCTCGGCATCCGTGACCGATTACCGGAACTCGCTGAGCTCGGCATCGACGCCGTCTGGCTGTCGCCCTTCTACACCTCGCCGCAACGCGATGCCGGCTACGATGTTGCCGATTACTGCGACGTCGACCCGCTCTTCGGCACGCTCGACGATTTCGACTCGATGACAGCGCGTGCTCACGAACTCGACCTGCGTGTGATCGTCGACCTCGTTCCCAACCACTCATCAAGTGATCACCGCTGGTTCCAAGAAGCGCTCGCCGCAGCACCCGGCAGCGATGAGCGCGCCCGCTACATTTTCCGCGAAGGGCGCGGCGAGAACGGCGAACTCCCGCCCAACAACTGGGACTCCGTCTTCGGCGGCCAAGCCTGGACCCGCACCGAAAATTCTGACGGCACCCCCGGCCAGTGGTACCTGCACCTGTTCGACAGCACCCAGCCCGACTTCGACTGGCACAATCCGTGGGTTCGCCGCCAGTTCGAAGACGTGCTTCGGTTCTGGCTCGACCGTGGCGTCGATGGATTCCGAGTGGATGTCGCCCACGGAATGATCAAAGCCGACCGCCTACCCGACTGGACCCCTCCCGTCGCGGGCGGCAGCATGGGCGGAACCGGTACCGCTGCCGACGCTGCCGAGCTTGCGGCATCCCGAGCACCGTACTGGGCTCAGGATGGCGTGCACGAGATTTACCGCGAATGGCGCCGCGTTCTCGACAGCTACGACGGCGAGCGCATTCTCGCCGCTGAGGCGTGGGTTGATCCTCTCACCGACATGGCCAACTGGGTGCGTCCCGATGAGATGCATCAGGCTTTCAATTTCCCCTATTTGGAAACTCCGTGGGCGGCTGAGCCACTTCGTGCTGTCATTGATGCATCGATTAGCGCGTTCTCTGCGGTTGACGCGCCCAGCACGTGGGTGCTCTCAAACCACGACGTTGTTCGTCATGCCTCACGACTCGCGCTCACCGCGGTGAACCCTCAAGGCCACGGTATTGGCCCGCGCTCCGCCGGTCTCCCGAATCCCGAGTTGGGCTTACATCGTGCGCGGGCTGCAACGGCACTCATGCTGTCGCTTCCGGGGAGCTCTTACCTCTATCAGGGCGAAGAGCTTGGCTTGCCCGAAGTAATCGACCTTCCCGATGAGGCCCGCGAAGACCCCACCTGGTTCCGCACCAATGGGGAACGTTACGGTCGAGATGGATGCCGCGTGCCGATCCCCTGGGAGGCTGACGCCCCCTCCTACGGCTTCGGACCCACGGCTGCCTCATGGCTACCACAACCCGCAGACTGGGCTCCGTTCGCCCGCGACGCACAGCGCAACGTCAGCGACTCGACCCTCACGATGTACATGATGGCACTCGCCCTGCGCCGAGCCCACGAACTCGGCATGGGCGAGCTCGAGTGGCTCGACTCTGGCGACAAAACGGTGCTCGCGCTGCGCAATGGCGACGTGCGTGTGTACGCCAACACGGGTGATGCTGCGGTCGCGCTACCCGCCGGCGAGGTGCTGCTTGCGAGCGGTCCGCTCGGCGACGGAAAACTGCCTGCAGACACGACTGTGTGGTTGCGCGCGTAAGCCTGTTCACGCGAATGGGTGCCCGGTCGCTAGAATCGGCAACGGCACGCTGACTGCCGGTCGGCATCCAATCTCGTCAGAATCCAAAGAAGGGCAACTGATGGTGAGCATCGAAGACGTTGCCCAGCGTGCTGGGGTCTCAACGGCCACGGTATCGCGAGCGCTCAGCGGAAATGGCCCTGTATCGGCGTCCGCTCGTGAAAAAGTTGCGGAGGCCGCGGCCGCTCTCGACTATGTCGTGTCATCGACCGCGTCGAGTTTGGCTTCGGGTCGCACCAAAAATGTTGGGCTCATGGTGCCTTATTTGGCCCGCTGGTTTTTCACCTCGGTCGTGGAAGGCGCCCAGCAAGCGTTAATGCGACACGGTTATGACGTCACGCTGTACAACCTCTCGGGGAGCGTCGCTGAACGCGAGACTGTGTTCGATGTGTTTTTGCAGCGAAAACGGATCGACGGGATCATTACTGTTTCGCTGAAGCTTTCTGCCGCCGAGGTTGAGCGGCTTCATGCGTTCGGCAAACCTGTTGTGGGGGTGGGTGGCCCGATCGAGGGTGTGCGAACCCTGACCTTAGACGATGACGCAGTGTCGAGTCTTGCTACCGGTCACTTGTTGGCGCTTGGCCATACGCGCATTGCGCACATTGGTGGCTCCGAAGACTACGATCTCGAATTCCACATCCCTACCAATCGCCGCCACGGCTACGAGGCCGCGTTGCGCAAGGCCGGGATTGAGCCACGACCAGAGTTTTTTGCCACCGCTGATTTCACGATTCAGGGTGGCTATCACGCTGCAAAGCAGCTCCTCGGCAGTCCGCTACGGCGCCCTACGGCAATCTTCGCTTCCTCCGATGAGATGGCCATTGGCTGCATTCTTGCCGCACGCGATCTAGGTTTGGTCGTGCCACGCGATATCTCCATTATCGGAATCGATGGTCACGAACTCTCAGAATTTTTTGGACTCACCACGGTCTCGCAGTATCCCCAGGCGCAGGGCGAGCATGCCGTCGAAATTCTGATGAACCTGCTCATTCCCGGCAAGCACCCTGAGATACCCGAGAACACTCCGATTGGCTATGACCTGGTAGTGCGATCGAGCACAAGTCGACCGCCAGAGTAACGGGCGCTAGTTCAGCTCCGAGGCTCGACGAGGCGTCGGGCAGCTTCGCGCACCGATGCGCTGCAGGCCTCTAAGTCTCCGGCAAATTCGGCAGAACCCAGCGAGCGCAATTCTGCGGGCGCGCGTTCCCAGTTGCTGGCGACGGCGAGCAGTAGAGCTAGCAGCTCTTCGGGGTTCCAGGTGTTGTCGACAATGCCACGGTGTTGAGCATCGCGGATAACCTCGAGTTTGTGTCGATAACCTTCGACACGTCCTTCGGAGAACGATCCAAGGGTGTCGACATCGTGCAGCCACGCCCACATGGTGACGCGTTGAGCGGTGTGGTCGTTGACGAAATAGTTGTGCAGGCGCACGGTGTATTCGACGAGGTCTGCGTCGATCGGCACCGCGTGGGCAAGCCTGTCAAGACCGGTCTGCATCACGTGGTCGAAGAGCGCATCCTTATCGCCGAACCACGCGTAGATGCGTTCCTTGCTCGCTTTCGCTGTTTCTGCAATGCGATTGATGCGCGCACCGGCAACGCCGTATTCGGCGAACTCGGCCGCTGCGGCCTCTAGCACGCGCTGTTTTGTTTCGCGGCCACGGAGCTGATCACGCGGCATTTCTGTCGAAACCACCAAACACCTCCAAATCGAACCGGTTGGTTTGACTTAGCCTACACGCCGACGTACTGTCGAACCAATTGGTTTGGTAAGGAGCCAATCGGTTTGATAAGGAGTTGTCATGACAAACGTACTAATGGTTCTCTCGGCTGCATCACACTGGACGCTCGCCGACGGCACACATCACCCCACGGGTGTCTGGGCAGAAGAGTTCCTCGAGCCGTACCGCATCTTTAGCGAAGCCGGCTGGAAGGTTCAGGTCGCCAGCCCCGCAGGCGCCTCCCCTACTTTCGACGCCGTAAGCCTCAGCGAAGGTGGTGTCGGCTCTGCAGAACGCGTCGCCGACTTCGAAGCACGCATCGCCGGCCTACAGTCCGTGATGCAGCATCCACTTCGCTTGGATGCCGTCAACGCCGGTGACTATGACGTGATCTTCTACCCCGGCGGCCACGGCCCCATGGAAGACCTCGCGGTCGACGACAACTCTGGCCAGCTCATCGTTGAAGCCGTGAAATCGAACACAACTCTTGGTGTGCTCTGCCACGCTCCCGCCGCACTCCTCGCCGCAAACGACAAGGCGACCGGCGAATGGGTTCTCAAGGGCCGCAAGATGACGGGCTTCGCGAATAGCGAAGAGGAGATTGGCGGTCTTGCCCCCAAGGCCAAGTGGCTCGTTGAAGATCGTCTCGTTGAACTGGGCGCCGACTACTCGAAAGCCCCCGAGCCCTTCGCCTCCTACGTGGTGGTCGACGGTCAGCTGTACACGGGGCAGAACCCCGCATCATCCGTTGCCATTGCCGAGCGCATCGTCGCCGACAAGTCATAGCGCTTCACCCGCGTTCAGCACATTCAGAAACTCAAGGAGCACCACATGAGCACCACCATAAGCACGCAATGGCAACTTGCTTCACGCCCAGCCGGTGAACCCACCAGCGAGAACGTCGTCAAGGTTCAGGTTGAACTTCCCGAGTTGGCTGGAGGCGAAGTTCGCGTTCGCAATTCGTTCATCTCGGTTGACCCGTACATGCGTGGTCGTATGAACGGGGGCCGCTCGTACGTTGCGCCCTACTCCCTCCACGAAACCATGGGAGGCGCGGCCGTCGGAGAGGTCATCGAATCGAAGGATGACGCGCTCGCCGTCGGTGCGCTCGTGCAGCACCAACGTGGATGGCGCGACATCGCGCAAGGCCCTGCCGAGCACTTTAAGGCGCTCCCCAGCGTCCCCGGCATCTCGCCCTCGCTGTTCCTCAGCGTTCTCGGCATCACCGGAATCACCGCCTGGACCGGACTCACCCAGATCGCTCACATCAAGGAAGGCGACACCGTGTTCGTCTCGGGCGCTGCAGGTGGAGTCGGAACCATGGTCGGCCAGATTGCTCGAATCCTTGGCGCCGCACGCGTTGTTGGCAGTGCCGGCACCGCCGAGAAGGTCGAACTTCTCACGAGCAAGTACGGCTATGACGCAGCCTTCAACTACCGTGACGGTGACATCGCCGGACAGCTTCACACTGCAGCTCCCGACGGAATCGACGTCTACTTTGACAATGTTGGTGGCGAGCACCTCTCGGCAGCACTCGGAGCGTTCAAGGATGGCGGCCGCGCGGCAATCTGTGGCGCGATCTCGCTCTATAACGCCAAAGGCGACACCGGCATCCACAACAGCCAGAACATTGTGACTCGTGGTCTGACGATCAAGGGCTTCACAATGGGCAGCTACTTCTACCTCGCACCTCAGTTTGCTGAAGCAATGCAGGGGTGGCTGGGCGAAGGAAAGATCGTTTATGACGAAACCATCACCGATGGGATCGATAGCGCTTTCGACGCCTTCACTGGCATGATGAACGGCGCAAACGTGGGCAAGGCGATTGTTCGCATCTAGCCCTAGAGAAAAGGCTTCGCGCTGCGCTACCTCGGGTTTGGGCTTGGTCAACGGCAGAGTCGGTCCGGCTGAACGGTTGTCGCGTCGCTCGCGACTACTCCCCGAAGTAGCGCAGCGCGAGCACCAACAAGTCCAGCCGCTCATCACTGTCGTCAAACCTTGCTTGAATGTCAGGTCGGTACCGGATTGCTCCGATTGCGTTCGCCACTCTATGCTTTTCGAGCTTCTCCCAGGGCTCGCGCCCACTTAGCTCTCGTCGTGAAACAAATCCTGCCACCGTCAGCACATCAATGAGGTGCCTATCTTTGGCTTCCTCTACAAGAATTTCCTTGAAAGCGGCTGCTTTGGAGGAGAGTGCACCCATTAAGTCGGGACGGTGAACTACGCCTCGTCGCCCATCGATCAGCACTTCGATCTGCTCTGAACGGTTCAAAAGATGCTGCGCTCCGGGGCAGCAATGGTCGATAGTCCGGTCACCTTGTCTCGCCTTTCAGCAATCGGCCCGAGGTGCCGTGGAACCAGTACGTCGATCTGAGCGTCATCTCGAACCCACCTATGTTGGTATCCCTGTAGGGTCGAACCCGCGGATCGAAAACCAACGTGCTTGAGCGCAGCGACAAAGTCTCGGAGTGCGTATCCGTGGGCGCGAACATCTACGACAACATCGCCATCAGCGCTTGGTCGTTCGGGAAACGTCGCTCTCTGTGCGCAGTGCAAGTAAACCATTTGCCCGCCAGCGACCGCCCACCCCTGAGGCAGTATCTCCGAGACGTCGATGAGCCCGTGCCATGCCGCAGCAGCCGCGGGTTCAAGCTCGCCAAGATCAACCGTGATCATCGTGCTGCTTTGCCGGGTCTAGTTCGCCGAGTATTATCCGCGCCTGCCTTTGCTCTCTGGGGCGATTCCAATCAGCTAGATCGGCTGCCACAAACACAGGGCCCACCTGTGCTTCACGTGACGGAACGCGCAGAATTACGTTTCCCTTAACAGCTTCTCGCAGAAGATACTCCTGAACAAGAATGGGGAGATCCTTCTCCGACACATAGCCTTCGACAACATCGGACGCGGACATTCGCGAGATGGGAGCGCTTACGCCTGATAAGGCCAGTCGGCGGTCGCGGCGCAGATCTGAAATGTCGTCCACCGAGACTGAGAAAGAATGCCGCACCGCCCGCTTGGCCATGTAGCCACTCAATAACTGGGCGGAATTTTGAGATTCGAATAGCCGTCGCGCGTAGGCCTTAACCCGGCTGCGTTCGGAAGGTCTCAGCTCGTCACTTACTCCGCCTTCCAAGTGGTGCGCAAGCGACAACGCCATTCGTGGCGATAATGACCGTGAAACGCGCGGGGACCAAGCGAGAGCCTCGCTCTCGATGAGTAGTGAGTTTCCCAGACCGTCTCTAGCGGTGGGGCTAGCCACCTTGGTGCGCTCGGGTTCCAGCGATCAGCCACAACCAGCACAAACACGAAACGCACCCCGAAGCAGCTTTGCTCGGGGTGCGTTTCTGCGTGTTTAGTGAGTTAGCAGCGCCTCAGAATTAGCCAGTGATCGCCGGGATGATTGCGCCCGAGAACACTTGCCAGGCGAGTGCAGTCTTGGCAACCAAGCTCAGAGTGATGTAGGTGCGTTCGCCCTGCAGGTAGCTCTTCCACTTGCCGATCTGCTTGTACTGAAGCCACTGGTTGATCGCGAAGGTATTGAAGAACAAGAACAGCGAAATGACGATGCCGACGACGAAGCCGGGTGGGGAAACCTCGTTTTCACTTCCGGGGCGCAGGAAGAAGATGAGGATCAAGATCCACGGCACGATACCAACCATCGAGCCGAAAATGAACGGCAGAAGCCCACCGGAGCCCGGCTTCTCATATTTTTCCTGCAGCGCTCCGAAGAGGATCATCGCGGCGTTCACCGCAAATACGGCGACCAGGGCGGCGATGTCGGTTACACCGTTGATGGCCAGGATGAGCCAGATCATGATCGACGAGCTCAGCGAATATTCGGTCCAGCGGAAGTAGTTGCGATTCTGCAGAAGGCCATTCTTGTAGCGGCCGAAGAACCACGGGCTAGAGATGAGGAAGTGGAATAGCGCGCTGAGAGCGAGGAACACAACAACACCGATGCCGATGTTGACTTCGAACAGCGTGACGCGCTCGGGCGGGATCGGCACCCCGGGAGGCCCGGCCAAGTAGTCGGCTGTTACTGCAAACAGCACCTGAGAACTGAGCATCGTGAGCACCACCGCAAAGCCGATCGCCTGCAGCAGATGCAGACTGCCTGCGACGACGTTGTAAATCCGCAGCCGATCCACTTGCTGCTCCGGAGTGTAGGCCTTTTTCGCCATGATGACGTTCCCTTCGACGGTGTGGGTGCCACGCTAGCACCGCATTTCCACCTTCGCCGGACGGGCGCACGTCAGCTTGCGCGGTATGGCTTCTGGCGGCGTGCGGGTGGGCCGCTTGCGACGAAAGTCAGCGCCCCCTCAACGTTGTCGAGCTGGGTGAAGCCCAAGCGGCTAGCCAGCGTGATGGATGCCGCGTTGGCCGGATCGACGATCGCCACCAGCCACCGAATCTGCACTTCAGCGAAAGCGAATTCCATCACTGCTGTGGCGGCTTCAGCCGCGTAACCGTGGCCATAGCTATCGGGGTGCAGAATCCAACTGATCTCCGCGAAACGCGTCGAGGGCGAAACTGACCGCAAATGCAGCCCGACATCCCCCACTAACTTTCCGTCGTGTTCGATAGCTAACGCCAAAAAGTCGTCGGCCTGTTTGAGCTCAACATGCTTGGTGCGGTGTTTAAGGTGTGTACGCGACTCGGCAGCGGTGCGTTTGGGCCATGAGGTGTAGGCGCGCACATCGGGCGACGATTCGATCTCTTGCCAGCGCTGGGCATCGTCCATGCGGTGAGGGCGCAACACGAGTCGCTGAGTGTGCAGGGTCGGCGCGCTTATGGCCCGCTCAAGCGCGGAGCCACGAATCAATCGCGGGCGTGGGAATAGGTTCACCGGTTGCTCACACCCTCCCGCAGTCGAAGGGTCGAGCTTTCCAGCACGACAAATGTGGGCTTCATAAAGGAGTCCATCCCCAAATAGAACCACACGTTTCTATGAAATAACCATGAAGTTCGAATGAATCTCTCGACAAAGACACGATATTTCACTTATTACTTCGTCAATTGGCGCCCTCTCAACGGTGGAGCTTTGACGAATCGGCACTGTTTGTCGCGCGCTTGAGTGCGTTGCACGACGGGCTCAAGTGCGCTTCACGCAACGCGAAGATGACGTGGGAGACAACCGAGTCCAGGAACGGCAGGTTGTGGCGGTTTCATTCGATTGAAAAAGTCCTGATCAGGAACCGCAGTTTTTGAAAGCGCGGAAACCGATTCCAGGCTAGGCCGCGAATCGTTCCAACACCAGCGGACATCCCAGCAGTCCGGCCCGAATAGATCCGTAGCTTTGAGGATCTAAAGAAGGGGACTGCTGAAGGTTTGGTCACACCGAGCAGCACATCCTCGCGTCGAGGTTCACTCGACGGTGGAGTCCGCACCGGATCGGGAAAAACCTGCGCCTGCCTCAATCGACCGTATCGAATGTGCTCACCCGCTTCAGTTGTGCGACATCAGCTCCCGTTACCGAAAACTGGCCCTACCCTGCCTGCTCATCGTTTCCCCTGCGCGCACGCGGGTGACGGTCTCCCACGCCGCCGTCGCTACGAGAATCGCGGCCATCACGGCGAAAAGCACGAACGGCGTCATCCGGATGACCGCGGACCTCTTTGTCTGCCACCGAACCGAGCACGATCCCCGCGACAATAATGGCGTGAGTGCAGGTGTACGCGCGATTTCCAATTCGGCCCGGTTTGTCGGCACGAGCGATCGCTTCACCCGTGCACGCTCAGCGTGGTCGAAATAGAGCCACCACAGGGTCACCGTGTTGACGAATGCGAGCAGTACAGAGGCGACGCCGACGACGGAAGGCTCCTGGGCAACGAACGCAAAGCCGGTAACGAGAAACAATTCACCAAGCGCGATGATGACGAACAGGGCGCTGCGTTGGGCGATGTGCGAACCGGAGATGTCCCAGTCTTCGATCCGTGCCGAACCTCGTCCGGGAAGCCTGAATCCCACCGCTCCCGACATGTATTCAATCCCGAACGCAATGAGCCAGAACCAGATCCGAAATTCGATCGACACGAGCCCGCCGAGGATCCAAAAGACACCCGACGCAGCAAGCCAAATGAGGACGCGGACGAAATCGTGGGACAGATCGCGATTATGGCGGGCTACGGCGGCGATCATGAATACCTTGCGGCCGATCTGGAGCACGACGTACGCGATCGCGAAGGTCAGACCACGATCGCCGAATGATTCAAAGATTGAGACGCTCATGATGAGCCCGACGAGCGCGAGCCCGATGACCGCGGCACGCACTGGAAAACGTGCCGGGTCGAGCCAATTAGTTACCCATGTCGCATAAACTCAAACCCACCAGAGAGCAAGCACGAGCGCTGCGGACTCAAGGGCGCCGGTCGGTGACTGGTTCTCATAGGGGTAGCGCGATAACGGGGTGAGGGCAGTCGGGGAGCCTTCGGCGTCGTGTTCAACCGCACGCAGGACCAATTCTCGTCCGCGGTGTACCCGTGGCGAACGGCTATGCCGAAGCTGTTGCTACCGAGGAGCTCTTAGATGCAAACGACCTGGTCACAAGTGATTAACCGAGCGGCGGCCCCGATCGCGGGCCTGTCCCGGTTGGTTTCGTAGTGCAGCCGGAATGGGGCGCTGGTCGGCCCTCCTCTGGCGCGCAGACGAAATCCGGCAGAGGGTGAGACGCGCAACACCCGGTCTTGGGGGCGCAGAACGACAGCACCTCCCCCGGCCACACCCTGTCACCAGCAAAAGCGCGGAATCATTACACCGCGACTCACCACATAGCCAGCGCAGCGACTACTGACCCACGCTCCCGGTCGGGAAGCACAGGACTCGGCGTGCGCTCCATACCGCGCTGGTCCGCGGCCTTAGGTGAAGAGGCTCACACCACCTGGACCAACCAGCAGTCCCAAGACGATGAGCACAATGCCCCAGATAAGCTGGCGGCGAAAGATCGCGACGATGCCAGAAATAACGAGAATTGCCGCGATGATCCAGAGAAGTGTTGCCATGGTGTTGCTCCATTTCGTTAAGCTCCGACGGCCTTACTCCTACAGCCAAGTCGAGCCTGCTGAAGAAACTGTACCCCCCAATCGGGCTCTGACCACCGTATTTAATCCAAATTGTCGCGGTGATAACCACGACGGCAAGGGGGCGAAAACCGATATCGCCGGGTACGAAGTCGAAACAGCAACAACAGCCTGGAATCGCCCTTCTGAAAGCGAGCTGTTCCCATCCGTCGTCACCGCCATCAGCTTTCATAAGCCCGGCGCGCTCGTCGGGCACGGAATGAAGCTCATTGAGCGACACAAGGCTGCCTTCGACCTTGACCGTTTTCTCGTCATGGCAGACCGCGCCCACAACAACAGTCGAGTCGAAACGTTCCATATCCCTGCCCGCAAAGCGGGGGTCGAACTCGTCATCGACTACAACCAGAAACGCGCCGCCCTCCTCGCTCGTCTAAAGAACCGAAGCCACTACCGCATGATTGCCAAGGGTCTGCCTGACCCTGACGGCTACCAACGCTTCACCTATCCAACCGGGTCCCCGTGCCACACGCTCCGCTCAACGGCAAGAACAGCATCATGATTCCGTTGATGATTCCGGAGACAGTCGTCAAGTCCGAGAAGCGCGGAGGTAAGTCGCGTCGCCTCCAGCCGCTCAAGCACCTGCAACGGTTCGCCTACAAGAGCGAAGAGTGGGCAAGTTACTACGGCATGCGCAACCTCGTCGAAGCCTCCAACTCGCGGTTCAAGGATGCAAACCGAGAAGACCTGGGAAACCGCGGGAAGCGCTCTGGCCGCGGATTTAGCTCGAACTATCTCGTCCCCGCCCTCGCTATCAGCTCGTTCAACCTGCGTTCGATAGCCGCTTTTATATTGAAGCTTCGAGATAAAGCCGTCGAGAAGCCCATACGTGCACGCCGTCGAAAAGACGAGAACAAGCGCCCGCTGGCCCGCCTAGTCACCGCTCAGGCCGCCGCACCACCAGGGTAATCAGCGCCAAAATATAGACACCACTTCCGCTACCGCTTCACCGAAACAATTCAGCCTGCCCAAAAGCAGGCTGATTCGTCGTTAACGAAGCCTCGGGCAGGATCAGCGACCCGAAATGCCATCAGGGTCTCCTGCGAACGGATAGATCTCGTCAAGATCTCCGTGCTCAATCAATTGAATGAAGAATACGGTTTCAAAGAATGAAACCGCCACTTGTGGCCCTTTCATTAAATCGAAGTGGCCTTGCGGCCATTGGGCACTTCTCGAATTTGCTAGAGCTTGTTCCACGCTAAGACAGGTTTTGTTCCACAACCGCCCAGCGATCCCCCGTTATCCCTCTCGCTTGAAAACGCTGTCGGCGCATTTCTCTTTACAGTTGTGGGTACGAAGCCGCAACAGCGACCCGATCATGAGGTCCGTACCGACAAGAACTTGAGATGTTGTCGGCGGATTCAAGCACAATGTAAGAGTGAAGATTTTTATAAGCAGCGTCCGCAACGGACTCGAAGCCGAACGCGACGCACTTCCTGGCCTAATCATGGCCATGGGCCACGAGCCAGTGCGCTTCGAAGATTTCACCGCGCAGCCCATTCCTAGTCGCGAGGCATGCATTCGAGCGGTCGAGTCGAGTGATGCCTACCTCCTTCTTCTCGGCCCCCACTACGGCACCATCTTTCCTGAGACAGGACGCTCCGCTACTCACGACGAATGGACTACTGCCGAACGCTTAGGGAAACCTCGCTTTGTTCTTCGGAAAACAGGTGTCGAGCTCGACCAACCGCAGCAAGTGTTTGAGAGAGCGCTCGGCGACTACGGGTCGGGTCGATTCTTCAAGTTCTTTGAGACAGTCGCTGAGGCGCAGCAAGCTGCGGCTGGAGCAATCAGAAGCTTGGAGCAGTCTCCGGGGCTACTAGAGTTCGAACCACTCGACGGCATCGTGGATGTCGCTTGGCTAGAGGGCAATAACGCAAACAGGGGTTTAGGTTCATCGAGCGACCCCCTCTTGGAAGTGCACGTCGTTCCCTTAGACGGTCAGCCCTTGTCGTCGCGCATGCTGGAGCAGGTTCTCACCGGAGTCCCATCCCACGTACGTTCCGCGGGGTTAGTGAGTGCTACTGAAGCGCTCGATATCGACCAAGCGAGTGACGCAGTTCGACTTAACGTCCCCCCGACTGCGACGGGAGGTTGGAACACCGTACGGAGCGGATCACTCGCGACCGTCAGAGTGTCAACGGACGGACAGACAGCCATAGCATTTCGCCTCCCCAGCGACCAGATGGGCCAGATTTTGGACTCAGGGGACGCGACCGCTCGCGTCGCGTCAGCGCTTCGCCTTGTGGGCCAGCTCGACATGACAAGAGCGACCAAGATTGCTATCGGCATCGGGCTGAGCTCGAAATCGATGGTGACGATCGGCGTGGCTGGGCAACCCCCACGTAACAGTGCGCCAATGACCATGGAGAGCGGGCCCGTACATGTGTTGCCTGACGAGTCTGTGTCGCGCGCTGCGCTAGACCGAGGAGCGGACGAGGTCGCTGCGACTTTAGTTCGCTCACTAATTCGGAACTTCACGGAATCGCGTCAACGCTAACCTTCACTCTTCGAACCACTAACCGGAAGGGTACTGAATGCCGTCTACCGACCAGGCCACTACGTGGACCGCGCTCGAAGCGATCAGCGAAGCGATCACCAGCTCCAACGAATCCGCCAACCTGCGAGTATTGCTTTGGGGCAGAGACAAGTGGCCACACTGGTACCAACAGTTGCTGAATCAGATTCACGCTCTCGCGGCGGGATCCCCCATCGAATACATCACCAGCAGCATCCAAGACTCCCAAATCGACGGCGACGACGTTTACGCCTTTACCGCGAATCTCGCAATTCACGCGCAGGTTTCGGGCTTAACTGATACCGCGGGCCACCAGAACGCCACGGTGCGGACAACCGCGTGGTCCAGGGCTAGTCTCACCGAACTGACAGTCATCGACTTACGGCCGTACTCAGATGAGGACATGGGATCGGAAGCGCGCTTCCCACGAAACCCAACTCTCGAATTGCACTATGGGCAGCGTCCAGTGTTCCAATTGCCGCTTCCGAGATTCCGCAACAACAAGGCGCTTGAAAATCTTTATCCATCCCTGCTCGCCGACTTAGTCCGAGAAGACGCATAAGCGTTGGTGGCCTTAAGTCTTAGCGCAAAGCAACCATTCGAGTATCGGGTCCGCTACTTGAATAGGTGACGTATTGACCCGCTAGCTGATTTTGCAGCAGACCCGTTATGCCAACGTTTTGCGATTCTCGTGACGCTGAGGTTAGAACACCCAGGGCAGGCGTCAGCAGTCGCACGCACATTCACGCGTGGGCAGCCGCTGGTTGCCCGTTAGTCGGATTCGTGGCGGAACGATAGTTCGCCTGGTGGAAACAGTGACGCCACCAATTGAGCGTCGTTGGGCACTCGCGATTGTTATATGTGCCATAGTGCTGGGTGCAAGCGGTGTGCGTGGCAACTTGACGCATTTCGATCGCTTTATTCCGTCAGGAGGCGTGATGATGTCCGAAGATTCTTTCGCTCCAATCAGAAATCACCCCATTTTTTCCGAAGCTCTTTCTCAGTTAGACGAACTGTTAGCCCGTGACAGCATCGCTTTTCTTTTCGGAGCGGGGACAAGCTATTGCGAATCTATGCCTCTGATGGCGGAGCTAACTGCGGCGGTTCTCGCCGATGATGCGCTGGACGAAGACACCAAATCCGTGCTCAGGGCCGTCCAAGATGAGTTTGACGGAGGCAAGCGAAGCAATATCGAAGACTTCCTAAGCGAACTAAGCGACCATCTAGCGATCGCGACACGGAGAGATCTTCATTCCGGCAGCCCTGTTCGTTTAGCCATCGGCGCGGCTGATTACTCTGCTGAAGAGCTCCAAGAGTCGTTAGCAGCAATAAAACTCTCAATCGCGCACCAAATAGAAGGATGCAAAGTTCCCAACGATCTGCACCATCACCGGAAGTTGATCGCCGCAATGCACCGGTCCGTTAGACCCGGTCGCAGAACTAATCGCACTTTCGATTACTTGGTTCTTAACTACGACACTTTCATCGAGGATGCGCTATCGCTCGAAAAGGTAATCTACGCTGACGGTCTAGAAGGTGGGCCCAATGGATGGTGGAGTCCAGAGAGTACTTTTTCGCGGGAGGGGGTATCCGCCCGCGTACTCAAACTCCACGGTTCGATCGACTGGGCAAAACTAGCAGGGGACCCGTTCCCACGCCGACGCAGCACTCGTAACCAACGACCTTCGCCGGAAGCCTCTCAAGTTATGATCTGGCCCGCATCCACGAAGTATGCCGAAGCCCAAAGAGACCCATTCGCCCAACTGATTCAACGTGCGCGGAAAGTTCTCAATCCCCCACCTGGCGATTCACGGCTGCTGCTAATCAGTGGTTATAGCTTCGGCGATACACATATTAACGCTGAGGTCGATGACGCTCTTCGGCAATCGGATGGGCGGCTTACTGTCGTCGCTTTCATCGGCGACGAGGAGCCGCCCGAGTCCCTAAGCGGCTGGCTGCAAGATCCGACAATCGGGCCAAATGTGCTGACGTTCGGCAGAACTGGTTTCTGGCACGGATTGACCTCGGAGAAAGCTGAGACAGACCTTCCCTGGTGGAAGTTCGAGACCCTAGCGCGAATCGCTGAAGGAGAACAATGATTTCGGTAAGCCCAGCAGCAGAAGTGCCAAATCTCGCGATAGGTCACATCATCGAGGTCGACGGGGCACATATCGTGGCTGAGCTTGCCAGCTCGATCTCTGAGCTCTCGCGCGTTTACGCAGGCGAAACATACGCCATCGGTCAATTTGGTTCAGTAGTCCGAATGCATTACGGGAGAACGATCCTCTACGGTCTCGTGACCCGTTTACGACTGAAGTCCGAGTACGAGGCAGAGAAGGGTATCCGCGTTGCCGCGGCTGAAGACGAACGAATCATTGAAGCCGATCTCCTCGGAGAAGGCGAGTGGTACCTCTCCGAAGACGGTGGT
Source organism: Salinibacterium sp. TMP30 (assembly GCF_038397785.1). Lineage (NCBI taxonomy): Bacteria > Bacillati > Actinomycetota > Actinomycetes > Micrococcales > Microbacteriaceae > Salinibacterium > Salinibacterium sp. TMP30. Next base: position 430,079 of record NZ_CP151642.1, on the reverse strand, counting down.
GAAAAATCCTGGAAACTTCGATTTGATCGGGGGGTTACAACTTTTCCGCTGCCACAACAAACGCTCTACCTCACGCCAAAGCGGGAACTGCGGGAGATATATGGACGCGGCGATGGCGTTGCTCAAATAGAAATAGGAACTCACGTCGGCTCTAATAGCTCCCCGTGTTTTGCGGACTTGAACGAACTTCTTGGCAAGCACAGCGCGATATTGGGTTCAACCGGCGCTGGAAAATCGGCCACAGTCTCTGCGCTGATCCACTCAATAATGGAACACGGTCAACGTCAGAATCTTGAACACTGGAACCCAAGAATTGTGATCCTTGATCCACACAACGAGTACAAGGCGGCCTTCCCGGAAAGTTCACGCCTATCGACCTCGGACGGCTCCTTGAACCTTCCGTACTGGCTTCTCTCCTTACAAGAGACCCTCGACTTGCTAATCGGCAAAACCGAGTTTGTGGCCACCAGCCAAGCCAACATCGTGAAGACAGCGCTACTCGAAGCACGGAGGCAAGGCGCAGATGCGCTCGGCTTGATTAAGGACGACATTACAGTTGACTCACCTGTCCCGTACAGTATCCAAAAGCTATACGACCTTGTGGCGAACGAGGCGTCTCTAATTTCAGCGGAGAGCAAAAAGGACTCGCACCGCAGCATTTTGGCGAAACTCGATCTGCTGCGACAAGATGCAAGATTGAACTTCCTTATGAACGACTGGGCGGAAAGCGCTACCGACCCCTTCGCCGAAGTAATTGGTGTGCTGATCGGCGGCACGATACCGGTCAGAGTCATCGATCTTTCCGGGGTTCCAAATGAAGTTGCCGGGATATGCAGCGCGGTCATTGCTCGCTCGCTTTTCAATCTCAAGGTTTGGCAGTCAACGGGCCAGAGAGAGCGAAGTCCGATTCTGCTCGTCTGCGAGGAGGCCCATCGCTATGTTCCTAGTAGTGGAGAAGCGCAATATGAGGCCGCGAAAGATGCCATCCGACGCATAGCTAAGGAGGGGCGTAAGTATGGTCTGGCGCTGATGATAGTGTCGCAGCGACCTAGCGAGGTCGAAGCAACTGTGCTGTCCCAATGCAACACCTGGATCGTTTTACGAATCACCAATGACCGTGACCGAGAACACGTCCGTGGGATGTTGCCCGACTCGACAGCAGGACTTGTAAGAACCCTTTCAAGCCTCCGGCGACGCGAGGCTATTTTTGTTGGGCAAGCAGCCGCACTCCCATCTCGAATCCTTATTCGGCAGCTCTCTGAAGAACAGCTACCGAAGTCACAAGATGTGGACTTTGACCTCGCGTGGCAATCACCACCCCTAAACGACGATGATCTTCTTTCCGTGGCGTCTGCATGGCGATATCAGCGGCAAGCCACGAATCCCTAGCCCACTGAGTTCGTGCGTTTTGCGAATCTCTTGGAATGTTGCATCGTTCAAGGCCGCTCTGACTCTTTCACCATAAATGGACTGGATTTCCCGACCAAAGACCGCGGACTAGTCCGATATCGGACGTTATGTCACCGGAGCGCTGTCTTGGCCAGAAACGTAACGTTCCGTCTTAGCCAACCACCGGTCGAACGCGAGCAGGCGCACCTTTGGAGCGTTTTTCACCGGAGCGTCGCGCCACTCCCGGATGGCGTCCAGCGCCATCCCCACATACTCGATCGCGTACTCATTCCAGCGATGGTTGTACTCAGAAAGCTCTTCCTGCTCCCGAGGAGATCGGAGGTCGGCCCACGACACTCCGCCAACCGCCTCTCCCAGCGCGGAACGGAGACTCTGTTTGAGGTGCCGAAAACTCGTCGGGGTTCGGTACCTCGCGTCTTCGATCGCGTCGTAGGCGACGACCACCGCAGCTTTCCAGGGCTCGACGTCGCGATTTTGCTGCACGCCACGTAAGAGATCTCTCAGCGTCATGAAAGCGGAAACCAATTCTTCTGCCGAATCCCGCCGAAATCGACTCGCTTCTGCCCGCTCAGCATGGGCCACCCCCAGCCGTGCACTGAAATACGCGCCAGCAGCAGCGGCCAGCGCTGGCGGCAACACTGCGAGAATCCACGAGAGATCGATTGTCATGCCCCGAGTATTCACTACGGCACCGACAGCGCCGCCCGACGGTACAGCTCGTCATGTCTGCTACTGAGCTTCCTAGCCCGACGGGCTGTCCCTTCAATGCGAAGAAAGTTAGCGGTCGAACTCCTGCAATCGATGGCTCACGTCAAGTCCAAGCGCGGCTAAGGCTCAGAGAGGAGCCACGCAACAACCGTCACAGCTATGGTTGGTAACGTCTCGCCCCAAGCGGGCGTTGAAGGCCACATCGTCCGGGTCGGGGTGCCCGATGCCGTGTGGGCAGAGCCGTTCCGCAGTTCGTTTTCGTTCTCGCCAGTCAATCTGCCAAGTAACCATGTGATGTTCGCTTGGGTTGTGCACCCAACAGTTGGTGCCTAAGCAAAGGTTGGGGCGGTGAACCTTGGTCAAGATCCCTCCCCGCACCGATACGAGATCCCCGCTGGCTAGATCGAGGGCGGCCGCGGCCATGCTCGCGCGCTCCGGGGAAGCGGACTCGGCGGCGTTCTCTGAGGTCATGATCTAGACGTTAGCGACACCGTCCGACAACACCGAATGGGTTCCTGCGCTGAAGCCCTTTACTCGATGTGAGTAGCGCCACGAAGGATGTTTCCATCCGGCAGCCCGCGTTCGCGCCTCCACTGCTCGAAGAGGCGCCGGCTCGTGAGCTGTGACCACCCGAGCACGCCCGGCTCGCCGAATACATCTACTGGGCTGGACGAGGTCCTCCAATAGTCGCCAGTGCGCCCATCAACGATCAAGGGGCCGGGCCCCAGCAGAAGTTCCCCGGAACTCGGCTGAGTGTCGATCTGCCACCCATAGCGGCGCCGTCGAACTCTCCACGCGACTGATTCCGGGGCCACGTCGGGGGCCTCTTCTGCATATTCGTCGAAGTACCCAATGATGAAGCTAACGACGTCTTGCAGAACAGGCAGGCGTTGAGAGGGCACGTTATCCGCCTACGTTTTCGCCTGACTAGCCATTACCGTCCGGGCTGCCGAAAGCATCCGAGAAGGGTTCGGAACGTCCTTGAGGTTCAACGGAGGCTCTAGCCGCGCCAAGACCGCACGTTCGACGAGAACCAAACTCGAAACGCTGTCGGGCGCAGCCCAAACTGCGATTCGTAGATTCGCCCACATCCATTCGGTTAGTTTCTTGTCGTCGATGTGTTCGAGCGCGAAGTTTGCGAAGCGGCTCGGCTTAACCAAGTTCCGAGGAACAGCGACGAGTTCCAGCGGGTCTCTCAACAAGGCGGCCAACGAGCGCCGCAGGGTCGAGCTGCCGGTCTTGCCGGTTATGAAATGAGTGCCGAGATCACGGGATACGAGGCTACGTTCCGCCTTGCCCACATAAAGTGGCCCGTCACGCCATCCAATGCCCAGCTCGCCCCACGCTCCCTTCGGGGCGTAGAGCGCATAGAGACCTCGTCTGTCCGGCACATGCGCTGGCGCTTCGGCGATAGGTACTGTCGCGCCGCTGAGAGCACGAAGCGCATCATCGAGGTCAGCGGCGGCAACGTTGGGCATTAGTCCGCCAACATCCATACATGCTTCAGCGGAAGACGTGTGCGCGTGTCTTCCGATAGGCGATCGTATGTTCGAAGGACGGCGCTAACAATATCCGCAGACTCCCAGACCCGAATGCTGAGCTGGCGTCCCTTGAGCGAGTCCCGCGCTGGTTTGGACACGCCACCCCATGCAACAAGGAGACCCTGATCGGCGCCCTGTGAACTCATCACACCTTGAAGCTGATGAACGACTGGGTCGCCGACTTGAGAACCCGATTTCACTTGAACGATGATTCGTGGTGAATCCAGTCCGAGCACTCCTTTGCCGGCGATAACGTCAATTCCGCCGTCAGGTCCCGGCGGAGCCTGCATGCAAAGGAATCCTTCGGCTTCCAAAATCTCGGTGACGAGGGTTGCCAGGCCGTGGCCGGCAAACTCCTCTTCGATCTTCGCTGTGATGCGGTCGAGAGCGATCTCGTCGATGTCGGCGTGCAACTCCGGCTCATCTACATCGTCGTCGAGCACGAGGTTTTCGTCGGCACCTGCGGGAACTGCCGGGTTCATGAATGGCACTTGGCCAGGGTCTGCGCCCTTGTCCATCAGCTCACACAACCGCTCGAAAGCGTGATTCTTCGACGGGGCGAAAACAGACAGCGCACTACCTAGCGAGAAAAGCAGATCCTGCTTCACTGCGGCCCTAGGAAGGTCAGTCACCTTCCAATCGACCCTCACGACGTGACGGCGTTCTGGGTCCTCTTCATCAGCAAGGTACTCATACCCGCTGATGACATTGCCGATCGCGATGCGTTTAGTCGTCTTGAGGGGCATCGCCATAAGGTCGCCCGGTGCGATGCGGCCGCGGATCGCCCACATTTGTCCAGTGCGGTTGGCGAGGGCTCCATCGCTGGCGTCGGTGTACACCTTGGCCAAGGCGGCGCTGACCTCCTCGCGAGTCTTGCACTCAGTGAGGTCCGGGATCTCGCCCCAGCCGGCACCCGAATAACCATGCTCAAGCGCCCACGCATCACGCTCTCCGTAACGACCGGTTCTTACAACCCACGCAACACTCATCTGGTTCCCATCCAAATCGTCCCGAGTCTCGGGACTTCATTTCACTTATTTCAAAAATTGCTATCTCGCATGTGTCAACGCACCTCTGGCCGAGGCCGAAAATTGCGGCCGCGCGATTTAGTTCAGCCCGAAGAACCGCTCGAAGAACGCGCCGAGCTGTCCGAGAACCCGCTGCTTCTTCTCGCCGTGCCCGCCGTGGGCCGCGAAACGCGAGACGGGAGGCAGGATGCGCGTGACGGCTGTTCCGCCCGCCTGAATAGCACCATCACGGAACGCTGTGTCCATGAATGCGCGAGTCTCTTCCGGCTTGAGGCCTTCGGCCTCGATGATCGCGTCTAGCTCAGCGCCGCGTCGTGCATCGATGAAGGCTCGCCATTCCTCATCGACTTCACCCGTGGTCGACAGCGAGTCGACGAAGGCTTCTACGAGGTCTCGCTTGTTGCGCAGCGACGGCGATGCGTCTACCGCTCGGGAGATCGCGGCCCGAATCTCGGTGTCGTCTCCGTCTCCTCGTTCGTCGCGGTACTTCTGAACCAGCATGAGGATATAGTCGACGTTGATCTCGACCTGCTTGATGAGTTCGATCTCGAACACGACGTCGTCGTTGATCGACTCCTTCTCGGCATCCGTCTCTTGGCGGAAATCGGCCCACAAGTTCAGGTAGATGCTGCGGTAGTCCTGGCTCTGCCGTTCGGTGAGTATTTCATGCCCGGCGAACTCGTCGAATGACGTGAGGATGTTTTGCAAGCGCAGAATCATTCCGAATACAGCGATGAACTCCTTTTGCGCTGCTTCGCCGACGATGGGCACTCCGAGCGGAAATTTCTCCACCAGCTCAGTGACCTTCTCCGCATACTCGCCGTAGTACTCCGCATATGGCTTGAGCAGCACCACTCCGCGCGCGTCTTTGTTACCGAAGAGTGCGATGGCGTCGTTGGTTTCTTCTTCCAGATTTCGGAAGGCAACGATGTTGCCGTAAGTCTTGACTGAGTTCAGGATGCGGTTGGTGCGCGAGTATGCCTGAATGAGTCCGTGGGCACGCAAGTTTTTGTCGACGAACAGCGTGTTCAGCGTGGTCGCGTCGAAACCGGTAAGGAACATGTTAACGACGATCACGAGGTCGATCTCGCGGTTCTTCATCCGCAAAGAAAGGTCTTTGTAATAGTTCTGGAAGCCGTCAGACGAGGTGCTGTAGCTCTGTCCGAACATCTCGTTGTAGTCCTGGATGGCGTCTTCTAGGAAAGAGCGCGCATCGCCACTGAGCCCGTCGGCATCGAAGGCTTCTTCGTCGAGCGCCCCATCCTCGACGGCTTCGTTGGAGGCATACGAGAAGATCAAGCCCACTTTGAGTCGGCGGTCGGGCGTGCGATCTTGTTGCTGGATGGCGAACTGGTTGTAGTACATCCGTGCCGCGTCGATGGAGGCGGTGGCGAAAAGTGCGTTGAAACCGTGCACTCTTTTGCCGTCAAGCGTGAAGTGTTCGGCACGTTTCGTCTTCTGGTCGAAGTGCTCCAACGTGTAGGAGACGACCTGCCGCACACGTTCCGGCGCGAGCAGCGCCCGCTCGGTGTCGATCGCGGAGACCTGCTTATCGTCAACCGCACCGATCTTGATTGTGTTGACGTAGTCGATGCGGAACGGCAGCACGTTCTTATCGGTGATCGCATCCACGATTGTGTAGGTGTGCAGTTTCTCGCCGAATGCCTGCTCGGTGGTCCTCAATTGAGGGTTGCCGCCGCTGCCGGAGTTGGCAGCGAAGATCGGTGTGCCGGTGAATCCGAATAGGTTGTATCGCTTGAACGCTTTGGTGATGGCGGTGTGCATGTCGCCGAATTGAGAGCGGTGGCATTCGTCGAAGATGATGACGATGTGCCCGCTGTAGATCTCGTGGCCTTTGTTGCCAGCGATAAACCCGGCGAGCTTTTGAATCGTGGTGATGATGATGCGCGCGTTCGGGTCTTCGAGCTGTTTCTTCAAGACAGCCGTTGAGGCGTTGGAGTTCGCAGCACCTTTCTCGAACCGATCGTATTCGCGCATCGTCTGGTAATCGAGGTCCTTGCGGTCGACGACAAACAACACTTTGTCGACGGAGGGCAACCGCGATGCGAGCTGGGCGGCCTTGAACGACGTGAGTGTCTTCCCTGAGCCGGTGGTGTGCCACACATAGCCACCTGCCTTGAGGCTGCCGAGCGTCTTGTAATTACTGGAGACATCGATACGTTGCAGGATCCGCTCGGTAGCGACGATTTGGTACGGCCGCATGACAAGCAGCATCCGGTCAGCGGTGAGCACACAGTATTTGGTGAGCACGTTCAGCAGGCTGTGCTTTGCAAAGAAGGTTTTCGCAAAGGCCGTGAGCTCTTGGATGGGCTTGTTCTGCGCGTCCGCCCACCAGGACGTGAACTCGAATGAGTTGGACGTTTTACGCTTGGGCCCACTCGCCTTTTTGCCAACCTCAGTCAGGTGTTCGCGCCGGGTGGTGTTGGAGTAGTACTTGGTGAGCGTGCCGTTGGAGATCACGAACAACTGCACGTATTCGAACAGGCCCGAGCCAGCCCAAAAGCTGTCGCGCTGGTAACGGTCGATCTGGTTGAACGCTTCGCGAATGTCGACCCCGCGCCGCTTCAATTCGACATGCACCATCGGCAGCCCGTTGACGAGCACGGTGACGTCGTACCGATTCGAATACTTCGCCGGCCGAGCATCTGCGTTTGTTAGCGTGCCGGGGCCGCCAGCAACCTCGTACTGGTTGATCACCTGCAACCTGTTGTTGTGGATGTTCGACTTGTCGATCAGCGCAATGTTTTTGATCGACCCGTCGTCGCGCTGGAGCAATTGCACGTGGTCTTCGTGGACGCGCACAGTCTTGTCGGCAATGCCCTCATTGGCGCCGGCGATCTTCTCGCTGAAGAAATGCTCCCATTCAGCGTCAGAAAAGTGGATGCCGTTGAGCACTTCCAACTGCACCCGGAGGTTCGTAACGAGCTGCTCTTCACTTGTAATCGGCAAGAATTCGTAGGCTTGAGATTGCAGCAGCCGAATGAATTCGTGTTCGAGCTGATTTTCAGACTGGTAGCTCGACGCAGTCGAAGCGTCGGGCACGAATTCGGCCACGACGGTGCTTTCTGAGCTGACCGCGATCGGCTCGAACCGCGTGCCGCTGCCCGGTGCGCCAATTCCGCTCTCACTCACGCCGCCAGCTCCTTGAAGGTAAGCAACTTGTCACGGTAATACTCGTACTGCTTCCGCCGCGCCGCCAGCTCAGCCGGGAGCCCAATGCTCAAATCGTTGACGAGTGCATCGAACTGGTCCAGGATTTTCGTGATGCGCTGCTGCTCGGCACACGAAGGAACGGGGATCGACATATCTCTAAGCACTGCCCAGTGGCGGTTGTATCCGCGGCTCGGGATGTCGAGCGCGGACAGCGCGTGGAAGAGGTAACGGGTGAGGACCCCATCCACGCCACGTAACACTTTCGTTCCGTCGGCACCCGGCGCGAACGAAGTATCGACCCATTTAACGGCGCGGGTGTGGTCGCCGAATACGACATATTCGCCACCCGGAAGTGCAATTGAGACGTCGTCCGTGTAGCCACAAATCACCGATTGGCCCTGGTCGACAATCGGGACCAGTGATCCCAGCCCGTAGTCCTGACGTTTCACTCCGCGCGCGGTTGCGACCTGTTTCACGGCTTCTCGCACCGGGCGCCACTCGTCGGCTCCGGCCACCTGGAACAAAAGTAGCTCGGATCTATAAGCGATATATTGTCTTTGTCGCGCTTCCAGCTCCGCTTCCAGCTCCGCTTCCAGCTCCGCTTCCAGCTCCGAAAAGCTGTCCAAGATTTGCGCGATTTCTTGCTGCACCTCAAGCGGCGGCACAGAGATGAGCAGCTTCTCTAGGTTCACTTTGTTTAACGCGGGAATTCCCTGAAACGTGCACAACTTTTGAATTTGAGGCTGAAGGAAGAGCAACGAGTGGTAAAGAAACCGAGTATCAACACTTGAATGGTCGAGGATCGTGACCGAATAATTAAGGTTCCCGCGGAAGTAGCGCCCTTCGCGCCAAGTTACGGACCCCACGCCAGCTCCACGAGAAGTCACTCCAATGGGATCATTTTCCGTGTTAAAGGAGTTGATATAGCCCAGTGGCTCTCGTCCACTATTGATAACGGGATAAGGGCCCGAATCCTGCTCAATGGATAGCCTGCTGACAGCAGCGCCGCTCTTGACTCGGGCGATCCCTCGAAGGGTTAGCATCCGAAGACCCTGTGGAGCAATCTCGGCGATCAAGTCATCGATGCGGCTCATTGTCCGCTGTCCAAATCGGACACAATTGCGTCAATGGACGTGCGGAGTTCAGTTTGCCGCGCCACAATGCGTGCGAGCTCAGCATTCAGTTCTGCGATGTCGACAACCTCGCGGGTGTCTTCCTGCGCTACGTAGGATGAAACCGCGATGTTGTATGCGTTCTCGGCGAGTTCCGCATTGGGGACCAGCTTCGCGAAGTAGTCGGCGTCAGCGCGGACCGTGAAGGCATCCAGAATCTTCGTCTGGTTTGCCTCAGCCAGTTTGTTCTTGCTGCCGCCCCTGGTGAACTCTGCCGAGGCGTCGATAAACAACACCGAGTTGTCGGACTTCGACTTCTTCAGAACGATGATGCAGGTCGCGATGGTGGTGCCAAAGAACAAGTCGGGCGGCAACTGGATGACCGCATCCACGTAGTTGTTGTCGATCAGGTACTTGCGGATCTTCGCCTCTGCACCGGCGCGGTACAACACTCCGGGGAACTCGACGATCGCCGCGGTGCCGTTAACCGCCAGCCAGGACAGGATGTGCATTGTGAACGCGAGGTCGGCCTTTGACTTTGGCGCCAGCACTCCCGCAGGGGCGAACCGGGGATCGTTGATGAGCAGCGGGTTGGCATCGCCGTCCCACTTGATCGAGTACGGCGGGTTCGAGACGATCGCCTCGAATGGTTCGTCATCCCAGTGGGCCGGGTCGATCAAGGTGTCGCCGTGGGCCAGGTTGAACTTCTCGTAGTTCACATCGTGCAAAAACATGTTGATGCGCGCCAGGTTGTAGGTGGTCAGGTTGATCTCTTGACCGTAGAAACCTTGACGCACGTTCTCTTTGCCGAGCACCTTCGCGAACTTCAGTAGGAGTGATCCTGACCCGACCGCGGGATCGTAGACCTTGTTGACTTCAGTCTTGCCGACGACGGTGATGCGGGCCAGGAGCTCTGATACTTCTTGCGGCGTGTAGTACTCGCCACCCGACTTGCCTGCGCTCGATGCGTACATCTGCATCAGGTACTCGTAGGCGTCGCCGAACAGATCGATCGTGTTGTCGTCGAAGTTGCCCAGCGGCAGATCACCGATCGCGTCGAGTAGCTTCACCAACTTCTCGTTGCGCTTCGCGACCGTCTGCCCCAGCTTCGGGCTGTTCACATCGAGGTCGTGAAACAGACCCTTCAGATCGTCCTCGCTGTCGGTGCCGACCGCCGAACCCTCAATGTTGCGGAACACCGCGTGCAGGGTCTCGTTGAGATTCTCGTCCTGCTGCGCTCGCTGCTGAACGTTGGCGAAAAGCTCGCTCGGGAGGATGTAGAAACCCTTTTCCGAGACCGTCTCATGGCGCCCGAACTCGGCATCAGGGTCGCTCAGCGTCCGGTAATTAAAGTCTGCGGTGCCTGCCTTGCGCTCTCCAGCGTTGACGTAGGCGGTGAGGTTCTCCGAGATGAAGCGGTAGAAGAGCATCCCGAGCACGTAGCTCTTGAAGTCCCACCCGTCGACGCTTCCCCGCAGATCGTTGGCGATACGCCAGATCGTCTTGTGCAGTTCAGCGCGCTGCGATTCTTTGGTGGTGGTTGCCATTAGCGCGACACCGCCCGTGAACAGACTTCAAGTGACCTGTGGTCTTCAAGCTTGACGGCTCGTGTCATTCGTTCTGTGTCTCCTCATAAGCAACGCACTCGCGGTCGTATCCGCGGTGCGCTCTCACAGGCTATCGGTGACATCCGATATCGGGAGGGACCCCATTCGGGCCAGTAGCGAATTATGGGCCGACGAGGGCTATGGACTAGGCCAGAGCGGACCAAGTTCTTGTTCGAGCTTCGCCAAGGTGACGATGTCTGGCCAGGACTTGCCCTGCAAGACTGCCCCGATCGTTGCACGGTCAACGCTGGCCATCGTCGCGATCTCGCGGATACTGCGCTCTCCGATGGCGTCTCGGAGGTTCAATACGAGCTGCCTAGCTTTTTCTGCAACCGGATCTGCGCATGGCACTTCGGGCCAGTCCTCACACATTTCGGCCGGAAGGGCGCGCGAGGGGCGAGGGCTCATGCATCGAGCGTAGCGGCAATGTCGGCGGCCCTCACCATAGTTAGTGGCTGTAGTTATAACCACCAATTGAGGGGAGCGCAGTCGCATGAGCTGTTGTCACGAGATACCCTATGGTCCCCTCGTTGACGAGCGAGCTTTCGGGAATGAACGCGACAACTCCCACCCGGTGAAAAACTCGCCGCATAGAGATGGGCATGAAGACATCATCCTCAACTCCATCGACAAAACAAGCAGCCAAAACCGAAGCTTCGGGCGCCGGGGTGGCGCTCTCTGCCGCGGAGGTCATCGCCCTGTTGACTAGACGCTACAAGCCGAAACAGCATCGGCTCGCGTGGGACGACGCGCGCCCGTTCGTCATGGAGGCCGTCACCACCACGGCGCTCGCAAGTAATCGCGATGCCAGCAAGTTGATGCGCATTGCCGCCCCATACGTGATGTGGTGCGTTGAAGAACACGGCCTGGAACTCCGCGCCGAGCTCATCTTTGCGCCGACCCTCATCGACCGCTACTGCACGACCAAATTTACGCGTGAGGGAACTGGCGGCTCCTACCGCTCGGTGCTTCTGGCAATCTCAGCCTCCGTGCTCCCCAACTCGCGCCCCAAGATGACCGCGATGCACAAGCGCAAGATACAAGCCCCCTACACCGCGGCTGAGATGAAAGCTCATACCCTGTGGGCCGCGGGACAAAAAACTGCACTCTCCCGCCACCGCTGCATGCTGCTTGTCGCGTTCACTGTCGGAGCCGGCCTCCAGCCTGGTGAGCTGAGCACTCTTCGCCGCACTGACGTGACTATCGACGACGACGGCGTGCTTGTGAGAGTTCGCGGCAGAAACGAACGCTCCGTGCCCATGCTTCGCGAGTGGGAAGAGTGGGCAACGCGTCTTGTCGACGGTTATCCCGACGCCGAATTGCTGTGGGGCGGGCCGCGTGCGCCCAGTGGCAAAAACATGGTGAGTGACTTCATGTATCGAACCATGGGTGTCGTTCCTGTACTCACACGACTTCGCGCAACGTGGATAACTACCCACCTCGGAATGGGCACCTCAATAAAGGAACTCCTTCGTGCTGGCGGCATGGCCCAATTCGAAAACCTCAACCAGTATTTGGCCTACGTGGAGTCCGCGCCGATAGCCGAGTATCGCGCGATGCTGCGAGGTGATGAGCGCCCTTGAGCACAACAACCGAATCGAGCGAAGCTGCCCTCGCCCTCTGCGAGCAGCGGATGGCCGACACATTCGGAATGGGCTCCGAGGAACGCGACGACGAGCACGCTCTCGGCCCCGTATCTCTGGCCTACCTTCGCAGTTCCATCGCGCTCATCGAGAACTCCGGAATCAACGACAAGATTATGCAGTGGGACGGCGAAGCTCGCACTTCAAACGCAGGACGTAAACGCGTCCTGCCTTTGACCGCCATCCTTCCCATCATGCTGCTACACATTCAAATGGGGCGAGGCGTCGTCTACTTGGACATCGCGAACACTCTTCACCGACGGTTTGGGACAAAACACTTCGAGCTGTTGGGAATCCCGAACAAGCCATCCGACAAGATGGACTGGTATCACCGCTTTTGGCGCGGACTGAAACAAATACTTGGCCACATCGACCCCTACCCGTTCCCGCTGGATGGAAGAATGAAAGCCGGGGACTACGCCGCACGACTCGCGGACCTAGCCCATGGCGACAGCAAGGAGCAGCACGAGCGCAATCTCGAACGTATCGACTGGCTCTGCAACCAATTAGTGCTCGCGTCGGCGCGAACCATGCCGGAGGAGTTCCTGCGCCAATATCAAGGCAACTGCGCTATAGATGCAAGCCTCATTGCAGTGCAAGGAAGGCAGAACCCGACCAACCTGGAGCTCAATCGGAGCAACCCCGACCCTTTTTCAGGACGATACCGTCGCGGTGGTAAACACGATGGCAAGGGCGCGAAAACTGATGTCGCAGGGTACGAAGTCGAAACGGCAACAACAGTATGGAATCGCCCCTCTGAAAGTGAGTTGTTCCCATCCGTTGTCACCGCCATCAGCTTCCATAAACCTGGAATGCTCGTTGGCCACGGAATGAAGCTCATCGAGCGTCACAAGGCCGCTTTCGGCCTTGAGCGCTTTCTCGTCATGGCCGACCGCGCCTACAACAACAGTCGAGTCGAGACGTTCCATATTCCCGCCCGCAAAGCCGGGGTCGAACTCGTCATCGACTACAGAGCTAAGGACTTAGGACTACAAGGGATTTACGCAGACCTCTACCTAGTCGATGGAAACTGGCATGTTCGCAGCATGCCCCAAAAACTCATCGACGCGACCAAAGACCTTGTCGACTTGGAGAAATCGCGGTCTGAGTTCGAGCGAGTCGATTACAACCAGAAACGCGCCGCCCTCCTCGCTCGCCTGAAGAACCGCAGCAACTACCGCATGATTGCCAAGGGTCTGCCTGACCCTGACGGCTACCAAAGGTTCACCTATCCAACCGGGTCCCCCGTGCCACATACTTCGTTGGACGGCAAGAAGAGCATCATGATTCCCCTGCTGATTCCGGAGAAAACTGTCAAGGCAAAAGAACCCGGTGGCAAGTCACGTGTCCTCCAGCCCCTCAAGCACTTGCAACGATTCGCCTACATGAGCGAAGAGTGGTCCAATCATTACGGCATGCGCAACCTCGTCGAAGCTTCGAACTCGCGCTTCAAAGACGCCAATCAAGAAGACCTCGGGAACACCAAAAAGCGCTCCGGCCGAGGTTTTAGTTCGAACTACCTAGTCACCGCTCTCTCCATCAGCTCGTTCAACCTGCGGTCAATAGCGGCATTCATACTGAAGCTCCGAGACAAAGCCGTCGAGAAGCCCATACGTGCACGCCGTCGAAAAGACGAGAACAAGCGCCCGCTGGCCCGCCTAGTCACCGCTCAGGCCGCCGCACCGCCAGGGTAATCAGCGCCCGAATTTAGACACCGCTTCCGCTACCGCACGACCGAAACAATTCAGCCTGCCCAAAAGCAGGCTTATTCGTCGTAACGAGAACCCCGGCAAGATCCGCGACCTAAAGTGCCGTCAGGATCGACCGCAAACGGAAAGATCTCATCAAGATCTCCGCGGTCAATCAATTGAATGAAGAATACGGTTTCAAAGAATGAAACCGCCACTTGTAGCTGAGGCGGGATTCGAACCCGCGACCTCACGATTATGAGTCGTGCGCTCTCACCAACTGAGCTACTCAGCCACGGCACCCGAATTACCGGATGACCGAGCCCCCTATGGGAATCGGACCCATTACCTCTTCCTTACCAAGGAAGTGCTCTACCAATGAGCTAAGGGGGCACACAAAAGCGCATATCGCGCGATTGGCACCGTAAGAGACTAGCACCCGTTTAAGGGCTCATCGTACGGTTTTGAACGAAATCTGAACGTCGCGCCAGATTAGTTGACAGCATTCGAGGTCAACCACGCAAAGGGGTCCACCGGGACCTCATCGAGATGAATCTCGATGTGCAAATGAGCACCATACGAAATTCCTGTTGCCCCCACGAGGCCGACGAAATCACCGACCCTGATCGGATCCCCGACAACTAACGGACTCGACCCAGTGACCATGTGTGCGTACTGGCTCTGGACTTGCTGACCGTTGACCACGTGGGTGATGATCGCGTTGTAGCCGTACCCCGAGTAGTCGGACTGGATGTAGGAGACAACACCCTCGGCTATCGCGTAGATCGGAGTGCGCTCGGGGGCCGCAAAGTCTGTTCCCTTATGGAAACCACCGATGCGGTCACCAAACCCATCGGTGATAGGAATTTCATAGGGGAATGGCCAGCGGATCGCACCAGCAGTGGCGCGATACTCGTAGCTCACTCCCGCATACTTCAGGGCAAGCACTTCGGCGTATGAGATGACCTTGATGTTGTCTTGCCTGGCCACATCATTGACAACGTCATCGGAGACAGCAAGTGACTGATTCGGTCGTGAGTCAGCGGCGAGGTTCGCAGCCTCTGATCGCGGGGCTGCGGCAGCTGCCATATCCTCTGAACTGACGAAGGCATTCGACGGCACCGAGACGCCCACCAGGAGCGCGCCGGCAAAGAGCATTGCAACAAACGAGAGGGCCTTGGATGCGAGAGCCTTGCCCCGGCGACGCGGTAGGCCACTCGGGGTGAAGGTCGCAGGCGACACCCGAACTCGCTTCGATTTTACGGCGGAGCCTCGTGCCTTTCGTGTGCGCGCAGGCACCTCAGGCGTGACTGCTGTGCGCCGTTCTGCTACGCGTTCGCGTTCGCGCAATTGTCTGCGAGTCAGGGGGATGTCATCCCCGGTTCCTGATTGCTGTGGGGACGCGGTGTCGTGGTTCACTTCACGAGCCTCGTTTCACGTGAGGAGAACGTCACTGCGGCACTCATGCTCGTCAGTGACATTCTTCTCCTCCACGCGATTCACTTGCTAGGTGTGAATGCATAATTCGGGTAGTTGACTACGCGGGTTCGGGTTGCGCGTAGATAACAGATTCGTAAAGGCTAGCGCGCAAGTGGTCTACTCGCCACCCCACTTTCAAGTGGTCTACCTAGGCGTCTAGTCTCGCCAATGCAGCGTCCACAAGCAGCGCGACAGTAGGCTCAGCGGCCAAGATAAAGTCCTTGCCTTCAGCGTTATCGCCACGACCTTTTACGGTTGCCCCCGCCTCTCGAGCAATGAGTGCACCGGCCGCATGATCCCAAGGGTTGAGGCCCTGTTCAAAGTAGGCGTCGACCCGTCCCGCTGCGACCATGCAGAGGTCTAGCGAGGCAGTACCCATCCGCCGGATATCGCGCACCTGCGGTAGCAGTTCGGCGACGACCCGCCCCTGTTCCGCCCGCACCTCTTGCAGGTAGGAGAACCCGGTTGCCACAAGAGCCTCTGAGAGGTCTACTGATTCAGCGACTCTCAACGGGTGACCGTTGAGAAATGACCCTCCGCCGATCATGCCCGTGTAGGTCTCGTTTGCCCCCAGGTTGACGACAGCGCCGGCGATCGCCCGCCAGGTCGACGGATCGGGTTCACCTTCCACTACCGCCACACTCACTGCATAGTGAGGGATGCCATAAAGGTAATTCACGGTGCCGTCGATCGGGTCAACAACCCAGGTCAGCCCGCTCGAGCCTCCTGTTGCTGCACTTTCTTCCCCCAAGAATCCATCAGCGGGGCGCGCGTCAGCAAGCAGGCTGCGGATGAGTTGTTCGCTCTCGCGGTCGGCGTGCGTTACGACATCCACCGAGGATGTTTTGCGGTCAGCAACCGCGACACCTTCACGGCGGCGCCGAGCTGCCAGTTCTGCTGCCTGCGTGGCAACACTGCGGGCAAGGTCAAGGAGTTCGGCGTGAGACATTGCTTAACCCTAGAGCTAGAACAGGGGTGATGAAATAAGTGGTGGCGAGTGAGGGATTCGAACCCCCGAATGCGATGCAGTCTGATTTACAGTCAGATCCCTTTGGCCACTTGGGTAACTCGCCGTGACGCCTCCGGTCACATGTATTCATCTGACCGAACGCGCTGAACAAGAATACAAGGAATCTGCCCCCCACGTGACCACATCGGCAAAACTTGCCGACGAGAGTTCTGCGCGCTGCGCGGGTAACATGGGCGCATGGCTGATTCCTCGTTTGACATTGTGAGCAAAGTTGACCAAATGGAGGCGGAAAACGCCGTCAACCAGGCACAGAAGGAGCTTGCCCAGCGTTACGACTTCAAGGGCGTTGGCGCTTCGGTGGAGTGGACCGGCGAGAGTCTTCTGCTGAAGGCAAGCGCCGAAGAACGCGTCAAGGCAGTGCTTGAGGTGCTTGAAGCAAAGTTCATCAAACGCGGTATCTCGTTGCGTAGCCTCGACGCTGGCGACCCTTTTCCCAGCGGGAAGGAATATCGAATTGAGATCAGCCTCAAGAACGGCATCTCCTCTGAGGATGCGAAGAAGATTTCGAAGGTGATCCGAGATGAAGCGCCCAAGGGTGTGAAGTCGCAGATTCAGGGTGACGAGCTGCGGGTGCAGTCCAAGAGCCGTGATGACCTTCAAGCGACGATGGCTCTGCTCAAGGGCAAGGACCTCGATGTTGCTCTTCAGTTCGTGAACTTCCGCTAACACCTCCCGCGCAGCGTGGACATCTTCCTGCTGATCTTCGCAGCAACCCTCTTGGTTGCTGTGCTCTTCTCTGCGCTCGCAGGGCGAACCGTGCTGTCAGCGGCCGTGCTGTTTTTGGTGGTCGGCTTTGTGATTGGGTCGGAGACTACGGGCATCCTCAACCTCGATTCGGGGTCGCCCGAAGTGTCGACAATCGCCGAGATCGCTCTGTTCGTGGTGCTCTTTACCGACGGAATGAAGATGGGCTGGGCTGACCTTCGCAAAGCGTGGCGTCTCCCCGGTCGGGCTCTCGGTTGGGGTTTGCCCCTTACTCTCGGCATCACCGCGCTGCTCGCACATTTTCTGGTCGGCCTCGACTGGCCTTCGGCGCTCCTCATCGGAGCAATCCTTGCTCCGACTGACCCGGTGTTCGCCGCAGCTCTCGTCGGTGACAAACGCGTCCCCCAGCGTTTGCGTCAACTACTGAATGTCGAATCTGGTGTCAACGATGGGCTCGCGCTGCCCTTTGTTGTGGTGTTCCTAGCGGTGAGTTCTGGCGCCGAAGATCTTCATCTCGGAGAACTCGGCATCGAATTCCTCACCGGAACCCTTATCGGCGTTGCTGTGCCCTGGCTCGTCATCAAAGCACTCCACACCAAAGTGTTCGCGGCTGTCGGTGTGTATGAGCCAATCGTGCCGATCGCTATCGGGCTGCTCGTCTTTACCCTCTCCACTACCGTGCACGCAAACCTCTTCCTCGCTGCCTTCGCGGCTGGCGTAACGGTCGCAACCGTCGGGCAGAAGGAACGCGAAGCCTTTGAAGAGTTTGGGGAGATCATCTCCGAGTTGCTGAAGTTACTCGCGCTGATGGTGTTTGGTGCTCTGCTGTCGTTCAAGTTCTTGAGCGAAATAGAGTGGACCGGATGGGTTTTCGCAATCTTGGCTCTCGTCGCCGCCCGACCCGCGGCACTCTATGTCTCATTCCTCGGCTCCGGGCTCTCGATGCGCGAACAAGTGGCCGCAATGTGGTTCGGCCCCAAGGGGTTCGCGTCAGTCGTCTACGTGCTTGTGGTGGTTACGGCCGGCATCCCTGAGGGTGATCTGATCTTCCACCTCGTCGCGCTCACGATCGCGCTGTCGATTGTTGCGCATTCGTCGACCGATGTGGTGGTCGCTCGTTCGTTCGTTGAACCGGATGAGACACCCGCCTGGCAGGGTCCCCCGATCAACAATGGACCGGGCCCCGAATCTGGCGCTAGCTCTGACGCGGGACCCTCCTCGACGCGGGGCGAGTAGCTCTCAGTAAATAGATAGACTTCGAGCCATGGACGTCGGCGGAATCACGATCAATTTCACGGCAGTCATTGCCGGCGTACTCATTTTCATCGACTTCGCAGTCCGCGTTCTTTCTCTCATTTATGTTCCCCGCAACCGGCGGCCGCAAACCGCAATGGCCTGGTTGTTGGCAATTTTCTTTCTTCCCTACGTTGGCATCCTGCTTTTCCTGATGCTGGGAAGCCGCAAGCTGCCAAAGGGCCGTCGCGACAAGCAGCGAGAGATCAACGAGTTCATTCTCGATACCACCGAGGGAATGGATCAGGTGAGGCGCGATCAGCCGTGGCCGCCGTGGCTTGAGCCAGTCGTGGAACTCAATCGCACCCTCGGCGCGATGCCGCTCGTCGGTGGCAACTCGGCGAAGCTTTTCTCTGAGTACCAGGAGTCGCTGGATGCGATGACCGAAGCCGTGAACGACGCAACCAACTTTGTGCACGTCGAGTTTTACATTCTCAGCCTCGACACTACGACCGCTCCGTTCTTCACTGCACTGGAAGCTGCTGTGAAGCGTGGGGTTCGCGTTCGAGTTCTGCTCGACCACATTGCGTCGCTCCGTGCGCCCGGATATTTCACGACCATCCGCCGTCTCAAACAAATTGGTGTGCAGTGGCACGTGATGCTTCCCGTGCAGCCCCTCAAGTGGAAGTTCCAACGACCAGATCTGCGCAACCATCGCAAAATACTTGTCATCGACGGAAACCTCGCCTTCACTGGTTCGCAAAACATGGTGGATTCCACCTACAACAAGCGTGTCAACAAAAAGCGCGGTCTCACGTGGAAAGATCTCATGGTGCGCTTTGAAGGTCCAATCGTTGCGGGAATCAATGCGCTGTTTATTACCGACTGGTACAGCGAAACTGATGAACTGCTTGTGCGCGAGAGCGCCAGAACACCGGCAATAGCCACCACCGCAAACCTCGACGCGCAAGTTGTGCCGAGCGGTCCCGGCTTCGAAGGCGAAAACAATCTGCGCCTGTTCAACTCGCTGCTCTATGCGGCTCAGCAACGTGTGATCATTACGAGCCCCTATTTTGTGCCCGACGATTCGATGCTCTATGCGATTACGACGGCTGCCCAGAGTGGGCTAGACGTACAGCTTTTTGTGTCTGAGGTCGGCGACCAAGCTCTGGTTTATCACGCACAGCGTAGCTACTACGAGACCCTGTTGCGCGCCGGTGTGAAAATCTGGTTGTTCCCGACACCAACGGTTCTTCACGCCAAGCACTTCACGATCGACGATCAGGTTGCGGTGATCGGCTCAAGCAATATGGACATGCGCTCGTTTAGCCTCAACCTTGAAATCTCGGTCATGGTGCGCGGCACCGAGTTCATCGAAGACATGCGCGAGCTCGAAGCCCAGTATCGAAGTGTCAGCCGAGAGCTCACCCTTGACGAGTGGATGAAACGCCCCCGGCGCTCCAAGGCACTCGACAACATCGCACGGCTCACCGCCGCCGTTCAGTAGTCGACTCTGTTGCTGCCGAGCTAGTTGCTGCTGGAAGCCGTCGATGCGGCGATCATTTCGGCGCGATCGACGAGCTTGATGCGCGCACGACCCTCCGGCGCTCCGAGAGCGATCTCCTGAGCATCTAGGAGCTGCCAACCCTGAAGGTTAGTGTAATCAACGTCGCGGCTCTTCAGAAGGTCAACCACGGCTTGCTCTTCTGCGTGCTCGGGGCTCCACCAGTTTGCCTGGTCATTCATCACGTTCTTGATGGTTTCCATCGCATCGGACTTCGTGTGGCCGATGAGACCGACGGGTCCGCGCTTGATCCATCCGGTGGCATAGACACCGTGCACTTGCTGGTCGTTATCGTCGATGACTTGACCTTCGCGGTTGGGGATCACACCGCGGTGAGCGTCGAAAGGGATACCGTCAAGTGGCGACCCAAAGTACCCAACAGCACGGTACAGGCTCTGCACCGCGACCTCACGGAATTCGCCGGTACCGACAACGCCGCCCTGCCCGTCTGGCTTAGTGCGCTCATAACGGAAGCCTTCGACGCGGTCGGTTCCCAGCACCTCGACGGGGCCAGCGTAGAAGTGCAAGTGCAGGCGACGTGAGGCCGTGCCTGTGACTTCGCCGCGCCATTTCGTGAAGATGCGGTCGAGCACCATGATCTGCTTATTCGATTCGATGGCCACTTTCGACGCGGCGTCGTAGTCGAAGTCTTCTTCGTAGACGATCAAGTCCACGTCATCGAGTTCGCCGAGCTCCCGAAGTTCCAGCGGGGTGAACTTAACCTGCATGGGGCCGCGACGGCCAAAGACATGCACGTCAGTCACGGGGCTCGAGGTGAGGCCCTCATAGACGTTGGCGGGGATCTCTGTCGGCAGTAGATCGTCTGCGTGCTTAGCGAGCATTCTGGCGACATCTAGTGCGACGTTTCCGTTGCCGATGACGGCAACCTCTTTCGAGTCGAGAGTCCACTCGCGGGGAACATCGGGGTGCCCGTCGTACCAGCTAACGAAGTCGGCGGCACCGTGGCTGCCTGGCAGATCAATTCCGGGGATCTGCAGTGGAGCATCCCGAACGGCACCGGTAGAGAAAATCACGGCGTTGTAGTGCTTCTTGAGATCGTCGAGCGTAATATCGCGGCCGTAAGTGACATTGCCAAAGAGGCGGATGTTACCGGTGTCGAGCACGTCACGCAGCGCGTTGACAATGCCCTTGATGCGCGGATGATCGGGAGCAACGCCGTAACGCACGAGCCCATACGGTGCCGGCAGTTGCTCGAACAGGTCAATCGAGACCTCAAACTGTCGTTCTGCTTTAAGCAGGATGTCGGCGGCATAGATTCCGGCAGGACCGGCGCCAACAATGGCGAGTCTGAGCTTGCTCATTGGCTGTAATTTCCGTTCATCTCGAGGCGCCCGGGCGCGGGCGAGTGGGGCGTGCTAGTTGGACCGTTCGACAATGCTGTCGGCGAAACGCGTGAGAGCTTTCTTGACCGGGCCTTTGGGCAGTGGTGCGAGTGCTTCAACCGCTTCGCGACCCCAGCGACGTGCTTCTTCCAAAGTTTTCGTCGTCACCGGATGCTCGCGCAGGTCAGTCACCGCGGCATCAATTGCTGCGTCGTCACCCTCACCATAGAAATTAGCGTTCACGTCGCGCTCGATGCGAGTGAGCAGCTCTGCAGCATCGCTGTCGGTAACCGCAAGCTCACGCAGGTACAGCAGCGGCAGTGTTGCCACTCCGCTGCGCAAGTCAGTGCCAGCCTTTTTACCGGTCTTGCCGGTTTCAGCGGAGAGATCAATGACATCATCAATGAGCTGGAAAGCAACACCGATCTTCTCGCCAAAGTCGCGCACGGGCACCGTGTACTCATCCGGAGCGTCGGAGAACATCACGCCCACCTCGGCCGCGGTAGCGATGAGCGACCCGGTCTTATCAGCGAGCACCTGCAGGTAGTGCTCAACCGGATTCTCGCCCGGCTTCGGCCCGAGAGTCTCGTGAAGCTGGCCCAGGCACAGGCGCTCAAAAGTATTCGACTGCAGGATGAGAGCTTGCTCCCCGAGACCCGCAATGAGCTTGCTGGCCCGAGCAAAAAGTAGGTCGCCCGTGAGGATCGCTACCGAGTTGCCCCACACGTTTTGTGCGCTGGGGACACCTCGGCGCAACTGCGCCTCATCCATAACGTCATCATGGTAGAGCGACGCCAAGTGGGTGATCTCCACAGCCTGAGCGGCCGTAACAACATCGGGGTTGTTGCCACTGCCGAGCTGAGCTGTGAGCAGAGTGAGCACCGGGCGCACACGCTTGCCGCCAGCTTCGAGCAGGTAGCGACTCGTGGCATCCGCGATCTCGTCGGCAAATGTCATCTGCGAAAGGAGGCCGGCTTCTACCTGTTCAAGACCCTCTTCGATGGCAGCAGCAAATCGACGCTCGTCGCTAGACGCGAAAAGCTTCTCGCCGAGCCCCAAGGAGGAACTCAAAGTATTGCTGCGGCGAGCAGGCGGAACGCTCCGATTCACTATCAACCGATTTCTTTTGCGAAGCGCTACGGCTTCGGTTTGGCGTCTTTGGAAGTCTTGATGGTCTTAATGGGCCGAGTGGCAAGGTCTTTGCGCTTAGCAACCGACGCGAGCACGGTTTCATCAGCGGGCTTGTGGCCGCGGTGCATGGCAACAATGCCCGCAGTGAGATTACGGTAGGCAACCCTAGTGAATCCGGCAGCCCGAATCCACTGACTGAGTTCACCCTGATCTGGCCACTCACGAATCGACTCCGCGAGGTAGGTGTAGGCCTCAGGATTGGAACTCGTGCGGTCAGCGATGATCGGCATCACACGGTTTAAGTAGGTGAAGTAGCCAGCGCGCAGGATCGCGACGGGCGGCTTCGAAAATTCTGTGATCACCAGTCGACCACCAGGCTTCACCACCCGGTACATCTCAGAGAGAGCGGCACGAGGATCATTGACATTGCGCAGACCAAAGCTGATCGTTACAGCATCGAACTCATCGTCGCCGAATGGGAGTTTCTCTGCGTCGCCCTGAATGAATTCGATCTTCTTATGACGCTTGAGGGCCTGCTCAACCATGCCGGGGGAAAAGTCGAGTCCAACGACTCTGGCGCCATTGCGGTGGAGTGCAGCAGAACTCGTTCCCGTGCCAGAAGCGATATCGAGGATGCGTTCGCCCGCCGCTGGAGCAACCGCCCGCACCGTGGCCGCTCGCCACAGAAGTGCATTTCCAGCCGATAAAACGGTATTCGTGCGGTCGTAATGTTTTGCGACACCGTCGAACATCCCGGCCACGTCGTCCGGTCGCTTATTCATGTCAGCCTTACCCACCCCTTTAGTCTAGGGCGCTCGCGCCAGATGCTCACTTTCTCCGCCCCAACTGACAGGTACTCTGATACTTGTGAGGCACTATGGGGCTCCAGAGCAGCCCATCCCCGGCACCAAATCAGGCGTGTGCGATGGCTAGCGCTCGCGAACCACTCACGATTGTTACGCGTCCGAGCGCATCTGTCGGCGACATCCTCGACTGGATCTCCCCCAGCAACCCCCTCGCCTTCGTACGCGACGGCGAGGGAATCGTCGGAATCGGTGAGTTGCTCCGCCTCGAATTCCGCGGCCCCAATCGGTTTTCCGAGGCGGCGACAGCGTGGAGTGAGATTTCGCGCACCGCAATCGTTCACGACAGTGTCAAGCGGGCGGGAACTGGACTTGTCGCGCTCGGCAGCTTCGCGTTCGCCGACTCCTCCGCCGCTGTAAGCGTGCTCATTGTGCCCCGCATCATCACCGGCAGCCGAAACGGAATCCAGTGGGTAACCTCCATCACCGTCGGCGAAGTTGGCGGGCTCCCCGACACCACGGATGTTTTAGCCAGCATCCCCCGCACACCGCACGGCTCGCCCGTGCACATTTCCTTCACGCCCGGAGAAATGAGCGCTAAAGGTTTCACAAGCACCGTCAGAGCTGCGTTGCGCGAAATCTCCCACCGCAACGCCGCAAAAATTGTGATCGCCCGCGACCAAGTCGCCACCCTCCCCGCAGGCGCCGACCTTCGGGTACCGATCGAAGCGCTCACCCACCGCTACCCAGACACATTCACCTTTGCGATAGACGGACTCATTGGTTCGAGCCCCGAAACGCTGGTGCGGGTGCACAACGGACACGTTAGCGCCCGCGTCCTCGCGGGCAGTGCCGCGCGCGGCGAAGACCGAATCTCCGATGGGCGAGCCGCAGCAACCCTGGCAGCATCACCCAAAGATCAGCAAGAACATGCGCTTGCGCTTGCCAGCGTCATGGATGCCCTGCAGCCGCTGAGCAGTGAACTGGTTGCGGCATCCACCCCGTTTGCCCTTCAACTGCCGAACCTCTGGCATCTCGCCACCGACATTGAGGGCCAGTTGACTGAGCGTTCGAGCGCGCTCGACCTCATCGAAATACTGCATCCCACGGCGGCAGTGGCTGGCGCTCCCACCCCCTCAGCAATCCGGATCATCGACAAACTCGAGGGCTTTGATCGCGGTCGCTACGCCGGACCGGTCGGGTGGGTCGATGCGAATGGTAATGGCGAATGGGCGGTCGCACTTCGCTGTGCGCAAGTCGACGGCACGCGCATTACCGCGTATGCCGGTGCTGGCATTGTTGCGGGCTCGGACGCGAAGCGCGAGCTCGCCGAGACCGAACTGAAGTTCCGGCCGATCATCGAAGCGTTCGGCTAGCTGTTGGCGAGCCTCACCTTCTCGGCCTCAACGTCGTAATCGGCTTCCGGCCACTGCGGGTCAAGCCCCTCGAGAGCCTCAAGCAGAAGCTGCTGCACAGCCCAGCGCGCATACCACTTGTGGTTTGAAGGAATCACATACCATGGCGCATTTTCGGTGGTGGTGCGACGAAGGGCGATCTCATAGGCCTTCTGGTATTCGCCCCACAGCAGTCGCTCATCCACATCGCCAGGGTTGTACTTCCAATGCTTGTCGTCGCGGTCGAGCCGTTCCGCTAACCGCTCCTTTTGCTCGTCAGCGCTGATATGCAGCATGACCTTGATGATCGTGGTTCCCTGCGCTACGAGCTCTTTCTCGAACTCTTGGATGATGCCGTAACGCTCTTCGATCGTCTCAAGCGTGGAGAATCCACGCACCCGGTGAATCAGCACGTCTTCGTAGTGAGAACGATCGAAGACCCCGATGTTGCCCGCGGTGGGGAGCTCTTTGCGGATGCGCCACAAGAAGTCATGCGACTTCTCTTCCTCGGTTGGCGCCTTAAAAGCGTGAATCTGCACACCCTGCGGATCAACACCGCCAATCACGTGACGCAGGATGCCGCCCTTGCCCGCCGTATCCATCGCCTGCAGCACCAGGAGAACGCGACGCTCGCCACCATACTTGCTCTCGGCGAAGAGTCGCTCTTGCAGCTCGGCAAGCCGTTCTCCGTTTTTTTCGAGCGCCTTTTCGGCATCCTTCTTGTCAGCGTCAAACTCGGGAGTTGATGACGGATCAATGCTGGCGAGCTCAAAATCGACGGAGACAGGGGTGAGGGTGCTCATGGGCTCAAGGCTACTCCGCTGGCACAACTAGCGGCCGAGCGGAACCTCAATGATGGTCGGCTCTGGGTGCGCCGAGAGAGCCTGATCGAGTTCACCGCGCGTCGCCGCGGATAGATAGCGCCAACCGTATGCCACTGCGAGCGCTTCGATGGATGCGTTCTGTTGCGTCAACAACACGCGGTCAAAGCTGTCGCCAGCTTGGCTCGCAACCTCGAGGACGTCAAAAATAGTGCCACCACCGTCGTTGCCAACAATGACTTGGATGCGCGGGCGCGGCTCCCCCATCCCAAACATGAGTGCACCAACATCGTGGAAAATCGCGAGATCGCCCAGCAGCACCCGCGTGACGCCCTCATTTCCGGCCTCGGCTTGACTGGCAAGGGCGATACCGAGTGCGGTGGAGATCGTCCCGTCGATTCCCGCGAGGCCGCGGTTAGCGTGTACGGGAATCTTCTTGCCCGGAACCACGCGGTCTACTTCGCGGATCAACCGTGATGCACCAAGCACAAGTCGGTCGTGCGGCCACGTTGCTCGCCACACAGCTTCGGCGAGCATGCGACGGTCAACCGGGGTACGCACAATCGCCAGCTCTGACTTGGCGTGCGTGCCGGCATCCGCATCGATGTCGGGCGCAATGCTTTCGGTTTCAAGAAGCTGACGGCTAGAGCTGACCCAGCGGCCGAGCCAGGCTCGATCAGTCGCATCTCCCGATACAGAAACTTCGTCAACGAACAGTCGAACGCAGCGGCCGGGGTTGTAGTCGTCGACAGATGGATGCCGCACGACAATGGTCTGAACCCCAGCTCGTTGAATCAGCGCCGGAATCTCGCGACTCAACGTGGGATGCCCGAAGACGATTACGCGCGCCACTCGATCACCAAAGTTGGCGGTGTTGAGAAGCTCACGGTAGGCGACGACAAGGTTGGGGCCGAAGTGGGCCCCACTGGCAACCTCAGCAATTAGTGGTGCCCCCAGTTCGCGAGCAACCTGTTCCGCCCGCGGCCCAGCACCGGTGCCGGCGATGACGACCGTCGCGGGGGCGGGGCTGAGCGCAAGTCGCGTTGGCGCACCTGGCGAGTGCTGCGTGGTGGTTTCCACGACAGGATCGAGGTCGCTGAAGAGATCCGGGAAGGGATGTCGGCGGGCTACCGCTGGCTCGGGGGCGACATCGCGCTCTGATGGTTGCCACGTGAACGGCGCGGAGAGCGGCTCGTCGAACGAGAGGTTGAGGTGCACGGGGCCATTGACGGCGGCGATGGCTTCGCGCGCTAGTTGCGCCGCAGCATCCATCTCGCCTGCTGCCCCAGTGGGCGCTGCGACATCCCAGGTTTGGTGAACAGCGGTGCCAAAAATGCCCGGCTGTTGCGTGGTCTGGTTTGAGCCGATGCCGCGCAACGAATCGGGGCGATCCGCACTAATGATGATGAGAGGAACGGCAGAGTGATGTGCCTCGAGCACTGCGGGGTGCAGGTTGGCGACGGCCGTTCCTGAAGTCGTGACAACAAGAACGGGTGAGCCCGTCTCAACAGCGAGGCCCAGCGCGAGAAAAGCACCGACACGTTCGTCGATTCGTACACGCAGACGCAGGAGCCCCTGCTTCTCAAATTCGGCTGCCGCGAGCGCAAGTGCTTGTGAACGCGAACCGGGGCTGACCACAATGTCTCGAACGCCGAGACGAACGAACTCTTCGAGAAGGGCTACCGAGAAATTAGTTGCCGGAGAGCTAGTTGGTCTTATCGTCATCGTCGAGATCTGCTAGTTCCTGTTCAAGGCGGCGGATGCGTTCATCTTGTTCTTCTTTGAGGCGCATATTGCGCAAGAAATCCGGGTCGTCATCGGGGGCAAGCGTGCGCGTACGACCGGCACTGCCACTGCGTGCCTTGCCGAGCATGAACCACAGCACGACCCCGATTACGGGAAGAAGCAGAATGACCAGCAGCCACAACACTTTGGGAAGTGCGCGCACCCGACGGCGGTCAGTCAGGATCACATCCACAATGGCGAACACGTCGACCGCGACGACCGCGAAAGCGAGAACTACCAGTAAGCGAGGCATACAGACATTCTATCCTCGCAGACTGCAAACGGGATGCGAGCCTAGACTGTTGGCGTGAAACCTTGGATCATTTACTCACTGGTGCGGCTCGGAATCTTCGCGGCGGTGTTTGCGCTGCTGATGGTCGCGCAGGTTGACTGGTGGCTTTCAGCCCTGATTGCCGCAATCGTCGGATTCACGGTGTCGTATATCTTCTTCGGCAAGCTCCGGGATTCCGTTGCCCTCGATATTGTTGCCCGACGTTCAGGCCCCAGCCACGACCCTGACCGCAATGCGGAAGATGCTGAAGCAGACCTCACCGCTGATCGGCGCGACCTAGAAGGCGATCGCTGAGGCTAATCCCAGGCCAAACAGCAGGGCTGTGAGCCCAGTGAGGCGCAGCGCCAAGACAAGCTCAGAAGCCGTCTTGGCTGTCAGTACGATGACGCACGCTGGCAATGCGACGAGCAGCACGAAGTACACGAGGTAGGCGTTGACGTAAAGCAGCGTGTATACGGCCAGGATGCCGAACGGCACAAGCATCGCAACAACATAGAAGATGCGCGACGGGAGGTTACCGATCCTCACGGCGAGTGTGCGCTTGCCGGCGATCCTGTCTTGCTCAATATCCCGGATGTTGTTGACCATGAGCGTCGCGACGGCAAACAGTCCGACGGCCACGGCCGCCAACCACGATTCAAGAGTCACGGTGTCGGCGAGTACGTAGGTGGTGCCTGCGGTAGCGACGAGTCCAAAGAAGATAAAGACGAACACTTCGCCAAGGCCGAGGTAACCGTAGGGGCGTTTGCCACCGGTGTAGAAGTACGCGGCCACGATCGCGAGGGCGCCGACGGCGAGCATCCACCAGTGTCCGCTGCGGATCACGATGATGAGCCCGGCCACAGCGGCGAAGCCGAACCACACGAAAGCGACAGTGATGACGGTGCGTGGTCGAGCGGCGCCCGAGCCGGTGAGGCGGCTGGGACCAACCCGGTTCTTGTCCGTTCCGCGCACTCCGTCGGAGTAGTCATTAGCGAAGTTCACGCCGATCTGAAGCGACACCGCAACGATCAGGCACAGCAGAGCACGCAACCAGTGCCATCCGGCTCCGTCTTCTTCATGGGGCAGCACATAGGCTGCTGCCGTGCCCAGCGCCACGGGCGCAAAGGCAAGTGGCAGAGTCTGAATGCGGGCACCACCAATCCAGTCGCGCGCCGTTGCTTTCGCGATCTTGGGTGCTTTCGGTGGGCGAGCACCGGGACGACCGCTCTTCTTCTGCGCCGAAGTGGTGCTGGATTTCGGTGCGACGGTTGCAGGGTCGATGCGTTGCTGTTTAGGAGAGGCCACGGTGGGATTCTACTTAAGCACGACTGACGCTAAGGCCAGGCGGTCGGGTTTTCCTGTCGCGAGCATCGGAATCTCATCAATCAGCATCACTCGGGCGGGTGCTGCTGCGGCCCCCAGTTGAGCCGCAACCAACCCTCGAAGCTGGTCGAGATCAATCGCGGATGTCGTAATGACCACCGGTGCCTCTCCCCATTCAGGGTGCGGCGCAGCAACAACAACGGCGGCACTCTGGCCGGGCAGCGCTTGCACGGCGGTCTCCACTTCGGCGAGTGACACTTTCACTCCGCCAGAAATGATCATGTCGTCGGCGCGGCCACGAACCTGCAGTACGCCGTCCACCATTTCGCCGACATCGTCGGTGCGGTACCAGCGCGTGCCATCGTGCTCCCGGAATGAGAATGCGCTGCGCCGGGGGTCGTCGAGGTAGCCCTCGGCCAGCAGGGGGCCAGCGAGTTCGATGCGATCATCCACCAGCCGCATGCTGACGCTCGGCAGGGGTATGCCGTCCCAGACGCAGCCGCCGCTGGTTTCGCTCGACCCGTACGTTGTCGTGACGGCGAGACCGCGAGCGCGCGCCGCCGCCAGCAAGGCGACAGGTATTGATTGGCCGCCCACCAGAATCCGAGTGAAGGTTGCCAGGGTCGAAACGGCGACGTCTGATTCGAGTAGTCGCGCCAACTGCACCGGTACGAGTGAGGTGAACCGGCGCTCCGCCGTGAGCGCGGAGGCTGCGGCGATAAAGGTTTCGGCAGAGAAACCACTCGGCGTCATCATTACGGGCACGGTTCCCGCAAAGTGTGAGCGCGCCAGCACATTGATTCCGGCGATGTAATGAGCGGGAACCGCCAATAGCCACTGCCCCGCACCGCCCAACCGGACTTCGGATGCCACAGCACTCGCCTTTAGCGCCTCAGCACTAAGCATCACGCGTTTGGGTCGGCCGGTCGATCCGCTCGTTTCGACGACAACCGCAACGTTTGCGGGCACGGTCTCTGGCAGACCAGAGGGGGAGGCGGGGTGCGGCAGAATCGCGGCTCCCGTTCCGTCGAGCGCTGGTACGAGCGCAGCCCAGACCTTGCGCGGATCGCGCGCGTCAACCGACCAGAGTTCTCGTGTCATAGCTTGTGCTCCGTCGCTGAGGGCTGCCATTGCTTAGTACTGCCAGGGGAACGGCGACCAGTCTGGTGCGCGCTTCTCAAGGAATGAGTCGCGGCCTTCGACTGCTTCATCAGTTCCATAGGCCAGTCGCGTCGCTTCTCCCGCAAATACTTGTTGGCCCACAAGTCCGTCATCAACAGCATTGAGGGCAAATTTCACCATCCGGATGGCGGTGGGCGACTTGGTCATGATCGTCTGCGCCCATTCATAGGCAGTTGCTTCGAGCTCGGCGTGGGGTACGGCGGCGTTGATCGCTCCCGCGTCGAGGGCGCGCTGGGCATCATATTCGCGGGCGAGGAAGAACACTTCTCGGGCAAACTTTTGGCCGACCTGGCGAGCGAAGTATGCGCTGCCGTAGCCGGCGTCGAAAGACCCCACGTCGACATCTGTCTGCTTGAAGCGTGCATGCTCGGCGCTAGCAATGGTGAGGTCGCAGACGACGTGCAGTGAATGACCGCCGCCGGCAGCCCAGCCGGGAACGACAGCAATAACGACCTTTGGCATGAAACGGATGAGGCGCTGCACTTCAAGAATGTGAAGGCGTCCGGCCGCGGCTCGGCGTGCTCCAGCCGCAGCGGCAGCATCTGCTGCGGCTTTCTCTGAAACATCTGCAGGTTCGGCGGCGCGTGCTGCGGTGGGGTTCGTTGCGCCGGTCTGACCGTCATATTCATAGCCGGCACGACCGCGGATGCGCTGGTCGCCGCCTGAACAGAATGCCCAGCCACCATCTTTTTCGCTCGGCCCGTTGCCGGTAAGCAGCACGACACCGATGCGCGGATTCTGCCGTGCATCGTCGAGCGTTTGATACAACTCGTCGACGGTGTGGGGGCGGAACGCGTTTCTCACCTCGGGGCGGTCGAAGGCGATACGCGCAACCGTGCCGGTCACATCTTGGTGGTAGGTGACATCGGTGAGGTCATCGAATCCGGCGACTGAACGCCACAACTTTTCGTCAAAAATTTCTGAAACCAGCGCCATGGCTCCACCCTAGCGATTGGGGCCTGTGGCTGCCTGACGCCGGACCGTGGATGCGCGGCTGTCGTTAGCTCCCGAAGAAGCGAAATACCGCGACGAGCACGATGGGGTTGGCAAGGATCGCCAAGGCCAACCCGAATGCCGCCCAGCGTCTTTGCAAGCCCAAGATGAGGCTGATGAGGGAGGTGACGGCGGCCGAAATCGATACGATCACAGTGACGTAGCCGAGCACGGTTCCTGCGGGGAAATCTCCCCCGGTGGCCACGAGCATCGCCACGATGAAGAGCACGAGCGTTGTCAGACCCAGTGCGGCGGCGATGAAACCAACCCAAGTCGGTCGGGGGCGGATGACTTTATCGCGGTCGGCAGTCTCGCGCTCGGGCGGTTCGGGCGAAACTTTCGGTTGCTCGTCGACAACCCCCACGACGTAGTAGGGCACGACTTTGGTCGCGACACGCTCAAGATCACCCGGATTAGTCACGCATTTACCCTAACTGACGGTGGAACTTGTCAGACTGGGAACATGTTCCCTTCAGTGAACGAAATTCTCGACACCGCGCACGTGGTGTCCCTTCCCATGACTTCCCGTTTTCGGGGCATCGATCAACGTGAAGCATTGCTTTTTCGCGGGCCCCAAGGGTGGAGCGAGTTCTCTCCCTTCGTCGAGTACGACGATGCAGAGGCGACTACGTGGCTGATGGCCGCGATCGACTACGCCTGGAACGAGACTCCCCCGCTGGTACGTGACCACATTTTTGTTAACGCAACGGTTCCCGCGGTGGATGCGGAGTTCGTCGAAGCCGTGCTCGAACGCTTCGATGGCTGCCGAACAGCAAAGGTCAAAGTTGCCGAACCTGGCCATACTCTCGCGGATGACGTCGCTCGCGTTGCCGAGGTGCGTCGCGTCATGGGGCCAGTAGGTCGCATCCGCATTGATGCAAATGGGGCGTGGACGGTCGATGAGGCTGAGCGTGCCGTTCATGCCCTCGCAAAGTTCGACCTTGAGTATGTGGAGCAACCCTGCGCCACCGTTGAGGAGTTGGGTGAGTTACGCAGCCGCATTGCCTACATGGACATCCCGGTGGCGGCAGATGAGAGCGTTCGCAAGGCAGAGGATCCCCTTGCTGTTGCGCGGGCGGGTGCCGCCGATTTGCTCGTGATCAAAGCACAACCGTCTGGCGGTATTTCTCGCGCGCTCAGCGTTGTCGCCGAGGCCGGGCTGCCCGTGGTGGTTTCTAGCGCGCTCGAAACCTCGGTGGGGCTTGCGATGGGTGCGCATTTAGCTGGCGCTATTGATCCGCTCGACTTTGATTGCGGGCTCGCGACAGCATCCCTCCTCGCGGCCGACGTCACTGCGTCTCCGTTGCGCGCACGTGGCGGTCGGATCGAGGTTCGACGAGTGGATGCCGACGAAGCACTTCTCACTCGCTGGGCTGCTAATCCTGAGCGCACACAGTGGTGGCTTTCGCGCCTTGAACGCTGTCATGAACTAGGTAAAAACTACTCACAGTAGCGAACGGGTGGCTCACTATGCTGGACACCGTTGGTCGATCATGGAGGAGTGAAGATGAGTATTGAGTCGCATCGCGTGCTCGCTCTTGCTGTGCTCAGCCTGCTGGGTGTTGGCGTGTTGAGCGCCTGCATGTCGCCCCCTCCCGCGCCAGCAACCTCCGATACTGGACCGGATGCGACCGTCTCGGCGCCCGCCAGCTAGCGCCTGGATCACTCTGAGCCGCAGTGGGCTCTCTCGATCAAACGCTGGGGTGCTGCTCGGTGCGCCCCAGCGTTTTCACTCCACCGTCGCAGCGTCGACCGTGGCAGCGTCGCTCAAAGTGCAACGTCACCTGAGGTGCGTGGTTACAGCCCTGAGTAGGAGTGGAGCCCTTTGAAGAACAGGTTGACGATCGTGAAGTTGAAGACGATTGCGGCGAAACCAACGATCGCGAGCCACGCTGAGCGTGAGCCGCGCCATCCGCGGGTTGCACGGGCGTGGATGTAACCGGCATAGATGGTCCAGATGATGAAGGTCCAGACCTCCTTGGTGTCCCAGCCCCAGTAACGGCCCCAGGCACGTTCGGCCCACACCGCACCGGCCATAAGGGTGAAGGTCCACATGACGAAACCGACGACAGTGAGTCGGTAAGCCAAAGTCTCGAGGCGCTCTGCGGCAGGCAGGGTGTCAAGAAAACGCAGCTTGAGAGCTTTTCCGGTCTCTCGACGCGACTGCATGAGTTGCACAATAGAGAGCCCCGCTGCGAGGGCAAAGACGCCAGTGCTCAGGCTGGCAACGAAAACGTGGATGACCAACCAGGCCGATTGCAGAGCTGGCGGCAGAGGCACGACATCCACATAGAAGCTTGTGGTGCCGACGCCAAGCGCCATCAATGAGAAGCCGGTGATAAATGAGCCCAAGAAGCGAAGGTCTTGCCAGAACTGCACCAGAAGGAAGACGCCGACGATAAGCGCGGTGGCGGTGAGCGTGAACTCAAACATGTTGGCCCACGGCACTCGGTTTGCCGCAACGCCGCGGAACACAACAGCACTGACGTGCAGCACCCAAGCGATGACCGTCAGCGCCATTGCGAGGCGAAGGTACTTGGGTGAGTGCTGACGATTGGCGTTGGCGTCAGCGTCAGCGTCACGCGTGAGGGTCGTCGTGCCTGAACCAGCGTTACCAGCACTCGCAGCGCCAGAGGACGCTGCCGCCATCATGCCTGTGCTGCGCGCCGAGGCGGAGGCGAGACCTGTCGCGCTTGCCGCAGACGCATCACTTAGCTCGGCAGAACGGCGCGCCAAATCGGTGGCGAACATCACGAACGCCAAAGTATAAATCGCCATCGCAGAATAGACAGCGATCAAGGAATACGACACAAACGTCTCAGTCACGAGTCCACCCTAATCGTCAGTTGCTGGGAATGTTTCTCGGCAAATTCAGCGACGGCCGCATCAAGATTGGGGTCGTCTCCACGCGCCAGCGCCGCGTATTCGATTGTTGTTGTTCCGGATCTGTCTGTTGTCGCCGAAACCCACATGCGTCGGCGAGGAACAAACAAGCTTGTTACGAGACCGGCAATCACCAGAATCGCAAATAACAGCACGGGTCCCTGCGAGGGATCGTGGTGCACATCAAGCGACACGAAGCGCGGGATGCTCGCCAACTCCACACTGCCAAGGCCGTTGGGAAGGTCCACCCGGTCGCCTGGATTCAGTCGAATCGTGTCGGCGTCAGATTTACGGCCGGCGATCTGCGAAAGCGAGTCCGTGTTGAGTGCGTAGGCGTTGGTTCCTTGCCCGTTGTCGAGGCCGAGATCGCCCTCGTACACCTCGAGGGTGAGGGTAGGTGAAACGAGGTCGGGATACACAGAGACTAGTGCGCCCGAGCTGAGGGTGCCGGTTGTGGGGTAGAGGAAGCCGAGCATTCCGATCTGCTGCTCAAGGCCATCCGGAATCTTGATCACGCACGTGCTGCCCAAGTTGGCGTCGAAGGGGAGGCAGGCAGTCGGCTGCGACCAGATGACTTTATCGTCGCTATCGCGCACTGTCAGTACCGGCGCATAGCCATTGCCCAAAAGGTAGGCGTTTGTGCCGCCAACGCTCAGCGGTTCGTTGACCTTGATTCGGGCAGTCTGAGAACTTGCGCCCTTCATCGTGGTTGTTACATTCGCGGTGTAGTCAACGGCCTGTCCGAGCGCCTTCCGATTCGACTGCTCGTACACCGGCTCGAACGAATCGAGCGCGATCGTGAACGGCTGAAGTGCTTCATCGGTGAAGAAGCGACCCGGATTGAAGGAGTCATAGCTGGCAAGTGAATTGCTGAAGGCGTAACCCTCAACAACGACGCGCTGACCCGTGTACCCGAATCCGCCACCGACCCCTACCGCAAGCAGCACCCCTACCAGGGCGGAGTGGAAGATGAGGTTGCCGGTTTCGCGCAGGTATCCACGCTCGGCGCTGACCGAGTCTCCGTAGAGCTCGGTGCGGTAGCGCTGCGACTTCAAGAGACGACGGGCGCTCTCGACAGCGGTGGCAGCATCCGCCTCCGTCGTGCGCGTCGTGAAGCCTTCGAGCCGCGACAGCCGCGCAGGGGTCTTGGGGGGTCGCGCACGAAGCGCATCGAAATGGTGCTTAGTGCGCGGCAGCACACAGCCGATAAGTGAGATGAAGAGCAGTAGGTAGATCGCCGAGAACCACACCGAGGTGTAGGTGGTGAAGACCTGGAAGAAGTCGAGAACAGCAGCGGTGTCTGGATAGTTGCGACGATACGCAATAACACCGTTGGGGTCAGAACTAACCTGCGGAACCAGCGAACCAGGAATAGCGGCCACCGCCAAGAGCAGCAGCAAGAATAACGCTGTGCGCATACTCGTGAGTTGCCGCCAGAAGAACCGCCCATAACCAGCGGGCCCGAGGCGCGGCTGCTGAATCTTGCTCGGCGGTTCTGGCGCATCCATATGGTCACTGGGACGCGTTGCGTCACCACCGGTCACTGAATCAGAGGATTGTGTCGAAGCCACCGATCACCGCCCCCAAACTTGTCACGATTGCACGCCACACTCCGGTGACCATGAGCACACCAATCAGCACGAGCAATGCCCCGCCAATGAGGTTAATTATGCGGATGTGGCGACGCATCCACGCCACCGAGTTCGTCGCCCAGTTCAGGCCAAGAGCCACCAGCAGGAACGGGATGCCGAGACCTAAGCTGTAGGCGACGCCAACGATTGCTGCGCGGCCCGGGTCTCCCCCCTCCAACACCATGCTGCCAACAGCAATGAGCGTTGGGCCGACACAGGGCGTCCAGCCGAGAGCGAAAACAATGCCGAGCAGCGGTGCGCCGGCAAGGCCCGTCGCAACTTTCATTTGTGGCCGGATCGTGCGCTGAGCAAAAGTGACCTGCCCGATAAACACCAACCCCATCACAATCACCAGAGCACCAGCTATACGAGTGATGAGATCAAGCCACGGTCGCAACAACAACCCCGCGGTGCCGAACAGCACCGTAAACGCCACAAAAACGATCGTGAAGCCCAAGATAAACAGCCCAACGCCTAAAACAAGACGCTTCGTGCTGCCCTTGTTTTCTGCACTCGTGAACCCACCGATGTACCCGAGATAACCCGGCACGAGCGGCAGCACACAGGGCGAAGCGAACGAGACAAGGCCCGCCAGCAGCGCGATCGGAAGCGCGAGAAGAAGATTGCCGCCGAGAATCAGCTCGCCGACCGGGCTCGACACTACTGGGCCTCGGCGACGACTGAATCGATCATCGCTGCGAGGATGCTCGGATCACGCACAAGGCCACTAATGCGGGCCGCGACCCTGCCATCGCTGTCAACAACGAGAGTGGTCGGCACTGCGTTGGGAGGAACAGAACCGGCGAACGCAAGCTGAACCCCCGCGGTCTTGGCATCCACGATGGAGGCATAAGGAACACCAAATTCGGTAGCGAACGTACGGGACGTTTCTGCAGTGTCTGAGACGTTCACGCCGAGAAACGGCACCTCGGGGTATTCGACACTGAGCGCCGCCAGGTCTGGGGCCTCAAGGCGGCACGGTGGGCAACTGGAGTACCAAAAGTTCACGACATAGACCGAGTCAGCGAAGTCACTGCTCGAGACGGTCTCGCCGGTATCGAGAGTGGCCTCGAAGCTAACGGCATCATCTCGGTCGCCTCGGGGAATCTCGACGGTCGACCCGTCACCAGAGATATAGCCCTCGTCAGAACCGTTCTGGTATTGCTCCGCGAGAGATTCATTCGGCGAAGAACAGGAAACCGTGGCGAGGGCGATACCCGCCAGAACAACGGCGATGAGACGGCGGTTCACACTGCTCCTAAATCGGTGGATGCTGCAAGCAATTCTGCCGCAGGTTCCTGATAGTCAACCTCGATGAACTCATCACCCTTGCGGGCCAGCGTTGTGATACTGGAGAGGGTGCAGCGGCGGCGGCGCGGGTCGTGTGCAAGGCGCATTTTCTTCACGGAACGAGCAACCATCACGATCGGCATTTGGTGGCTAACCATCACTATTTCGCCGCCATTGGCAGCAGCCCACGCTTCATCGATGGCTTCGAGCATCCGCGCTTCAACGCTGAGAAAGGCTTCGCCCCAACTGGGCTTCATGGGGTTGATCAGTTGCGGCCAGGCTCGGGGGTTGCCCAAAACGTGGGGAAAACGAAAACGGCCGCCTTCGAACCAGTTGGCAGGCTCAACAATGCGGTCTTCGGTGATGATCGGCAACGAGTAGCGCTGGGACCACGGCTGCGCTGACTCTTGGGCGCGCTGCAACGGGCTCGCGTAGAGCGCCGTAACGGGGCGACCGGCCAGGCTCGCCGCCGCGACATCCGCCATCTGATGCCCGAGTTCGCTGAGGTGGTACCCCGGCAGCCGGCCGTACAAAATGCGGTCGGGATTGTGCACTTCGCCGTGGCGAACGAGATGGATGAGGTCTGCTGGCACGGTATTCAGTCTACGTCTGCTGCCTCGGCGCACTTTCGCCCCCGTGATCCCTTGTAAACTCGGCCCCGTGACTACACGCACCCTCATTAAGAACTTGGCCGCAGCAAGCGATGGAGCAACCTCTGTTTCGGGTTGGGTCGATACCGTGCGAGATCAAAAGAAGGTGCAGTTTGTTGTGCTGCGCGATGAGTCGGGTGCGGTGCAGCTTGTTCACCCCCGCTCATTCAACGAAGACGGCACGCCCGCTGAGGATGCGCTCGCCGAGACCATTTCGGGCCTCGCCCAAGGCACTTTCCTTACCGCGACGGGAGAACTCAAGCACGACGAGCGCGTGAAGCTCGGTGGCGTTGAGATCAAGCTTGATGGACTCGAGATTGCTGCTGAGGCTATCCCCGAGACTCCGATCGCTGAAGATTCCAGCGTCGACAAACGCATGGATTGGCGCTTCCTCGACCTGCGGGTGCCGCGCAACAGCCTGATTTTCCGCATCCAAACCACTCTCGAACACGCGTGGCGCACCTATTGGGTCGAGAACGACTTCATTGAGGTTCACACCCCCAAGCTCATGGCCAGCGCGAGTGAGTCGAAGGCGGAACTCTTTGAGGTCGAGTACTTCGACACAAAGGCCTATTTGGCGCAGAGCCCACAGTTCTTCAAGCAGATGGCTCAGGCAGCCGGGTTCGGCAAGATCTTTGAGATCGCCCCCAGTTTTCGCGCCGACCCCAGCTTCACGTCGCGTCACGCCACCGAGTTCACGATGGTTGATAACGAGATCAGCTGGATCGATAGTCACGAAGATGTCATGAAAATGCACGAAGAGCTCATGATCATCGGGTTCCAGGCAGTCAAAGACAAGCACGGCGACGAGATCGAAAAACTGTTCGGCATTGAGCTGACGGTGCCGACGGCACCATTCCCCCGCATTCCGCTGGCGGAGGCGAAGCAGATCGTCAGCGATCGTGGCTACACGGTGCCGCGGACCGACGCCGATATGGACCCAGAGGGTGAGCGCCAGATCGCCGCCTATGTGAAAGAAACCTACGGCCACGATTTCGTGTTCTTGACCGACTACGCCTCGAGCATCCGCCCGTTCTATCACATGCGTCATGCGGATGATGCTGGCCTCACCAACAGCTATGACCTCATCTACAACGGTGTCGAGATTTCTACTGGCGCCCAGCGCGAGCACCGCGTTGACGTGTTGGAGGCGCAGATTCGTGACAAGGGAATGGACCCGGCGGAGCTCGACTTCTACCTCGACTTCTTCCGCTATGGCGTGCCGCCGCACGGCGGCTTCGGCATGGGCCTTGGCCGCGTGCTGATGCTCATGCTCGGCCTGCCGAACCTGCGCGAGGCCACCTACCTGTTCCGTGGACCGACACGGCTCACCCCGTAGCTGCCACGGACAACAAGTTCCGACACACCACCCCATAGCCAGCACGCAACCCGTTAAGGCAGGATGACGACATGTCAAAGAAAATTGATGCGGCGCTCAAGGATCTGAAAAAGGCGCTCAATAAGCATGCCGAAGTTGTGGGCAGCAAGCCGGTGTCGCTGAAGAAGGCTCAGCGGGCGAGTGCGCAGGTTGCCGCTGCAGCCACCAACTATGCCGAGATTGTGCACGCCAAGACAGGAATAGGCAATCCGTTCGACGACATGCTGCAGCCTGGCCTCGATAGCGGAACGCTCGCGTCGTTGGCCGCTGAGCGTGACTCGATCAAGAACCACCTGACGGGCCCGATCCCTATCAAGAAGCAACCTTCGGCTCGACAGTAGCTCCGCGGTGGGCCGTGCTAGAGCTCGAAGTCGACCGATGCCCGCTCGCGAGTGTTCGCCTTGACTACGGCGCCGGCTGCGACATGCAGCGGATGGGTCGCGTACACGGCCAGTGCCTCAACCGAGGTGTGGTCAGACTCAAGGATGACATCCCAGTTGGCCGCAGTGTTGGCAGCATTCGGGCGCACCGTGACACTTTCGAGGCCCTCAATCTGGCCCACAAGGGGTTCCAGGGCTGCAGCCATGGCATCGACTGCGGATTTCTGACCTTCGGTGTCTTCGGCGTTGAGCTTCCACATGACGACGTGACGGATCATTCGGATTCCTCCTGAAGTGCGGCGCTGAGCCGCGCGGGGTCGACACGCCAGATGGTGTGCACGCGGTCGTTGATGAGGACTACAGGAATCTCATCCGAGTACTTCAAGCGAAGTTCTTCGTCCTCGAGAATCGACTGTTCCGTAAGCTCAATCGTGAGCTCTGGTGACAGTTCGGCGATGACGTGGGTGATCGCATCTCGAGCATCGTCACACAAATGACAACCGGGTTTACCAATCAATGTCAGACGTTTCGTAGCCACAACCCTAGAATAATGCGGATGCACGAGGTAACGACGCCCCTGTCTGGTCAGAACACTGTTCTGGCGTTCTTTGACGTGGATAACACCCTGATGCGTGGGGCGAGCGGGTACTACCTCGTCAAAGAAGCTTGGCGCCGCGGCATTGTGGGGTGGCGCGATATCACGCGTTTTGCGTGGCAGCAGTTTCGCTTCGTGTCGGTGGGCGAGAACCACAAACATATGGCGACCGCACGGGAACGTGCCCTAGCCATTGTTGGCGGACACTCCGAACAGACACTGTTTGAGCTGGCCGAGCAGATCTACGAGCGCGACATTCTGCCTAACCTGTGGCCAGAAACCGTCGACCTCACTCAAGAGCACCTTGCGAAGGGGCACGAAGTGTGGCTGGTCACGGCAACCCCGCAGTTCGTTGCTGACGTGATAGCGACGAGGCTCGGGCTCACCGGAGCACTGGGCACGCGTGTGCACGCCCGGGATGGCGTTCTGACGGGAGAACTCGACGGTCACGTACTTCACGGTGCCGAGAAAGCTATCGTTGCCACAGAACTCGCGGAGCGACTCGGGGCCGACCTCGCTGAATGTTGGGCGTACTCAGACTCCAGCAACGACATCCCGCTGCTGAGTGCCGTCGGAAACCGCGTTGCCGTGAATGCGGATGCGAAGCTAACTGACTACGCCCAAAAAATGGGATGGCACGTTCTGCCGCTCAACCGCGCAGGCCTGAAAGAGGCGAGAAGGCGAGTTAAGCGGCAGGCCAAGACCGTGCGGAAGCGCGGTCGTTAGTAACTAACACCGAGCCGTGCGGAAGCGCGGTCGGTAAAACTATCTACTTCTTGTTGCGACGCTGGTGGCGCGTCTTGCGAAGCAGCTTGCGGTGCTTCTTCTTGGCCATGCGCTTGCGACGTTTTTTGATGACTGAACCCATAGGGACCTCACTGATTTCTGAACGAACCGACCCGGTCCGATTCAGAACCGCGGAAAGACATACCGGAAGAGTTTACCGCACCGGGCGGGTTTTGAAGATTCGATGAACGGGGAGCGAACCCAACCTGAATGTTCGCTGCTAGCCGACCTCAGAGATCGAGGGTGCTACGGCGCTCGCGACAGCCGATTCCGGAATGCGGAATGACCGACCAAAGCGAACTGCGGGCAGCTCACCGGAGTGGACAAGTCGGTACACGGTCATATTGGAGACACGCATCATGTCGGCCACTTCGGCGACGGTGAGAAAGCGCATCTCAGTGAGATCACGTGACATTGGACTAGCCCCTCTTAGCTTCACAGACGGCTGCACAGCACCCGCAGTGTGTGACTGAAGTGCTAATCGGTAACAATAGGGGCTGGTGTGACTCGGTGTCCAGCCCTAATCCAGCACCGGCGGCGCGCCTGCGAGCTAATCTTTGCCAAAGATGCGATTGCGGACGTTGCGCGGGAGCTGCTTAGCAGCCTCAGAGACGTCGTGAAGTGCGGAACGGGCCTGATGGGTGCGCTCGGCGACCTGTCGACCGAAGTTGTCTCCGACATCCGCCCCCGACCAGGCCGCAAATGCACCCGTCGAGTCACGAACTGTGTCATCGAAGTCATCGAGGAAATCGGCACTCAGGAACGGAATTAACCAGTCTTCGACCTCCTCAAGGGGTGACGAGTCGAGGCGGTAGTACCGGTGTTGGCCTTCTTCACGCACCGAAACCAAGCCATGATCCCGCAGCACCTTGAGGTGCTTGGAGACTGTCGGCTGGCTCAAATCGAGCTTCTCAACAATCTCGCTCACGCTGAGCTCACCGCTGGGAGAATCAGAGGCGATGTACTGCTCGAGCAGCACGGTGAGAAGACTGCGCCGCGTTGAATCGGCTACTACGTCAAAGATGTCGGCCATGACATAAGGGTAGTCGGGCTTGCTGGGGAGTACCATGGCCTCCTGTGCGTGGGGAGAGAAAACTTATGAGTCCGCGGTCACCCATGCGTGCATATAGTCGTGAGCGCAGTATCGCCAGTCAAGTGCGCGACCTGATTGATCGTTTCGCCGCCGCAACCCCGGCTCGCTTCGCGATCACCATTTTCTCTGCGCTCGTGATCGTGCTCACCACGCTACTCGTCTTGCCGATCGCTGCCCGTGACGGCCAAGCCACTCCCCTCGTCGACGCCCTGTTCACTGCGGTGTCGGCAATCTGTGTCACCGGCCTGACCACCGTAGACATGGCCACGCACTGGTCGGCATTCGGCAACACCGCAATCCTGATCGGGCTGCAGGTTGGCGGCATCGGAGTGCTCACCCTTGCCAGCATGCTCGGCCTCGTTGTCTCGCGTCGCCTCGGACTACGTCAACGGCTCATTGCTGCCAGCGACTCGAACCCGTCACGAATCCACGTAGGGCCCGTTTCTGAATCGCAAGCAATTCGCTTAGGAGAAATTGGTGGACTCCTCGCGACGGTGGCCATCAGCGCGCTAGCCATCGAGTTCGTGCTGGCTCTCGTGATAATCCCGCGGCTGCTGGTTGAAGGTCTCGACGTCTGGCCCGCCATTTGGCAAGGGTTCTATTTTGCGGCATCCGCCTTCACTAACACCGGTTTCGTGCCCGCGGTCAGCGGCATGGAAGCTTTCGCCCAAGACCCGTGGATGCTCGGAGCTATCGGTACCGGCGTGTTTCTGGGCAGCCTCGGCTTTCCCGTAATCTTCGCCGTTGTGCGCAAGATTAAGGCCGGTGCCCGCCTTTCGGTGCACGCCCGCCTGACCCTCGCGACCACGCTAGTGCTGATTGTTTTCGGAGCAATAGCGATCATCGTGCTCGAATGGAATAACACCAATACTCTCGGCGGTCAAAGCCTTGTATCCCGTCCGCTGACGGCGACATTTCTGTCGACAATGACGCGGTCTGGCGGTTTCTCGACCATCGACATCAATGAGCTCAATGGCTCAACGCTGCTGGTGTTCGACATGCTGATGTTTGTGGGTGGCGGTTCGGCATCCACTGCTGGCGGAATCAAGGTCACCACTCTCGCTGTGCTCTTCTTGGCTGCTCTCGCCGAAGCCCGCGGCGATAATGACATGCACGCCTTCGATCGCCGCATCCCCACCGATGTGCTGCGACTGGCAGTGAGCGTCACCCTGTGGGGCGCAACGATCGTCGCGATCTCGACCGTCGCGATACTGCAGATCACGAAAGAACCACTCGATCGAGTGCTCTTTGATGTGATCTCTGCCTTTGCGACCTGTGGACTCTCGACAGGGCTCACCGAGTCTCTGCCCGATAGCGGCAAATACATCCTCGCTGCCACAATGTGGGCAGGCCGAGTGGGAACGGTTACTCTGGCGGCAGCCCTTGCGGCCAGTCAGCGCCGACAATTGTTCACAAGAGCAGAAGAGAGGCCCATCGTTGGTTGACAAGATTCCGCACAATGCGCCGGTACTCGTGATCGGTCTCGGCCGCTTCGGTGCCGCCACCGCCGGTCAGCTGCAGCGCCTCGACCGCGAAGTTCTCGCTATCGACGAAGACCTCGGTCTGGTACAGAAATGGTCAGAGCGCGTCACGCATGCAGTGCAGACGGATGCTCGCAGCATCGATGCCCTGCGCCAGATCGGCGCCGAAGACTTTTCGATCGCGGTGGTTGCCGTTGGCTCCTCAATCGAGGCAAGCGTGCTCATTACCGCGAACCTAGTCGATCTCAAGATTCCGCAGATCTGGGCAAAGGCGATCAGTCGCTCCCATGGCAAGATTCTGAATCGCATTGGTGCCAACCACGTGATTTATCCGGAGGCTGAAGCTGGCGAGCGCGTTGCCCACTTGGTTTCGGGCCGGATGCTCGACTTCATCGAGTTCGATGATGACTTCGCGATCGTGAAAATGTACCCGCCGAAACCGATTCGTGGGGTGCCGCTCAGCGAATCTCAAGTGCGCCGCAAGTACGGAATTACCGTGGTCGGCGTGAAGTCGCCCGGCAAGGAATTCACCTATGCGACACCCGAGACTGTGATCTCGAATCACGATCTCGTGATTGTCAGTGGCAACTCAGAGAACATCGAGAAGTTCGCGACACTAGCGAGTTAGCCCCGTTTGTGGACTGATTCTCTGGCCCTGCCTACCTGTATCTTGATTCAGTGAGCAAAATACGGGCGACCCCGGGGTCGCAATCTTCGCTCCGCGAAGCGAACCGCGCTCGCATTGTCGACGCGGTGAAGCATCACGGCGGGCTCACCCAGATAGAACTGGCCGGGGTAACTGGGCTCTCTCCTGCCACTGTCTCCAACATTGTCAAGGAACTTGCGGCCGCCGGAGTGTTGGCAACAAACCCGAGCACTCGCAGTGGCCGGCGCGCCCATCAGGTGACGCTTGCCCGCGCTCTCGGTCTTGTTGCTGGAGTGCATTTCTCGGAGCGCCACATGCGCGTAGCCCTTTCTGATGTTGCTCACACGGTCGTTTCTGAACAGCACATGCCGCTGGCAAAAGACCATCGTGCCGACAACGAACTCAACCGGGCA
This sequence comes from Salinibacterium sp. TMP30, assembly GCF_038397785.1. Lineage (NCBI taxonomy): Bacteria > Bacillati > Actinomycetota > Actinomycetes > Micrococcales > Microbacteriaceae > Salinibacterium > Salinibacterium sp. TMP30. The sequence goes on along the minus strand of NZ_CP151642.1, from coordinate 385,882 downwards.
GCGCAGCTCATCACCGACATGCTGGAGTCTGTGGATGCCACCCACGAGGAGATTCTCGCGGTCGGCTTCGCGATGCCCGCTCCCATGGATCTGTCCACCGGCATCATCACCCGCACCGGCATCATGCGCGGCTGGGATGGTGTGCCCGTTGCGGAGTCTTTGGGTATCCGCCTTAACAGCCCTGTGTATGTCGATAACAACGCCAACCTTGGCGCACTCGCCGAGTACCGTTCCGGTGCGTTGCGCGGCAAACCCAACTCTCTCTACATCAGTGTGGATGAGGGCATCGGTGCCGGGCTCATTTTGAACGGGGCAGTATTTCGCGGCCACAACGGCACCGCGGGTGAATTCGGGCACATGGTGCTTAACGAAGACGGCGCTCTGTGTCGCTGTGGAAATCGTGGATGCCTCGAAACGCTGGTCGGAGGACAAGCCATTATCGAGTCGGTGCGGGCGGGCCGCCGCGGGCTCAAGCTGCACGATGTTGTGGTGAAAGCGATCGCGGGTGATGCCGCGTGCATCCGAGCGATTGCTGATGCCGGCCGCCATTTGGGGGTTGCTGCGGCAAACATCTGCAACGTTCTTGATCCTGACCGGATCGCGGTGGGCGGCGAGCTGGCGCAGGCTGGCGAATTGTTACTCGGACCGATGCGGCACGCAATGGAGCGTGCCGTCATCGTTGGCCCCGATCGGGCTGCCGATCTCGTGCAAAGTCAACTTGGCGCGCGAACAGAGCTCTTGGGTGCGATCGCTTTTGCGATCGACCAGCTCACGATTGGCGCCGACTCTGCAACACCCTCGGCTGTCTCATCATGAGGGCCACACGGTCACCGCGGATGGTCAGAGCTATTGCCTCGCTGATTTTTGTCGCGTTGTTCCTTGGCGGATGCACGGCTGTCGGTCCGAGCGGTGCTGGTGCTGAGCGCAGGATTGCGCTGCTGTTGCCGGAGTCAAAGACGGCCCGCTACGAGGCTTACGACCGCCCATTCTTTGAGGCGAAGGTTGCTGAGCTGTGCCCCGAGTGTGAGGTGATCTACGCCAACGCCGATCAGGATCCCGCAAAGCAACAGCAGCAGGCCGAGTCTGCTTTTGCGCAAGGAATCAGTGTTCTCGTGCTTGACCCCGTCGACTCATCTGCTGCCGTAACAATCGTGGCAGCCGCGCAGTCGCGCAAAGTGCCGGTGATCTCGTATGACCGGCTCGTCGGCAACCCGGAGCTCGCATTCTGGATCTCGTTCGACAACGAAAAAGTTGGTGCACTTCAGGGCAAGGCGCTCGTCGAGAAGCTGGCAGCCGACGGTTTTTCTTCCGGAAGCATCGTGATGATCAACGGCTCCCCCACCGATAACAACTCCCGCCTGTTCAAAAAGGGCGCACTCAGCGTGATCGACGGCAGCGGATTCACGATCGTTGCCGAATTTGATACGCCCGACTGGAGTCCAGACAAAGCCCAGGAGTGGATGGCGAGCCAAGTCACCCAGTTCGGTGACAGCCTCGTCGGCGTCTACGCCGCAAATGATGCAACCGCCGGTGGCGCAATTGCGGCTCTCAAGGCTGGCGGGGTGTTGCCGCTGCCACCCGTAACTGGTCAGGATGCTGAGCTCACCGCCATCCAACGCATAGTGAGCGGTGACCAGTACATGACCGTGTACAAGGATGTGAAGCTCCAAGCAGAGATTGCGGCAACGAACGCGGTTGCGCTGCTCAATGGCGAGACGCTCGTGGGGTTGAGCGAAGACACCATTGGCATCCCGACGACGCTGCTGACCCCGGTGATTGTCACTATCGACAACATCATGGAGACCGTGGTGGCTGGTGGCTTTTACACGGTCGAGCAGATCTGCACCAGCGAGTATGCCCGGGCCTGTGCAGCGGCAGGGATTCAGTAATGGCCAACTACGAAGTCCCCGCAGTTTCGAGCAAGGAAGAGAGCGTCTCATGACCGCAGTCAGCCCGACTACTTCAGACGATGAGCCCATCCTTTCGCTCCGCGGAATGAACAAGTCATTTGGCGCGATTCAAGCGTTGATCGATGTGTCGCTCGACATCTATCCTGGCGAAGTTGTCGCCATCGTTGGCGACAACGGTGCGGGCAAGTCGACGCTGGTAAAGATTTTGGCCGGAGTCCATCAGGCCACCTCGGGCACGATCACCCACTACGGCGATGAGGTTTCTCTCGCCAACCCGACAGACTCGCGCGACCTAGGCATCGCGACGGTGTTTCAGGATCTGGCGCTGTGCGACAACCTCGACGTTGTCTCCAATCTGTTCCTCGGCAGGGAGCTGGGTGTTCGCGCCCTCGACGAAGTGGAAATGGAGCAACGAACGTGGGAGTTGCTCCGGCAACTATCTGCCAAGATTCCCTCAGTGCGCACGCCCGTTGCCGGTCTATCAGGAGGGCAAAGACAGACTGTCGCGATCGCACGATCCCTCATCGGGGAGCCCTCAATTGTTGTACTCGATGAGCCGACCGCTGCACTGGGCGTTGCCCAGACCGCTGAAGTCTTGAACCTCATCGAACATCTGCGTGAACGTGGGCATGGCATCGTTCTCGTCAGCCACAACATGGCTGACGTGCAGGCTGTTGCCGACCGTGTTGTCGTCTTGCGTCTCGGCCGCAATAACGGCGACTTTGCCGTTGCTGATGTGACCTACGAAGACATCATTGCCGCGATTACGGGAGCAACCGACAACGCGGTGACCCGGCGCGCCACCCTGCAGGGTGCAGTATTCACTCGCGCTCAGGAAGGACTCAGTTCATGAGCACCTCCCCTCCTCGACCGCCAAGCAACAGCACTCCCCGTGTTGAGCTAGCGTCCGCCACCGGCATGGCAGAAACATGGGCTGCGTTCCGCTCCCGCGTGAGCGGAGGGGACCTCGGCGCAATCCCCGTAGTTGTCGGACTCGCCATCATCTGGACCGTCTTTCAGATTCTGAACCCGACATTCCTGTCGAGCGCCAACCTCGTGAACCTCGCGATGCAGTGCGCAGCCCTCGGCACCATCGCGCTCGGAGTAGTGCTCGTACTTCTCCTCGCCCAGATCGACCTTTCGGTTGGGTCCCTGTCTGGGCTTGCCGCAGCGATACTGGCCGTCACGTTCACCCAACTGAACTGGCCGCTGCCGCTCGCGATTCTTGCCGCGCTCGCCGTCGGTGCCCTCTTCGGCTGGTTCTACGGTTTTCTGCTCACCCGCTTCGGTGTCCCCAGTTTCGTGATCACCCTTGCCGGGCTACTAGGAGTTCTCGGCCTGCAGCTCTGGGTCCTCGGCCCGTTGGGGTCGATAAATATCCCCTTCGATTCATGGATCGTGCAATTCGCCCAATTGATGTTCTTGCCCGACTGGCTCTCCTACGTGCTCGCCGGACTCGCGACCGCCTTCTATGTCGGCTCTCACCTCTCCCTTGCCAATCGCCGACTTCGTGCTGGGCTCCTACCCGAGTCGCGCACTGCGATCCTGCTCCGTGGGGCACTCCTGATCGTCGCGCTCATGTTCGGCGCCTGGTACCTCAACACCGACCGCGGTATCGGACTCATGTTCCTGCTCTTCGTCGTGCTGGTCGTGGCCGTTGACTTCGCCCTCAAACGCACCCGCTGGGGGCGGTCAATCTATGCTGTCGGCGGCAATGTTGAAGCAGCTAGGCGTGCCGGCATCCGCGTAGACCGGGTGTACATTTCGGTCTTCATGGTCAGCGCAACGCTGGCGACCCTCGGCGGAGTCTTGGCTGCCTCACGGCTGGCAGCCGCCAACCAGAGCAGTGGCGGAGGCGACACCAACCTGACCGCGATTGCCGCCGCCGTCATTGGCGGCGCGAGCCTCTTTGGCGGTCGCGGAAGCGCCTGGTCTGCTCTGCTCGGAATCGTGGTTATCCAGTCGATCTCGAGCGGGCTCACGCTGCTGAGCCTCGACTCGTCTGTGCGCTACATGGTCACGGGAGCGGTATTGCTCCTCGCTGTGATCATCGACTCGCTCTCGCGCCGTTCACGCGCCCTGCATGGCCGCTTCTAGCCTGCCGCGAGTTCCTTCGCTCGCGCCAGTGCAGCGCCCGTAGCGCGATCAAAGATCGACTTGAGGTCGGCGGCCTGGAACTGCTCCACAGCGCGCTCCGTGGTGCCATTGGGGCTCGTTACCTGCTTACGCAGCTGTTCCGGAGAACTATCGGATGCCGCAAGCAACGCCAACGAACCCTCAAACGTTCCTGCCACCAGAGTGAGCGCCTGCTCGGAAGTGAACCCAAGATCGACGGCGGTGCGCATGAATTCTTCAATGAAGTAGAAAACGTAGGCGGGACCCGATCCGGAGATCGTGCTCAGCGCATCAATCTGCGATTCTGGCGTTTCAACAACGGTGCCAACCGTCTCGAACACTGCACGGCCGATAGCGAGATCATCGTCGGTTGCCCGCGATCCGGCACTCAGCCCCGTAACAGCCTTGCCAACGATTGCGGGAGTATTGGGCATGGCACGCAACACAACATTGTCGACGATCGCCTCCATCCGCGCGGTCGTCACCCCCGCAGCGACACTAATGATGATCGCCTCGGGCTCAAGAAACGGGGCAAGGTCGGTGAGCGTGTCAGGAATCATGTGCGGCTTCACGCCCAGCATCACCACCTTCGCGCCCTTCACAGCACGCGCGTTGCCGTCGGGGGTATTCTCCAACGCAAAGGACTCCACCCCCTCAGAACGCACCGCCGCAGCCTTCGCTTCGGTGCGATTCGTCACGCGGATGCCCCCGGTTACCGTCACCGAAGGGTCAAGCAAACCCTGCAGGATGGCACCCCCCATTGATCCGGCGCCGACAATTGCAATGCTAGGAAGAGAAGTAGTCACATGAACATCCTAGGATTGATGACATGAGCGCGTCAGGCGGAAACAAAGCAATCATCGCTGCACTGTTGGCGAACACCGGCATCGCGATCACAAAATTCATTGCCTTTGCCGTCTCTGGCTCCAGCGCAATGCTCGCCGAAGGTGTTCACTCGGTGGCCGACGCAGGCAACCAGGGGCTGCTATTGCTGGGTGGCAAGCAAGCCAAGAAGCACGCGGACGCCGAGCATCCATTCGGCTATGGCCGCGAGCGTTACGTCTACGCCTTCGTTGTCTCGATCATCCTCTTCTCCGTTGGTGGAGTTTTCTCGCTCTATGAGGGCATCAACAAGCTTCAGAATCCGCACCCGCTCGAGCAGGCGTGGCTACCCATCACGGTTCTGATCATCGCGATCGGGCTCGAATCGTTCTCGCTGCGTACCGCCGTGCGTGAATCGAATCTGGTTCGCGGAAAGCAGAGCTGGATCGCATTCGTACGTCACGCCAAAGCCCCCGAACTTCCCGTCGTACTGCTCGAGGACGTAGCGGCACTGTTCGGCCTCATGTTCGCACTCTTCGGAGTTGGCCTCACAATCCTCACCGACGACTCACTATGGGATGCCGTCGGCACCATCGCAATCGGAATCCTGCTGGTGGCCGTCGCCGTCATTCTCGGCATCGAAACGAAGAGCCTGCTCGTCGGCGAAGGCGCGACAGTGAAGCAGCGCAACCTGATCCGCGACGCCATCAACGCGCACCCCGAAGTACGCTCACTCATCCACATGAAGACGCTCTACCTCGGCCCAGAGGAACTGCTCGTTGCCGCCAAGATCGACTTCGGAGCGCAGTCGCGAGTCTCGGATGTCGCAGAAAGCATCGACAGCGTCGAACGAGAAATCCGTGCCGTCGAGCCCATGGCCCGAGTGATCTATATCGAGCCAGACGTCTACCGCCGCCCCACCGAAGCCGCCCCACCCACTGATGCAATCGTCATCAAAGGCAACGACTAAAGAAAGCACCCACAATGATGAATGTTGAACCAATTATTCTCGCCCTAGTCGTTATCCATATTATTGGGCTGTCGCTGATCATCGGATCATTCGCCCTCCAACTGCGCCGCAAGCAAGGGTTCGAGTTTGGCACCATGCTGATCGGTGCGATCACCCAGCTGGTGACCGGACTTGCCCTCGTAGGTCTGCTGCAGGTGGCTGACGAAGACGTCAATAACGCCAAGATCGCCGTGAAGACCATCTTTGCCGTTATCGTGCTGGTTTCCGTGCTCGTTGCTCGCGCACGCCAGGGCAAGGCACTAGCGGCCGGAACAAGCGAGAAGAAAGCTGCGCTGCCCTTCTTGCACCTCGCCGGATTTGCCGCACTGGTGAACGTGTTCGTTGCGGTGCTCTGGCACTAAGCGAAGCGTGCTAGCGGCGGGCCTCAAAGAAGTCAGTGAGCAGCGCAGCACACTCTGCCTCCCGGATGCCGGCAACCACCTCAACCCTGTGAGGTAACCGTCGGTCGCGAAGCAGATCGTTCACGCTGCCCGCCGCCCCCGCTTTCTCATCCCACGCACCAAACACCACACGCGGGATGCGCGCCTGCAGAATCGCGCCAGCACACATCGTGCACGGCTCGAGTGTGACCACGAGAGTCATATTCTCGAGCCGCCATGAACCCGTCGCGGCCGCAGCAGCCCGGATTGCCACAACCTCGGCGTGCGCCGTGGGATCGCCGGTCAGCTCCCGCTCATTGCGTCCAACGGCGACGAGAAGGTCATTCTCGTCAAAGACGAGAGCGGCGACCGGAACGTCAGCAGAATCGTGCGTGAGCTTCGCCTCGGCGATGGCCCGCGTCATCCACTGATCGAACTTTGCCACGATCGGTTCTCCTGTTGGTGTCGACCTCAAGTAGATTTAGCCTATGCGAGTTCACGTTGCCGACCACCCGCTCATCACGCACAAGCTCACAGTGTTGCGCGACAAGAACACCGCAGCCCCCACATTTCGGGCGCTGACGGAGGAACTTGTGACCCTTTTAGCCTACGAGGCCACACGTTCGGTGCGCGTTGAGGCGGTGGACATTGAGACCCCGGTCACGAAAACCACGGGTGTTGCGATCAGTTCGCCCAAGCCTCTTGTCGTGCCGATTCTGCGCGCCGGACTCGGAATGCTTGAAGGAATGGTGAAACTTGTCCCCACCGCCGAGGTCGGATTCTTGGGCATGGTGCGTAACGAAGAGACGCTGAAACCTGACACCTACGCCGAACGTCTCCCCGATGATCTCTCGAACCGCCAGTGCTTCGTGCTCGACCCCATGCTCGCCACTGGTGGCTCACTGATCGCCGCCATTCAGTACCTGCTCGACCGTGGGGCAACGGATGTCACGGCAGTCTGCATCCTCGGAGCCCCCGAAGGTCTCGCCGCCGTCGAAAAGGCCATGGAGGGTCGCGATGTCACCATCGTTCTTGGTGCCCTCGATGAGCGCCTCAACGAGAACGGCTACATCGTGCCCGGACTTGGCGACGCTGGCGACCGACTTTACGGACTCGTCTAGCCACCAATGTGCCGCGCGTAACTTGACAGACGCGCGCCGAATGAAACATAGTTGCATTCATGACTGTACAAACTCGCGACCTGACCGCCCCCGTGGCTTCCAGGAACGCCAGCTCGATGCCTGTGGGCACAGCGCTGGTGGGCGACGTTTTGTGTTGTCGAATGTGTGCCTAGTCGGCCAACCTGCGCCGGGCATTCTCACCAGATGGGATGCCCCCAGATTTTCGTCCTCATAACGGCGTCTATCTAGCTCGTCACACTATTTTTTTCCGAAGGATCACACCCTCATCATCAGAGGCCCTTCACCCCTTATCCAAGGATTTCTGGACCCATGTCTCTCGCAACCATCGAACGTACCCCTCGCACCACTTTTGCCCCTGCGGCCCCGGCTCACGCTCCGGTTCCTGCACCCGTCCGCGAACTGTCGCTGGCTGTGCAGCCTGCCCGCGACGCGCGCCCGGCAGCAGCGCCAGCACCCTCAGCTCCCGCAACTGACGCGCCTCGCCTTCGTGCCGTGCCTCAGGGCACCGAAGCTCGCGGCTTCGTGCTCTACGTCGGAATCGACGAGCTCAAGGCCGCTTCAGCGGGCACTGATCTGAGCACGATCGTCGAACAGCTCAAGCAACTCGCACAGCAACTGGTTCCCGCAGCAGAAACCCACGCGGCAGTCGCCCTCGCCCCCATCGGTGCTGGCGGACGCGACGTCGACGTTGTGCGCCTCGCCCTGCAAGACCCCTCGGCTCTCGCCAAGCACCGCCAAGTGGAAGAGCCAGAAGTGAAGACCGCAAGCGGCGTGATTGTCGACCTTTCGCGCAAACGCGTGCTTATCGACGATGAACCCGCCGCGCTCACTTACAAAGAGTTCGAGCTGCTGCAGTTCCTCATCCTTCGCGAATCGCAGACCATCGCGCGCGCACAACTCATCTCAACACTGTGGTCGTCCGAAGACGACGAAGCACCCAACGAACGCACCATCGACGTGCACATTCGTCGCCTGCGTTCCAAGCTCGGCGCGTATGAAGATGTTGTGCGCACCGTTCGGGGAATCGGTTACCGCTACGACCGTCATCCGGATGTCTCGGTGCGCTTCGCTTCGACCCCGAGCCCGGACTTCATTTAAGGGTCGGTCGCACCGCACAACTGGGCCCGCCAGCATGCCACACTGAGCGGGTGAGCAAAACGAGCGCTACCCGGATTCCTGAGTTGATGTCGCACAGTCGTGAAGTGCTTGATGCACTCCTCGACTCGACGATCGTCGGGCACATCGCCTACGTGGATGAACAGGGCGCCCCCGGGGTGCTGCCGACGGCGGTCGCTCGATTCGGAGATGCCCTCATCGTTCATGGCTCAACAGGCTCGCGGTGGATGCGCTTGGTTTCTGGGGCTCCGGCCGCTGTCTCGGTCACCGCTGTCGACGGAATAGTGGTGGCACGGTCAGCATTCGAGTCGTCACTGCTCTACCGAAGTGCTGTGCTTTTCGGATCCTTTCAGGTCTTGGCCGGAACAGAGAAGACTGATGCGCTTGACGCTCTGACAGACAAGCTGATTCCCGGTCGACTCAACGAGGTTCGCCCGAACACCACCAAGGAACTCGCCGCCACGCTGGTGCTCTCCATGCCCATCGACGAGTGGTCTCTGAGGGTCTCCGATGGGTGGCCCGAAGACGCGGATTCCGATATCGCCGGCGACACCTGGGCCGGCCAAGTGCGCTTCGGCAGGCAACCGGTGACAGTGCTTGATGCGCCCGACCTGCGGCCCGGCATCCTTGCTTCCCAGTCGGTTAGGGCACTGCACGGCACCGACTGACCTCAGTCGGTGCGGAACCTTTGTGCGGGCATCCAATCCGCAAAGAAAAGGGCGCCACCCCCGAAGGAATGGCGCCCGACCAAGTCACCCGAATGACTCGGTCTTAGGGGTTAAGCCTTAGTTCCTGCAGTCGGCGCAGCAGCCTCTTTCGCTGCCGCCTTTTCGGCTGCCTTCTCAGCTTCAGCCTTCTCAGCTTCGCTAGCGAGCCATGCATCACGCTTCGCGCCCGGCGTCCAGCCCGTGTTGACCACACGGATCTGGAAGATGGAGGCGACAACCACGAGCAGGATTGCGATCACCACGGTCAGGAGCACTCCGATCGCGGGAACGCCGCTCAGCAGGCTTACGCCGATGAGTGTTCCGAACCAACCGAAGTCGGCATCACCGAAGGTGCTGTTGGCGAATCCGAGCTCACCGAGCACGAGCAGCAGGATGGCGGGAAGGATCGTGATGAGCACGCCGTTGACGAAACCACCAACCATGGCACCGATTCGTCCACCGGTCGCGTTGCCGTAAACGCCGGCACCACCACCCGTGAAGAAGTGAGGAACCATGCCGGGCAGGATCAGCGCGAGACCAAATACGGGCCCGAGCCAGGTTGCCAGCAGTGCCAGCGAGACGAGTCCACCGAGGAACGATGCGAGGAATCCGATCAGCACAGCGTTAGCGGCAAAGGGGAACACCAGCGGGATGTCGAGGGCTGGTTTCGCACCCGGTACTACCTTTTCGGCAATTCCCTGGAAGGCAGGAACAAGCTCGCCGAGAATGGTGCGCACACCGTAGAGGATGATCGCGACACCAACACCGAACTGAAGTGCCTGGGCGAACGCGGCCATGATGTAGGCACCGGCATCCGCTGATCCGAAGACGTCGAGTGCTTGTTGCTGCGGTAGTGCGATGAGTCCCCACACGGCGAAGACCATGTAAATCAGCACCATCGAGATTGCGGTGGCAACCATCGAGTCACGCAAGAACTTGAGGCCCTGCGGGAAGTTGATCTTCTCGGTTGAGTGGCTCTTCTGACCGGTAGCCTGGCCCGCGGCACCGGCGGCGATGTAGCCGAGGGTTCCGAAGTGACCGATAGCAATCGTGTCGTCGCCGGTGATCTTCTTGGTCCACGGATGAGCGAACGCGGGCATGACGACCATGATTACGCCCAGCAGCAGTGCACCGATCAGCACGACGAGCCAGTTGAGGTCAGGGCCAAAGCCGACCGAGAGCACAACGCTGAGCAGTAGCGCCATGAACACCATGTGGTGGCCGGTGAGGAAGACGTACTTGAGCGGCGTGAACCGAGCAAGTGCGAGCATCACGATGAAGCCGAGGGTGAGAACGTAAGCGCTGGTGGCGCCGTACTCAACCGAAGCGAGGGCCGTAATGACCTCGTTGGTAGGGATAACACCCTGTGCCCCAGTGACGAGAAGGATCAGATTGCCGAGCGGGGTCAGCGAGCCGACCACGACACCAGCACCGGCACCCAAGATGAGGAAGCCGAGCGCTGCTTTGAGGCCACCGCCGATAACTGCACCGGCTGGTCGCTTGAGCGCGATCAGACCGATTGCGGTGATGATTCCGACGAGGTACGCCGGTACGTTGAGGATCTGTTGTCCGACGAAATTCAGGACTACAACAAGCCACTCCATTGTGTTCTCCCTTGTTTTGGTGTGTTAATGACGCGGCGACGAGCTATTCGGGCAGTGCTGCCTTGAGCTTGGTTGTGATTTCTTCGAGGTCGAAGAAGTTGTCGATGACGATGACCTTGGCGGAAACGTCGCCGATCTCAGGGGCAAGTTCTTCTGAGGTCAGCACAATTTGGGCGTCGCGTGCCATACCGCGAGCAACTCCGATGTCGGCAGCTTCCACATCCGCGTCGACTCCGAGGGTGCGAAGAACCTTCTCTGCATTCATTTTCAGGAGAACGGAAGTGCCGATTCCCATTCCACAGACCGCAACGATCTTCATGTGTGTGCCTTTCGGTTTCGAGAGTGGGCTACTGCGTGTTCTCTCGGATGAGTGCCCGGAGTTGTTCCGGATTGGTCGCCTCGAGGAGGCGGTCGATGTCGCCGCTGAGTACACCGGCAAGATTCGACATGGTGGCGAGGTGTGAGTCGTGGTCGACCGCGGCAAGCCCGACAACGAGCCGAACGGGGTCGTTGGCTGCGTGACCGAATTCGACAGGGTGGGCGAGGCTTACCCAGCTGATTCCGGTCTTGAGTACTGCGGGTGATGGGCGCGAGTGTGCCAAAGCGATTGACGGCGCAATAACGATGTATGGCCCAAGCTCTTCCACGGCACGAATCATTTCGGCCGTGTATTCAGCGGTTGTTGACCCGGTGGCGGTGAGTGCGTCGCCAGCGATCCGAACGGCGGAACGCCAGTCCTCTGCTTCAGCGCCCAAGACGATCGCGTCATCACTGAGTTCGTCGGCCAATGTTTCACTCATTGCATCCCGCTTTCTTGCCTGTCGTTCACGCTGCCACTGGGTGACAGTTGCTGACGCTTGCGAGCCTAGTCCCCCAGCGGGACTTATGTCTACGAATAGCCCGAAGTGTCTATTTCTCGCCGTACTTCGCGAGCGAAGCACCGTCTTCCCGTGTCAACCGGCTGATGCGGTCTGGCTCAAAAAGCGCATCCTGTGCAATGAGCGACGCCCCAATGACACCCGCTTCTTGCCCCAATTTCGCTGGAATCACCACAAGATCGCGACGCGAAAACGCGGTAGCTTCACGCAACAAGCGGTCACGAATCGGATCCAAGAACACAGCGCCCGCCTGAGCAACGTTGCCCCCGATCACGACAGCAGCGGGATTCAGCAGGGCAACCGGATCGAGCAGGGCGTCGGCAATGTGGTTGCCCGCATCTGCCAACAATTCGGCGACACCCTCATGACCGCTGTTGGCGAGCGCCACAATGTCGGCACTCGTGCGCACCGTTGCCCCGAGCGCGTGCAGCTCACGCTGGATCGCACGACCACTGGCGACAGTATCGAGACATCCGGTGCGGCCACACAGGCATAGTTCAGCGCCTCCCGATGGCGAGTGCGCCAAGTCACCAGCGCCGCCCCGGGTGCCGTGATAAACGCGGCCATCAAACACCAGTCCGCAGCCGATACCCATACCCACCTTCAGCACAATGGCGTCGTCGTATTCTGGCCACCCCAAGCGATGCTCCCCTACGGCGAGGATGTTCACGTCGCGATCGACAGCGAAGACCGCTCGGTAGTCGTCGGGAAAGTAGTCCTTAACTGTGACATCCGCCCACTGGGCGTTGAGCTGGGGTGACGCGATGCGACCGCTGGCCGAATCGACGGGGCCGGGCACGCCGACACCGATTCCGCGCACATCCGACCGTGACTTGCCAAGATTGGCGAGCAGATGGTCGAAGACTTGGCAGCTCCAGTCGAAGATGTCGTCGGGGCCCTGGTTGAGCCCGATGTCTGCTTCGTCTTCGAGGAGGATGTTCGATACGAGGTCGGTGATGGCTAGCCGGGAGTGGGAGCCGCCGATATCCATCGCAAGCAACAACCCGGCGTCTTTGTTCACGACGAATTCTTCGGGTGGACGGCCGCCTCGAGAATCGGACTGGCCGGCGCTGACAATTATTTCGGCGTTCAGAAGTTCATCGAGCCTGCGGGCGAGGGTGATGCGCGACCAGCCAAGTCGCATGATGAGGTCGGAGCGGGTGGTCGCTTGACCGGATCGGATGAGGTCGAGAACAACGCCCGAGCCCGTTGAGATCACGTGCGCCATAGCTGTGTCCTCCGCATCGTGACCGACCGTGACGGAAAGTCTACTTCGTGACTGTACAGAGCTTTCTGCACACGTTGACTTTAGTACACATGTAGACCAAAGTGTCAGGTATGTCAGAAAACGGCCTCCCCCTTCTCGGAAACGTCACGCCTGCGGAAGCAGATTCCGTTCGCGCCGCCATCGGCATTCCCGCCCACGTCGTGCAAGCCAAGGGCCACGGGCACGGTGGAACAGCGATGGCCCTGGCACCCCTCGCCCACGTGCTCTACCAACGAAGTCTGCGCCATAACCCCCACAACCCCCACTGGCTCGGCCGTGACCGACTCGTACTCTCGGCCGGTCACGCCAGTCTGCTGCTGTATGTGCAGCTGTTTTTGACGGGATACGGGCTGCAGCTGGACGAGTTGGCGAAGAGTCGCACCCTCGATAGCCGCACCCCCGGGCATCCGGAGCTCGGTCACACCCCCGGCATTGAAATGACCACCGGACCGCTCGGGCAGGGTGTCGCGTCGGCCGTGGGAATGGCGCTGGCGGCACGCCGCGAGCGCGCAGTGTTCGCACCAGACAGTGACCTGCTCAGCCCCACCATCTGGGCCATCGCCGGCGATGGCTGCATGCAGGAAGGAGTCAGCGGCGAGGCCTCGAGCCTGGCGGGCACTCTCGGCCTCGACAACCTGGTCGTGATCTGGGATGACAACAACGTGACCATCGACTCCACGGGCGAAGCGGCTTTCAGCGAGGATGTGCGCGCTCGCTATGCCGCCTATGGCTGGCGGGTGCTTGAGATTGATGACGCGAGCAACCTTGACGAGATTGAGAAAGTGCTTTCCGAAGCGCGGTCGCGAGATGGTCGACCCACTTTCGTCGCAATACGCAGTGTGATCGGTGCGCCATCGATCGAGTTCTCGGGCAAACCTGCCGCTCACTCGGGCGGCTTTGGTGAGGAGGAGGTTTCGGCGATCAAGACCGCACTGGGCTTTGCGCCGGATACTCCACTCGACGCGCTCGTGACTGATGACGGTCTCGCCTTCGCGCGTGGCGCTCTCGCCCGCGGTCAGGTGTTCGAAGACGAGTGGAACGCTTCGCTCGCCTGCTGGAAGGCTTCCCAACCTGAGGCGGCGCGAGCTTGGCACGCATTCCGCAACCCGGATGCTGCGGCAGCTCTCAGCGCGCTGAACGAGATCGAGGTTCCGCCGGTCGGCACCGCGTCGGCCACCCGCAAGCTCAACAGTGTGGCGCTGAAGGTGCTGCAGAACGTGTCATCGCTGTGGGGTGGCTCGGCAGACTTGGCAGGATCGACGGGGGTGGAGGTGCCCGGCTCCGCCGTGACCGCGAGCAACCCCGGCGGCGAATTCATTCGCTTTGGAATTCGCGAGCACGCCATGGCGGCGATACTCAACGGCATTGCGATTCAGGGGCCATGGCGACCGTTTGCGTCGACCTACTTGGTGTTCAGCGATTACATGCGGCCGAGCATCCGCCTCGCTGCTCTCATGCAGTTGCCCGTGATTTATGTCTTCACCCACGACAGCGTTGCTGTTGGCGAGGATGGCCCAACCCACCAACCGGTGGAGCAGATTGCGTCGCTGCGCACAGTGCCGGGTCTTGATGTTGTGCGCCCCGCGGATGCCGCCGAGGTTGTGTCGGTGTGGAAGCGCCTGATCACTCTGTCTACTGGACCCACGGCGCTGGTCTTCTCGCGTCAGGATGTTCCCGTGTTGCCTGAGCGAGACGACTTGGATGCCAAGGTCGCCCATGGCGGTTATGTTGCGTGGCAGCACGGTGATGGTCTTGATCTCGCGCTCATCGCCACCGGCAGTGAAGTATCTCTTGCACTGGAGGCGGCGGAAGCTCTGGCCGCGGAGGGTGTCGGTGTTCGGGTCGTTTCGATGCCGAGTGTTGAGTGGTTTGCGGCGAGTGATGCTGCGTATCGGGAAACAGTGCTGCCCACATCCATCGCCGCCCGTGTTGCTGTTGAGGCCGGGCGGGGTGACGGCTGGTACCGCTGGGTCGGGCTTGACGGTGAAGTCGTGAGCGTTGAAGAGTTTGGTGAATCTGGTTCTGGCGCGCAGGTGATGGCTCGTCGCGGGATCACACTGGATACTGTGCTTGGCGCTGCTCGGCGCGCGCTCGCGAAGTAGCAGTCAAACGATAGCGGTCGGGTCGTGGCTGTCGGGCGGCAGCGATCGGATATCGCGGCCGGGCAGCCCTGCCAATTCACAGCTCTTTTGATACCGTATGAGGGTAGCCGCATCAACGGCTCCCGACGACGGATCAGTACCGGGTATGCGACGACTGGCCAAGGAGACTGTTGTGTACTGGCTTATTCTGATTCTTTCTGGCGTACTCGAAGCTGTCTGGGCGACCGCGCTCGGCAAATCTGAGGGCTTCACCAAGCTGTGGCCCAGCGTCGTTTTTGGGGTCGCTCTCATCGCAAGCATGGGCGGACTAGCGTTTGCGATGCGCGAACTACCGATAGGCACCGCCTATGCCGTCTGGGTGGGCATTGGTGCTGCGCTCACGGTGACGTACGCGATGGTGTTCGGCGAGGAGGCTATCTCGTGGGTCAAGATTCTGCTCATCGTCGGACTGATCGGATGCGTCGTCGGGCTGAAACTGGTCGACTCGGCGAGCTGATTCGGGTGCAGAAACCGCGGGGTAGACAACCTTTTTTGAAAATTTTCCAAAAATAACGGATCGGTAACTAGACAGCGTTATCTTTCCGTTATACATTCATAGAGCAGAAGTTGTTTGCTGTGGCAGCTACTGCGGAATGTGATTGCAGGACACTCTTGGTGCAAGGGCGAGGGTCGGTTTCATGCCTCTGAAACCGGCCCTCGAACTATTTAACGCAGCCGCCTAAATGAGGCCTATCGCCCTATAACCCCTTAATGACGCGGGTTCGGTCACTAACCGTCGCTTTCCGTGCGAACCGGTTCCGAGTCAAACTTGATGTGCTGGGTCGGGAACGGCATCTCAATTCCTGCCGCAGTCAAGGATCGCTTGATCGCTTCAAGAACCTGGTCTTGGGCCTCCACCGCTTCGCGACGATCCGGTGGACTAATCCAGAACCGCACCTCAAGAATTACGCTGAAATCACCCAGCGAACTCACCAAGACGGTAGGCGCCGGCTCGGTGACGATGCCCGGCAAAGCAGCAATTGCCTTAAGGATCACGATGCGGGCCTCAGCAATGCTGTCGTCATACCCGATCCCGACCTCAACACTGAGCCGCCGAGTGGTGTACGCCGTATTCACGACCACACGTTTGGTGTAAAGCTCGCTGTTCGGGATGACCACCTGACGGTTGTCGTAGGTGCGCACCAGCGTGGCGCGCACCAAAATATCGACGACCTCGCCCTCGTGATCGTTCGACACAATCTGATCCCCGATCCGAAATGGGCGAGTAAACAGAATCAGGATTCCGGAGAGCAAATTCTGAAAAATGTCACGGAAGGCGAACCCAATCACAATGCCGCCCACACCCAACGTGCCAAACAGCGATGCCGGCGTAATGGTGGGAAAGATGATGGTGAGCGCCACCAGCAACCCGAACCCGAGAATCCCCCACCCGACAAGACGGCTCAGCACCACCTGGAGCCCACGGGGTCGCCCCGCACGCCGAACAGCTAACCCGACAAGCTTCGCCACAAGCCATGAGATTGCCCAGAAAAGGAGGAACGCGGCAATTCCGAGAATGACATTAGGGAGGGCAAGAAAAAGTGAAGCGAAGATGTTCTGCACCCGGTCAATCACATCGGTGAAATCGACCGGCTCCAGCCGAAAACCAAACTCCCTCATGGCCAAGTCCCCTCTGTCTCGTGTCGAGATACTCCACGACACTGAGTGTTCTGCGTGAGTCTACGCGTCACACCCCAGCCAAACGCCCCAGCTAGAGTCGCTCACCAAACGTAGAATAGTGCCGTGAGTAGAAGTGAGAACCGGCCCTCCGTCGTGTGGTTGCGCAACGACCTGCGACTAGCCGACAACCCCGCTTTAACCGCCGCCGCGAGCGAAAACCGGCCACTCGTTGTTGTCTACATTCATGACGAAATCAGCGACGGCATCCGTCCGCTGGGTTCGGCAAGCAAGTGGTGGCTGCACCACAGCCTCACCGCTCTGGATGCTGCCCTGCAGAAACTGGGCGGCCAACTGACCCTGCGCAGCGGGCCGGCCGCGCACGTGCTGCCCACGCTGGTCGATGAGCTCGACGCTGCGTCCGTTCACTGGAATCGCCGCTACACGGCAGCCCGCGACATCGATGCCGGCCTCAAGTCGAGCCTGCGCGAGCAGGGCCTCACCGTCGAAAGCCATCAGGGCAATCTGCTGAATGAGCCGTGGCAGATTCGCAACGGGCAGGGCGAACCGTATCGGGTGTTCACTCCGTACTGGCGGGCTGCGCAAGAGCGCCCCGTGCGTGAGCTGCTGCCGCCACCAGAATCCGGCGAACTGAGCTGGGCAGAGACCTCCTCCGACCGCGATGAATCAAGCAACAACCCCAGCGCGATACCCAGCGACAACCTCGCTGACTGGAATCTGCTGCCGACCCACCCCGACTGGGCTGCTGGTTTGCGCGAGACTTGGACGCCCGGCGAGGCCGGGGCCCTTGACCGCCTCGAGAGTTTCGTAGCGGAACGCCTTGCCGACTACCACCGCCGCGACGAACCCGCCGTTGACGCCACGAGCGGCCTCAGCCCCCACCTACGTTTTGGCGAGATCAGCCCCACCCACATCTGGCATCGGCTGCGCGGCTCGGGCGCGACAAGCGTACCTACAGTGGCCCGCAAAAATATCGCCAAATTCTTGAGCGAAATCGGCTGGCGAGAATTCTCTGCCACCCAACTTTTCGAACACCCCCGCCTTTCGCTCGACAGCTACCGCCCCGCCTACAACGTGTTCCCCTGGGGCTACACCGTCGACCAACTCGGTGCCGTTGACGAACCCGCCGGAGTCGCCGAGGTAGAAGCCTGGCGTCGCGGCCGCACCGGAATCCCCCTTGTCGATGCCGGCATGCGTGAGCTGTGGCACACCGGAACCATGCACAACCGCGTGCGCATGGTTGTTGCGAGCTTCCTCATCAAAAACCTACTCATCGACTGGCGTGCCGGCGAACAATGGTTCTGGGACACCCTCGTTGATGCCGACGACGCCAGCAACCCCGCCAACTGGCAGTGGGTTGCCGGATCCGGTGCGGATGCCGCCCCCTACTTTCGAGTCTTCAACCCGGTACTGCAACAGAAAAAGTTCGACCCCACCGGCGAATACGTTGCCCGTTGGGTTCCCGAACTTGGCACCGCCGACTACCCCGACCCGATCGTGGATCTCGCCGAAACCCGCCGCGAAGCACTCGAGGCGTACGCCGCCGTGAAAGCTGCCGCGGCATCCCGGTACTGATTGCACCCCAGATTGGCGACGTTGATCTGCTGCGCAGCGACATCCGCGGTGGCGAAATTCTTGGTGGTGGCATCCTCAACGGTGATCTCCTGAACGGAAACGCTATCGCATCCGGTAACGAAGTAAACGCACCCGTCGCTTCGGGCAACGACACCGCAGTCGGCAACGTCAGCGACTCAGCCAACGTGAGTGACGTCGCCAACGTCTCCGACGTGGTGACCGATGCCACCGAATCGGTGAACGTTGATGACATCCTCGACAGTGTTGTTGACACTGATGACATCATCGGCGACATCACCGGTGACCTTGGTCTCGACGGAATGTTCAACTAACACCCAACCCAACCCAACGAACACCCGCACTCGCTTGCCCTCACCCTCTGTACTCAGGGTGGGGGCAAGTGCGTTAACTACGTCTAGCCGTAGTTGAATCTTCGGCTTTAGACTTGGCGCATGTCGGTCACAGAACTTTCTGTCAGCACCCAGAACTACCTGAAGACCGTGTGGAGTCTCTCCGAGTGGTCAGACGCCCCCGTCACCGCCACCGTCATCGCTGAAAAGACCGGCTTCACCCTGTCTAGCGTTTCGGATGCCGTACGTCGCCTCACCGATCAGGGCTTCCTTGATCATGCCCGCTACGGTTCCATCGCACTCACCGAAGCGGGTCGGGGGCACGCTGTGGCAATGGTTCGCCGCCACCGCCTCATCGAATCGTTCCTGGTGAGCGTGCTCGGCTATGGCTGGGATCAGGTGCACGATGAGGCCGAAATCCTTGAACATGCAGTCTCAGATTTCATGGTGGAGCGCATCGACGAGTTCTTGGAGCACCCCACCCGCGATCCCCACGGTGATCCCATCCCCAGCGCCCACGGTGTTGTAACGCTGCCGGATGCGGTGCAGCTGAGCCGGATCTCCCCCGGCAGTATTGTGCTCGTCGAACGCATCTCTGACGACGACCCCGACTTGCTGAAGTTTTTCGAAGAGCGAGGCATCGTGTTTGGTGCAACGCTGCACATCAGCGCCGGGGCACCATACTCGGATGCCCTCGACGTGCGGGTGGGCCACGGTGGAACGACGCCGTCTAGCGAAGCGATCAGCCTGGGTCGCAGCGCGAGCGATGCACTCTACGTTTCGGGCGGAACCGTGACGGGCGACACCGCGAAAATCTAGCTTTCTTCGGGCATCCGCGACGGGGCGAGCTCTCGAGCGTCTGACGGGACTTCGGGATAAGTTAGGATAGCCTAATCTAATACCGTATGAATGAAGGGCGACTGCTGTGAAGAGAATCCTGACCGTGACCGCAACACTGGCCGCAACGAGTCTTCTGCTGAGCGGGTGCACCGGAATCACAGGCACGGATGACGATGGCGCGGTCGTGGATGCCAGCGAAGAAGCCTTGGTGGTCTACAACGCCCAGCACGAAAAACTTACCGAGGAATGGGTTGAAGAATTCACCGCCCAGACGGGAATTGAGGTCGTGCTGCGCAATGGCGGCGATAGCGAACTCGGCAATCAACTCATTGCCGAAGGTGATGCTTCGCGCGCCGATGTGTTTCTCACCGAAAACTCCCCCGCCATGTCGCTGGTCGAAAATGCCGGGCTGCTCGCGCCGGTAGACCCCGCGACCCTCGAGCTGGTTCCGGAACAGTACCGGCCCAGTAGCGGAATGTGGACAGGCATCGCCGCGCGCTCCGCCGTCTTCGTCTACAACCCCGACCTTCTCGACGAATCTGAACTCCCGACATCGATACTCGATCTGCAAGACCCCCGCTGGAAAGACAAGTGGGGCGGGGCGCCCGCTGGAGCGGATTTTCAGGCGATAGTCTCCGCAATTCTCGAAACCCAGGGCGCTGACGCTACGTCTGCTTGGCTCACTGGGATGAAAGACAACGCGACGATCTACCGGAACAACATCGTCACGATGAAAGCGGTCAACGCGGGCGAGGTTGCTGGCGGCATCATCTACCACTACTACTGGTTCCGCGACTCAGACTCTGGCGGCGAAAACAGCGGCAATACCAAACTGCACTACTTCGGCAAGCAGGACCCCGGGGCCTTCGTCAGTATCTCCGGCGGTGGCGTGCTCAAATCAAGCAAGAATCCTGACCAAGCTCAACAATTCTTGGCCTTTCTCGCTGGCGTCTCCGGACAGACAATTCTTGGCGAGGGCTACAGCTTCGAATACCCCGTGGGAAGCAATGTGCCAGCAAAGGATCCACTACCGGCTCTCGATTCACTCGACGCACCAATCATTGACCCGTCAACACTCAATGGCCCCGAGGTTCTCGACCTCATGACACAAGCAGGGCTCCTCTGACAACCCCGGGTGCGGCGCGAGCGTTACGCGCGGAGCGGTTGAGCGCAACCACAACACCACCCTCACGAGCACTGCTCGTTATTGTGGTGGTCCTTGCCATCGGGATGCTGATTCCTGTGGGCTACGTCATTGAGGCAACAGCAAGGATCGGCGTTGACGAGCTTGCAAATCTGCTCCTGCGTCCCCGCGTGGGCGAGCTCTTGGGTAACACCGTGCTGATTCTCGTGCTCGGAGTACCCATCACCATTCTGCTCGGGGTCGGCAGTGCCTGGCTTGTCGAACGAACTGACCTCCCGGGGCGGCGCTTCTTCGCCATCCTCACTGTTGCGCCATTAGCTATCCCCGCCTTCGTTAGCAGCTACGGCTGGGCGAGCGTCGTTCCCTCAATCCAAGGCCTCGGCGGCGGCCTCCTCGTGGCGACGCTCGCGTACTACCCGCTCGTCTACCTCCCCGCCCTCGCCACGTTGCGCGGCCTCAACCCGAGTTTGGAGGAGAGCGCACGATCCCTCGGGCTGAAAGAGGGGGCCGTCCTTCTCAGAGTTGTCATCCCGCAGCTTCGACTGGCCATTCTCGGTGGGGGGCTCATCGTCGCCCTCCATCTGCTCTCCGAGTACGGAGCATTCGCTTTCATTCGTTTCGACACTTTCACTACCGCGATTGTGGTCGCCTACCAGTCAACATTTGCCGGCCCGTCGGCCGCCTCTCTCGGCATAGTGCTCGCGTTACTCAGCGTCATCGTGTTGGGGATCGAAGCCACAGCACGAGGTCGCGCTCGCTACGCCTATGTGGGATCGGGTAGTGCGCGGCCAGCGCAACTCGTCAAACTCGGCAAATTCACCCCGCTCGCGATCCTTGCCCTCGTAACGATCGCGACGTTGGCCACAGTCGTGCCCATGGTCAGCGTTATTCGATGGTCCCTCGCCACACAGCCTGAGATGCTCGACGGTCTCTGGCGCGCGCTAGTTGACACCTCCCTTCTCTCATTCGGCGGGGCCATCGGGGCCATCGTGGTCGCCCTTCCCGTCGCGTGGCTCGCGACGCGGCATCCATCACGACTGAGCCGAGTTCTCGAAGGCGGCTACTCGATCGCCAGCAGTCTGCCCGCGATTATTGTGGCCCTGGCGTTAGTTACGGTGACGCTCAACGTTGCACCGGGGCTTTATCAGACTGCCGCGACCGTGACAGCGGCCTACGTGATCATTTTTCTCCCCCGGGCACTGGTGACTCTGCGCGCCGGACTCGCGCAGGTTCCTGAGTCTCTGGAAGAAGCCGCCCGAGCGCTCGGAACGCCGCCCCTCCTCGCGAGGTTGCGCGTGACAATTCCGCTGCTTTTCCCGGCCATTGCGGCAGCCGGCGCGCTCGTGGCGCTCGGAGCGGCAAACGAATTGACCGCCACGCTCTTGCTCGCCCCAACCGGAACACGAACGCTCGCGACCCAGTTTTGGTCGGCTGCCTCGTCGATCGACTACGCCGGCGCAGCCCCCTACGCCATCGCTCTGGTGCTACTCTCAATTCCCGCTGTGGCTCTACTTTTTGCGCAGACGAGGGGTAGAACACGGTGAAGTTACATATCAGCGGTGTCAGCAAATCTTTCGGCCCAACGCCGGTTTTGACTGACATTGGGCTTGACGTCCCTCAGGGGTCACGCACCGCGATAGTTGGCCCCTCGGGATGCGGCAAAACCACCCTCCTTCGCCTTATCGCAGGTTTCGTCGAACCTGACAGCGGAGAAATTTCTCTGGGCGACCGCGTGCTCGCAGCACCAGGAAGCAGTGTACCTGCGCACCGACGCGGGATCGGATATGTCGCTCAGGATGGCGCACTCTTTCCCCATCTTTCGGTTGCCGCAAACATTGGTTTCGGTCTTCCCCGCGCCGGGAGAACAGAACGCATAGTCGAAGTCATGAAACTGACCTCCTTGGATGCGGCTCTCGTCTCGCGCTATCCTCACCAGCTTTCGGGTGGCCAGCAGCAACGGGTCGCTCTGGCGCGAGCCCTTGCGCCACGGCCCGAGGTTGTGCTGCTCGATGAGCCGTTCAGTGCACTCGATACCGGGTTACGCGAACAAACGCGAGCCGCGGTAATCACCGCGCTTGAGCGCAGCGGAACCACCACTGTGCTGGTCACTCACGACCAAGAAGAAGCACTCTCTTTCGGTGACGGTGTCGCTGTGATGATGAGAGGCTCACTCCCGCAGTCGGGTTCTCCCGAATCTGTGTTTGGTAACCCTGGTTCTGCCGAGATTGCCGCGCTGATGGGGTCGATCGTACTGATGCCTGCCGTGCGTGTGGGGAACGAAATCGATTCCGCGTTGGGTCGCATACGTGTGCGGCATGATCACAGTGCCGGTGCAGAGTCGGTTTCGGCAATGGTTCGTCCCTCGCAAGTGTCCCTGAATGCTGACTTTTCCCATGGCAGTGCGTCAGTTACCGGAGTGCGATACATCGGGCCAACCGCCGCAGTATCGTTGCGCACCGTGGGAACCCATTCCATCGCACTGTCGCTGACCATGCCCGCTCAGCACACGCAGTCGCTAGCTGTCGGTGCGGTAGTGGGCCTGAAAGTGGAAGGCGGAGCAGTGCTCTATCCCGCGAGCACGGCGACTTACTAGGTCAACGAGTGCGCGGAGTAGTGCTAAAGGCTTTCGCGAAGAGCGCCCGGCCGCGACCCATAGAGAAGGTATAGGCCTTCCAGACCACCACACCAGCGATCAACGAGATTACTGTCGCCAACAGTGGAGAGTGCGTTTCGATGCCCGGGTAAATCTGCCAATGAATGAGGTAGATGAAGAAAGACGCCCCCGCCACGGCGGACACTACGCCGACCAGCCAACGCGGCATCGGTAGCGAAGTGACCCAGAGCAACACCAGCACCCCGCCGATGACAATCGCTTCGCGTAGTGGCTGCCCAAAGAAGCCAACAACACACACGATCGCCAAGGCCGAAACAAGGAGGCGTTGAGTTCTCGTAGTGATGCGCGCGATCACCCAACCGAGGGCAATACACCAGGCAACCGTCGCGACCGCGTACTTCTCTGTGCCCTCTGCCAGAACTCCACCCAACACGGCGGTGCGCACAATGAGGGTTAGCGCCAGCACCGCGAGAGCGAAAGCGAAAGGCCAGCGACGCTCCCACCGTCGCGCTGCTGGTATCGCAAGCAGAGCCACGACGGCCAGCATCGACCACAGCATCGCTTCGAGAAACCAGTAATGCCATTGAGGTGTCCATTGCGCACTGCCAACGAAGTTGTTGCCAAGAAAAACTGTGGCCGTGGCGTAGGTCCCCGTAATCACACCGACGATTCCGATCCATGTGATGGCAGGAATGGCAACCGATGCGACCCCCGCGAGCATTGCCCGGGTACGCAGCCGGTGGGATCGATTCGCGAGCTGAAAACGCGCAAGGTTGTAGCCAGCGATCACCAACAATAGATGAGAGCCACCCTGCACAAAGATGAGGTCAGCGTGGGTTGCAACGATGAGAACGATCGCCACCGCTCTCAGCACAATAGGCGCTTCGATGCGGGGCAATCTCTGCCAGGGCCGTCTCGTCGCTGGCTTCATCTGGGCGTGAAGTGGGACCGGGCCGTGCGTTTCAGCCCGGGAGGTTGAGGCTGGCTCGGCAGACAGCGGCGACAGGGGTCTCACCGCGTGCGCAGCAAGCTCGATCATCGACATCGTTGGCCAGGCGCGAGGCAGCGTTCCCAAGAGTTCTTCGAGGTGAATCGCGACCTCAACAAAACTGAGCGAGTCTCCCCCCAGCCCGGCAAAAGAATCGCCGATGACAGCGTGCGGTGCGCCCAAGAGGTACGCGATTCGAGTTCTGAGCGTCTCGGCTGTGACGACATCATCGATGACAGGGTCGACAGTGTTGTCGCTCGCGTAGCGAAGCAGAGCAACCGTGTCGGTCTTGCCGCTGGAGGTTCGCGGGATCTCAGCGATAGAGTGCACCTCCACCACGTGGCTTGGCAAACCCCACCGCGACACTGCATGTTCGGCTACGACTGCCGCCTGGCCGGCGGTGGTGACCAAGAGGATCAGCTTGCCGTCAGAACTGACCGCTTTCACGTCAAGACCCGAGCTTTCGAAGAGCTGCTCGACGTGGTCGAGGTCAATTCGAAGCCCGAAGATCTTAGTGAATCGGTTGCTGCGACCAACAATTTCGTAGAGTCCGTCGTCGCGCTGCCGGGCGAGATCTCCCGTAAACAGTTCGTGGCTGGTGATGCCGAGCGCGAGGTCTGCTGGCTGTTCTCCGTAGCCCATCATGACGTTAGGGCCGGTGTATACAAGCTCTCCGACATCAGAATGAGCAGGGGCATCGATTCGAAATTGACCTCCGGGGATGGGAATACCGATGGTGCCGATCGCAGTTTCGGCGAGATCGCTGGGCACGTAGGCCATGCGTGCCGTCGCTTCAGTTTGTCCATACATCGTGATGAAATCGAAGCCGCGGTGGTGACCAAGTTGGATGAATCGCCGAGCCCGTTCCGGATCGAGCCTTCCTCCCGCCTGCGTTATGTAGCGCAAGGATGACAAATCGCGCGTGGCAAAGTCAGTTTTTTCGAGTAGCTCGAAGGTGTGCGGGACTCCAGCAAATGATGTTGCCTGTGCCGCCTCAAAGTCGTTCCACAGTTCTGAGTCGAGGACAGAGCGCGAACTCAGGCGCACAGATGCCCCGGCGAAGAGATGACTGTTGAGTACCGACAGCCCGTAGCAGTAGTGCAAAGGCAGCGTAGTCATGGCTCGGTCGGCAACGTCGAGTTCGAGGTACTGAGAAATAGCAGAAGCATTCGACAGCAGATTTTCGCGCGAAAGACGCACCACTTTAGGTGACCCCGTCGACCCGGATGTCGTTGCCAGCATCGCGAGGTCCGGATGAAGCTCATGCCGCGTGCCGGTTCGTGTTTCGTTGAGACCCCAGTGGTCACCCTCCGCCACAGCGATCACGTCAGGGTCGAACCGGCTCACCAGTGATTCGATTCGTGCACGAGACGCTTGTCCGTTCGTAGTGCTGGCTGGTTCAACCAGCAACACCGGATGCCCAGCCTCGAGGGACGCGAGGTAGGTGATGACAGGCTCCACCGTCATGGCGGCTTCGATCATTACCAATCGTCGCGTGGACCCCAGCTCATCTCGTCGGGCTTCTACACGCCCTCGAATGTCGTCGTAGGTTAGCTCGCCGTCATCCGTAACCAACGCAACGTGGTGTGGCACTCCACGGGTGAGGCTTAGCGCGGCGAATTCAGTCTGAACAGTCATGGTTGTGCGTTGACTCAGCTGTCTGAAGTTGGGTCGGCACTACCCCGGTGTGGGTTTCCCACCGATTGAGTGTGGCGTGCAACGGTCATCCGACTTCCTTCGAATTGATAAGGTAAGCCTAACCTATCTTTCAGATTCGGCAACTACCGTGCTGCGAGCATCCGTCGACGTCGTTGGGCACCAACCCGTTTGCCAATGAGTCCGTGGCGCGGACTGAACAAATACACCAGCGCAAAGACGGCACCCTCGACGAGCACGATCATGCCGCCGGATGCCGTGTCGAGATAGTAGCTGAGGTAGAGCCCGGTGATTGCTGCGAGCGCCGACAGTGCGGGAGCGATCACGAGCATCCGTGAGAACCGGTCAGTGAGCAGGTACGCGGTGGCACCCGGGATGATGAGCATCGCCACGACCAGCACAACCCCCACAGCTTGGAGTGCGACCACCGAGGTGAGCGCAAGCAGTCCGAGCAGGGCAGCGCCGAGCACTTTGGGGTTGAGGCCAATGGCGTGAGCGTGGGTTGCATCGAAAGCGTAGAGGGTGAAATCGCGGCGCTTGACGATGAGAATAGTGAAGGTGACAACACCCAAGATCACCACCTGCAGGAGGTCGGCCCAGGAAACGCCGAGGAGGTTGCCGAAGATGATGTGGTTGAGGTCGGTCTGCGAGGGGATCACCGAGATGAGTACGAGCCCTAGCGCGAACAGGGTCGTAAAGACGATGCCAATTGCGGCATCCTCTTTGATTCGACTGGTGTTTCTTACCGCCCCGATGAGGCCGACGGCGAGGAAACCGAAGAGGAGCGCCCCCAGGGCGAAAGGGGCCCCCACCACGTAGGCGAGAACAACTCCGGGCAGCACGGAGTGCGAGACAGCATCGCCCATGAGCGACCAGCCAACAAGCACCAGCCAGCACGACAACACTGCGCAGACGATCGCAGCAATCACACTGGTCGCCATAGCCCGCTGGATAAAGTCATAGCTGAGAGGTTCGAGGAGAAAGTCGAGCGGGTTCATTCGCTGTCACCCTGCTGAAGAACATCGAGACCGAAAGCGCGGGCGAGATTGGTGGGCTGCAAAACCTCAGCAGGGGTTGAATGCATCAGCACGCTGCGCATCAGCAGGATCGCCTCATCGGCAAGCTTCGGCAGCGCATTTAGGTCGTGCGTCGACACCAGCACTGTTGCCCCATCGGCGGCGAGTTCGCGCAACACCGCGGTGATGGTTGCTTCTGACCGCTTGTCGACACCAGCGAATGGCTCATCCAGCAGCAGAATGCTCGCCCCCTGCGCAATGCCCCGAGCGACGAACGCACGCTTCTTCTGACCGCCCGAAAGTTGACCAATCTGGCGGTCAGCAAGATCGGTGAGGTCGACCCTCGCCAGAGCCTCATCGACAGCAGTGCGGTCGGCAGCTTTCGGGCGCCGGGTTGGGCCCATGTGCCCGTAGCGACCCATCATGACCACATCGCGCACTGAAATCGGGAACGCCCAATCCACCTCTTCACTCTGCGGAACATAGCCAACCACCCCTGCTTTTCGCGCGAGCGCGGGTGCCTGACCCGCCAGTGTGACCGTTCCACGGTCAGGGCGAATCATCCCCGTGATCGTCCTGAACAGGGTCGACTTGCCCGAACCATTCACGCCAATCAGCCCACACACCTGCCCCGCCGCAACGGTGACGCTCACGTTGTCGAGCGCAAGCACGTCGCCGTAGTGCACCGTGACATTGTGCACACTGATGGCCGGTGTGGATGCCGCGGCTCTCGCACTCCTTGATGCCGCGGCTCCCGCGTTCTCCGCCGCTGGTGTCTGCCCTGCCGCTGGTGTCGGCTCTTCTCCTGTCACGATCCGGCTCCCGTCAGCCCGTCGATGATGAGTTGTGCGTCGTGCCGCAGCAACTCAAGGTAAGTCGGAACCGGACCATCCGCTGCCGACAGCGAGTCAACGTAGAGGGTGCCGCCGAAGGTTGCATCGCTTGCTTCGACGACTTGCTGCATGGTGCGGTCGGAGACGGTGGACTCGCAGAACACGGCGGGTACATCGTTGTCGCGAACGAAGTCGATGACGGCGGCGACCTGTCGGGGCGTGGACTGTTGTTCGGCGTTCACCGCCCACAGGTAGTGCTCGCTGAGGCCGGCATCCCTAGCCAGGTAGGAGAAGGCGCCCTCGCAGGTGATGAGTGCGCGTTGGTTGGGCGCGAGGGTGGCAAGCTCGGTGGTGAGTTCGTCATTCACTGTCTGAAGTTCGATCTTGTATGCCTCGGCATTGGCGGCGAAATCGGCGGCATTGTCGGGGTCGAGTTCGGCGAAGGCGGCAGCCATGTTGTCGACATAGATTTGAGCGTTGAGTGGGCTCATCCAGGCGTGCGGATTCGGCAACCCCTCATAGGCATCCTCGGCAATGTTGATCGTCTCGACACCCTCAGAGACCACGACGTGCGGCACCTCCAGACCGTCAACGAACTGCGCAAACCAGGCCTCAAGGTTGAGACCGTTGTCAAGGATGAGATCAGCATCTGCCGCTTTGGCGATATCGCCGGGGGTCGGCTGGTAGCCGTGAATCTCCGCACCCACCTTGGTGATCGATTCCACCCGAAGGTGCTCGCCTGCCACGTTCTGGGCGATATCGGCGAGCACAGTAAAGGTCGTGAGCACGACGGGGCGTTGGTCATTCGGGTCAGCTGGTGCCGCGGCATCCGGTGTGCTGCTGCACGCAACAAGGGCCGCAAGAACGGTGGCGGCGAGCGCAAAACTTCGAGCACGACGGATGCCCGTCCGCGCGCCTTCGCCGCTGAAACTGCTCATCTTCCGATTCTATGTTGGGTACCGCGCAACTGTAACTACGTCTAGCCGTAGTTTTTTCACATTGTGCGGGCGAAGCAAAAGTCACCCTTCTTTCGCGCGCCTTACCCACGTCACATGTCGCAACGCCGCACGACCGAGTGTTAACGTGAGAACACCCCGTGAGGGGCAGCGGGCCACAATTCCGGGATGGCCCCACAGACGGCCCTTCGGGTGGCCTTCATGCAGAGGAGCAACTTTGTCGGCGCACCAAGGATCGGGACAACAGGCATCGGTCGCCTCGCGACCGCGTGAACAGTGGAGCGGCCAGCTCGGTTTCATCCTGTCGGCGATCGGCTCGGCCGTGGGGCTGGGCAACATTTGGCGCTTCCCCGGAGTCGCGTACGAGAACGGTGGTGGGGCGTTCCTCATCCCGTACCTGATCGCACTGGTTACGGCCGGCATCCCGATCCTGTTCCTTGACTATGCGATCGGTCACCGCTTTCGCGGATCATCACCGACCGCCTTCCGTCGCCTGGGCGGCAAGGCCGGCAAGTGGTTGGAGTCGCTGGGCTGGTTCCAGGTGTGGATTTGCATCATCATCGCTGTCTACTACGCGGCCGTCGTCGCCTGGGCCGCCAGCTACTTCACCTTCAGCTTTGATTTGCGCTGGGGCGATGACACTGCCGGCTTCTTCGTCACCGAGTTTCTACAAACATCCGAACCGGGCTTCAGCTCGCAGTTCGTGCCTGCCGTTCTCATCCCGCTCGTGCTCGTCTGGGTCGCCGTGCTCGCCGTCCTGGGTTCGGGCATCGCGAAGGGCGTGCAGCGCGCCAACCTGATCTTCTTGCCGCTGCTGGTCGTCGCGTTCCTGATCTTGGTGGTGCGCGCACTGTTCTTGGATGGCGCCATGACCGGTCTCGATGCCCTGTTCACCCCTGATTGGGCTGCACTCGGCGACCCGAGCGTCTGGATTGCGGCCTACAGCCAGATCTTCTTCTCGCTGTCGATCGCGTTCGGCATCATGATCACGTACTCCTCATATCGCAGCCGTCGCGCTAACGTCACCGCGCCAGCACTGGTGGTGGCTTTCGCTAACTCCTCGTTCGAGATCATTGCCGGCATCGGTGTCTTCGCGACGCTCGGCTACTTCGCCTTCCAGCAGGGCGTCAGCATCGATGAGCTCGAAGGAATTACTGGGGTCGGACTCTCATTCATCACGTTCCCCGCGATTGTTTCCCAGATGCCCGGCGGTCCACTCTTTGGTGCACTGTTCTTCGGTTCGCTGGTGATGGCTGGTTTCACCTCCCTGCTGTCGGTACTGCAGGTTGTGTCATCCGCGTTTCAAGACAAGTTCGGCATCAGTGCCCGCCAAGCCTCGATTCGTGTCGGCTCGGCTTTGGCGATCGTTTCGGTACTGCTGTTCTCGACAACGACCGGACTCATTACCCTTGACACCGTCGACCAGTGGGCAAACAACGTCGGAATCGTGGTCGCCGCTATTGCCGCGACGATCCTCGTGATCTGGGTGTTCCGCAAGGGCCCGGAGCTTGCCGCGCACCTCAACGCCGTCTCCACCTTCAAGGTGGGCCGCGTCTGGCAGCTACTCGTCGGCGTACTCGCCCCGGTCGTTCTGCTCTACATGCTCATCCAGCGCATCATTGTGCTCGTCACCGAAGGCTACGAGGGGTACCCGCTGTGGTACCTCGCGGTCGCCGGATGGGGCACCATCGCCGTAATCCTCATTGGTGCCATCAGCATGACGGCATTGCGCTGGAAGCACGACCCCGACGAATTCACCCCGTGGCCTAGCGCCGAAGCACTAAAGGAGCTCAAGAAATGAGCGGCATCGCCATCATATTCTTTGTCGTCGCTGCCGTGCTCGTGTGGGGCGGACTCATCGCCAGCATCGTGTTTCTCGCCCGCAAGCCTCAAGTAGAGAACTACCCCGAGGGTTCTGAGCTCGTTAGCGACAACGACTAGCGCTCATGGTCGGGCATCAACAGAGACACCCGACCATGACGGTGCTAGTTCGCTGTGTCGCTCTCTTGGGCAGCGGAGTCGGCAGCCGTGGGAGCGGGCGTGTGAGCTGCCTCGGTGCCGCTGTTAGCGACGTGCGCGAGGCTGGCATCCACTGAGCTTTCTGCGGAACCACCGCGAGCGCCTTCGCCGACAGCCTGGCCGACGGCGCGACCCTGAATGATCGACGCGAGGTCGAGCCCGGTTGCTGCCTTGATCGACTCGAACGAGCTGCGCAGCGCGATAGCACTCTCGTTTCCGATGGTGTCTGCTGCACTTGATCCGCTGCCACCGATGACGGTGACGGACCCGATCTGACCGTAGCCCTTTGCCCACTGTTCCATGACAAGAGGAAGCGACTCGAGGGCACGCTGCGCAAGAAGCGCATCTTGGTGCTTAGCGAGAGCCGCGGCTTCTGCCTCAATGCTTGCCGCCCGAGCTTCACCGGAGAGGCGAACCGCATCCGCATCGGCGGCGGCACGAACGCGCACAGCTTCAGCTTCGACAGCCGCGATCTGCGCTTGAGCTTCCGCACCCTTAACGAGGCGGTACGCGTCGGAGTCAGCATCCTTCTGAGCCTTGTAGAGGTTGGCGTCTGCCAAGCGCTTCACGTCAGCATCGAGCTCAGCCTGACGGTTTTCGGCGCGCTGCTGGAGAACACCCTGCTCTGCGCGGGCACGAGCCAGCGCTTCAGCCTGCTCAGCTTCGGCGTTTGCCTTACCGACTTCAGCCTTCGAGTCTGCGGTGTTCTTGTCGAGCGCAGTCTGCTCGATCAGGTTCGCTTCAGCGACGGTGATGTTGCGCTTAGAGATTTCGCGGTTAGCGTCAGCGGTTGCCAACTCAGCCTCGCGACGCTTCGACTCAATCTGCGGGGTTCCGAGCGACTGGATGTAACCAACCTTGTCGCCGATGCCCTTGATCTGGAAGGAGTCAAGGATGAGGCCCTGCTCCGACAGCTCAGTGGAAACATCGGTGGCGATCTGGTCGGAGAACTTCTTGCGCTCACGCATGAGCTCAACAACCGACAGGGTTGCAACGACACCACGAAGGGCACCCTCGAGCTGCTCTGTCGTGAACTGCTCGATCGCTTTATCCTGCGAAGCGAAGCGCTCTGCGGCACGGCGCACCAGCATGGGGTCAGATCCGATCTTGACAATAGCGACCGCCTCTACCTGAAGCGTGACGTTATCTGCCGACTGCGCCTCGGCAGTCATCGAAACTTGACGCGATCGAAGAGAAATTGTCTCGTGGCGCTGTGTGATCGGGTTGACCAGGGCTTTGCCGTTGACAATGACAGTGACCGCCGAATCGCGCCCCGTCGAGTCTTTCTGTGAACGACCGGAGACGACGAGAGCTTCGTCAGCACGAGCGACCTTAAACCATGCCCGAGCAATCAGGAGGAGTACGAGCAGTAGTACAACAAGTACGACCACCGCGATTCCGATGAGCAGGACGATTCCGCCGGTGGCGAAGAGTTCCATGTATGCACCTTTCAAAGATGAGCGATATCCATCCATTGTCGTCGCTCGGGGAGCATTTGGACGAAAGACGCAGAAAGTGAGCCCGGTGCAGTGCAGCATTCGTTCAGCGCACACGACGGCAGGCGTAGTCTGACCCCCATGACGAAGATCCTGGTCGTGGAAGACGACACGGCGATGGGTGCGCTCGTTCAGCAGGGTCTCGAGGGTGAGGGTTACACCGTGACGCTCGTCACGAACGGCATGGATGCGCTCATTGCGGCGACCAGCGATGATTTCTCCGCCGCCGCCATCGATGTGATGTTGCCCGAAATGTCTGGTTTCGAAATCTGCCGACACCTGCGCGAACAGGGAAACCCCCTTCCCGTGCTGCTGCTCACCGCACGCGATGCCGTAGAAGATCGGGTGCTCGGCCTCGACTCCGGCGCTGACGACTACCTCACCAAACCCTTCGCTTTCGCCGAGTTGGCCGCCCGGATTCGTGCGCTTGTGCGCCGCGACTCGTCCACCCCCAAAGCCAGCCGAAAGATAGGCCAGCTGGTGCTCGACGCGGCAACGGTGCGAGCCACGGCATCCGGTGCACCACTGCCGATGAGTTCCAAAGAGTTCGCCCTGCTGTGGATGCTCAGCGCCCGCACCGGCGAAACACTCACCCGTGCCGACATCCTGCACGAAGTCTGGGGAACCACCGCCCACATTGATGCCAACGTTGTTGACCAGTACGTCAGCTATCTGCGGCGAAAACTCGACCCGCACACGTCGGGCGTTGTGATCACCACGGTGCGCGGTGTTGGCTACTCGTTAGCGGAGGTGGAGTGATGTTCTCGAAGCTCTCCATTCGTGCCCGCATCACCCTCGGCAGTGTCGCCGCGGCCACCATCCTGCTATTGCTCGCGCTTCTCGTCGTGCGAGTTGCCGTGCACGACATCCTGATCGAAGCCGACCGCTCTCTCGCCACCAGCGACCTCACCTCGTTCGTAGCTGACATCACCGCAAACCCCGACGAAACTGTGGACGACCCCGGCACGGGCGTGCTCGTGTTCATTCAAGACCCCACCAAAAACGTGCAGGTGAATACTTTGCCTCGCGACGTTCGAAAGGCCATCTCGCGACGCGATCCCGACAACACCACGTTTACGCTGCGCGACGACGATGAGCGTTCCTATGTGATCGCCGGGCGCACGGTAGAAACCACCGCAGGAACCTGGGTGTTGTGGTCGGCCCGCAGCACATCGGCAAGCGAACTCGCGTTGCACGGGCTCGATCGAGTACTGATCGTGGCCGGCGGGGTACTGCTATTGGGCTTGGGATTGGCATCGTGGATTCTCGCCTCTGTCGCCCTGCGACCCGTAACTGCGATGCGACGCAAAGCTGAGGAGTTCAGCACCGACACCGAGGCGACACTTCCTGTCGGGCCCGCGCACGACGAACTCTCGGCGCTGGCCACAACCCTCAACGAGTTTCTCGCTAGAATGCGGGCATCCACCGAACGCGAAAAGCAGATGGTGTCGGATGCCGCCCACGAGTTGCGCACCCCGCTAGCAGCGCTCACGACTCAGCTTGAACTCGCGCACGCCGACTTTGGGAACGCAGCGGCACTTGCCTCTCAAGTGACGTCGGCGGAAGCATCCGTGAATCGACTGACATCGTTAGCCACCAATCTGCTGGAACTCAGTCGCTTAGAGACCGAATCAAACACCGCGACCTCACGCGCTGGTGAACTCGTTGATGAATTCATGGGCAGCATCGACCGTGCCCGGCTTCTGGGGATGGCGAAAGCGGCACAGGTCGATTTCACCGTCTCAACCGCCGACGAGACGGCCCGTTACCGGATCGGCGCCCAATCATTCGGTCGACTCGTTGACAACTTGCTGTCTAATGCCCTCGCCGCAATCTCCGCCCAGGGAGAGGTGTCAGCAACGTTCACTAGTGACAGCGGCGGTCTTCGGTTGGATGTCGTCGATGACGGCCCGGGAATGCCGGCGCAGTTCATCCCGATCGCCTTCGACCGCTTCTCTCGCCCTGACGTATCGCGCACCGAATCGACCGGCGGCAGCGGACTCGGGCTGGCACTCGTGCACGCCATCGCGAGCGCTGCCGGGGGCACCGCCACCCTCGAGAACACCGGCGACGGTTTGCGTGTGAGCGTTTACTTGCCGAACATGTGAGTTCCCTCAGGCAAATAGGCGCTTTCTCTTAGCGTTCCTCTAGCTGGCGCCAGCACAGTAGGAACATGACCACACAGGTGCGCACCCGAGCGACCAACCCACACGCTCAGATCGAGGCGGCGGACGACTACCGCCGCGGTTACTCCCGCCGAGCACGCCGTTCTGACGTCTTCGTGATGATGCTCTGGGCTTCGGGCGCTGCCGCCGCCGCACTCTTTCTGGCTTCCGGCGGTGCCGCCCAGTTCGGCTCGATCGCGCAAACACTCACCAGCATCGGAATCATCACCGGACTTGTCGGCACCGACTTCATCCTCGTGATGCTGGTACTTGCGGCGCGCATCCCGCTCATCGACCGCACCATCGGCCACGACCGGGCCATTGCGGTGCACCGCTCACTCGGCAAGCCCGCCCTCTACCTGCTGCTCGCCCATGGAGTAATGCTGCTTGTGGGGTACGGACTTTCCTCGGGCATCAACCCAATCGCCGAAATCGGCCCCATGCTCGCGCTACCCGATATGCCCCTCGCCTTTATTGGCCTCGGTCTGCTGATCGCCGTCGTCGTAACGTCAGTTGTCACTGTTCGTCGCCACTTCAGCTATGAAGGGTGGCACCTCGTGCACCTGCTCAGCTATGTGTCAGTCGCCTTCGCACTCCCCCACCAGTTGAGTGTTGGCGGAGTGCTCGCTGACGGCACCGCACAACGCGTCTATTGGATTGCGCTCTACGTTCTCGCCCTCGGAAGCATCATCACATTCCGGTTCGTCGAACCACTCGTGTCAAGCCTCCGACACCGGCTGCGGGTCGCGGCGGTCACCGAGATTGCCCCCGGAGTCACCACGATTCAACTCGGCGGCCACGCACTGCGCGGGCTCGGAGCATCCGGTGGTCAGTTCTTCATCTGGCGCTTCTGGACCCCACGAACCTGGTGGCACTCGCACCCGATCTCGCTCTCGGCGATGCCGACCGAAAGCACCGCACGCATCACGATTCGGGAGCTCGGAGCCGGAAGCGCGCGACTGTCAGCTGTTCCCGTTGGCACACGCGTCAGCATCGAAGGCCCGTACGGTCTGTTCTCCGAAGCTGCCCGCACATCACCCAAGCTCGCGATCATTGCGGCCGGTATCGGAGTCACCCCCGTACGGGCCCTGCTCGAACATGCCTCATTTTCCCCCGGAGAAGCAACCGTTCTGCTGCGAGCCAGTACGCCAGAGGAGACCTACCACTGGGACGAAATACGGGCAATCGCCGAAGCAAAGGGTGCCGCCTGCTACTCCATGGTCGGGCACCGTCCGCGTCGTGGCGACAGTTGGATGGCCGCAAGTGATGTCGCTCGCGGAGTCACCCTAGAAACAGCTTTTCCCGACCTGGCCGACTCCGACGTGTACCTGTGCGGCCCCACCGCCTGGCGTGACCTCGTTGAAGCAGAAGTGCGGGCCACGGGCGTGCGCCCCGAACAAATTCACGCAGAAAGGTTTGACTGGTGAGAACGAGAGCGATTTTAGGAAGCATTCTGGCTTCGGCCAGCGTGCTCATCGTCGGCTACCAAGCAGGAACCGCAGTCACGACCAGCAATGGATCGTCGATCTCCTTGCCCGTGGGTGGCGCCACCGCTGGTTCGTCGAGTTCGGGCTCAAGCACCGGTGCCGCTGCGCCAGCCCCGAGCGGACCCAGCGATGGAACCTACACCGGTGCGAGCGTCAACACACGCTTCGGTGCTGTGCAAGTGCGGGTGACCATCGCCGGTGGCAGCATCAGCAAGCTCGACGCGCTCCATCTGACGAATGCGGATGGCCGTTCGGTGCAGATCAGCAACTATGCGGCACCAATTCTGCGCAGCGAGGTGCTCAACTCGCAGTCCACTCGGGTGTCGAATGTGGGTGGTGCTACGTACACGACGCGAGCGTATTTGACGTCAGTGCAGTCAGCGCTTGATCAGGCTGGTGCCTGATGCGTCACACTTTCGAGACGATGGGAACGGTGGCGTCAACTGAGGTTCCCCAGGGGTGGTCGAGCGAACTCGGTGCGATTGTGGCGATCTTCGCGGAGATCGAGCAACGTTTCAGTTTGTATCGGCCCGACTCCGAGTTGAGCCGCATCGCGTGCGGCAACCTGGCGCTGGCCGGCGCAAGTATTGAGTTGCTCGCCAGTTACTCGCGTGCCCTTGAGTGGCGCAGCACTACCTCGGGTTTCTTTAGCCCACACCGCCCCGATGGGGTCATCGATCTGAACGGCATTGTCAAGGCTGAAGCGATCGAACGTGCTGGCGCACACCTTCAGGCTGTCGGATGCCCGAGCTGGAGCGTAAACGTTGGTGGCGACATCCTCGTCTCCCCCACCGGCGAAGCCCAACTCGTGGGTATCGTCGATCCTGTGGATAGCTCGGCTCTTCTCTGCTCGATCACCCTCGGCGGTTCGCGGCTCGCTCTCGCGACCTCGGGTAGCGCGCAACGTGGCGACCACATCTGGCGCGGAGGAAGCACTGAGCCGACGCACTTCGTGCAGGTGAGCGTTGCTGCCAGGGACATCGTGACAGCTGACGTGCTCGCGACCGCGATTGTGGCGGGCGGGCCCGAAGCGCTCGATGATGTGGCCGGTCGTTGGGATGTTGATGTGATCACGGTCGATCGGTCAGGTGCGTTGCGTGCGACTCCAGGGCTGCTGCGCTCGCTGGTGACGAATACTGCCGCCTAGCGCGGTTCGACGCCACCCATCGAGCTGCCGCCTTTGTGCTGGTCGGCGCGCCCGAACGTTGTTTCCAGCACGTGCTGCATCTTTCGAATCGCACCATTGACGGCGCTTTCGACCGTCGACGCGTTATCGCTGGCGAGTTCAGGATTCTTACCCTCGGGGCGGGCCTCAAGCTGGCAACGGATGTCGTCACCAGTGCTGCGACCGGCACTCTCGTCGCTCAAGTGCACCTCAACCCGGGTGAGGTGAGAGCTGAAGTGCGCGAGCTTGCTTTCGACCGAGGTAACGATTTCGGCGGTTGCTTCCTCGCTGAGGGTGATGTTGTGATCAGTGTTAACGATGACCTGCATGGTCGCCTCCTGGCAATTGTGGTGCACTGTGGGCTGCCGCCGGGTGAGAACTTCGCGAGAAGAACAGTAGTTCATCCACTAATTACGCTACGCCGCCGAGCTGTGTGCCCTGTAAGCAGAGTAGTCGAGGCGTGGGTGCAGTGTGAGTTCAGTGGCCTTCCGCCACCTCGACAAGTACCTCATTGTGACGAAAGAACGAGGGGGTGAGGGGTGGGTCGAAGCGTGCGAACCAGGGTTCGCCGATGGTCGTGAGCCCGGCATCCTTCACCACGTTAAGCAGTTGGGCGCGGTGCTTGTGGAAGGAGGACTCGCTCCAGCGCCCCGTGAAGCGCACCGCAGCGACGAGCCTCGCGGGTACCGTGCGCAGAGACACTTCGCTGCGGGTCGGCAGCGGTGCCAATGCCTCGTCGATGGATGCCGGGAGCACAAACGCGACCGTGTAATTTTCCCCGGAGCCGGTTTGCACCACGGGGGCCGTCATGGCGATGCGTTGCGAACGGGCCTGCACAACGGGAGCGGTCATCTCGATTGATTGTCTGGCGGCGTTATCGCCCGTGATGTAACCGAAAAGGTAGCGGAACGCGCGATTGCCCGCATTCTCGAAATCTGCCGAAACTTTCGTCTCAGCAACGACATGCTCGGGGTAGCGTCGCACCTCCACCACACCCTCGGTGCGTAGGAGGTCATAGGGCTGCTTCTCTGTCATTCGCTGATCGTACGCTCGGGTACTGGAAGCGGCCCGAGCCTGCAGGAAGTTCGGCGGCTCGTCTCGTCGTGACCGCGGGGCCTCGGGACCAAGCAGGACCAGAGCCCATCACGACAAGACGCATCCCGATGGCCTAGACGACACTCAACAATATGTCGTTCGACTAACGTATTATCGCCTCAACCGTCGCACGAGCGAGTGACACACTTTTACTGGCACACTGCGCTAACACAAGGGAGCCACAGTGTCCGTTTGGCGCATTCGCGACTTTCATTCCGACGATCTCGACGGCATCCTGCATCTCTGGGAAGAGATCACCGCCCTCAAGATTGACCCGGTCTATGGGCTATCGGAGGTGCTGGCCAGCTGCCAGAAGGATCAGGCTGTCGTCGCGATGCACGGCGACGAAGTCATCGGTGCTGCCGTCGGTCGCGCGGCACATGCTCAAGGGTGGATTGTCTTCCTCGCAACCGCACAACGTTGGCAGAATCAGGGCATCGGCACCGCACTACTGGGGGCGCTGGAGAAGCGAATGGCGCCGTACGGGCTCGCCAAGCTTTCAGCGCTGCTTCCAGAATCGGCGAGCCGGGTGGATGCCTTCCTCAATCAAGGCTTCGAGGTGAAGAAGAATCTGCGCTACTTCGAGCGCCACATTCCGGTGCAGCGCGAAGAACTGCGGTCACTCGCCGAGCTTGGTGGGCGGATGCTGCCCCGCGATCTCTGGGAAGCCGTCGGCGGTATGCGGCGCGAGAAAGAACTGCTCGAGCGCCGCCTTGTGATGCCGCTCGCCAAACCTGAAATGGCCGACCAGTATGGGGTGGTGCCGCCGAAGGCTGTTGTACTGTTCGGCCCGCCCGGAACGGGCAAGACCACCTTCGCCAAGGCGATCGCCTCCCGTTTGGATTGGCCGTTCGTTGAGGTATTCCCCTCCCGACTCGCCGCCGACCCGAAAGGGCTGGCCGGAGCTCTGCGCGAAACGTTCCTCAAAATCTCAGAGCTGGAGCACGTGGTCGTGTTCATCGACGAGGTAGAGGAGATCGCGGCGCAGCGTGGTGGTGAGCCGCCATCGGCCCTGCAGGGTGTCACCAACGAACTACTCAAGATCATCCCCGCCTTCCGAGAACAACCGGGGCGCCTTCTTGTGTGCGCAACCAACTTCATCCGTGCACTCGACTCCGCCCTGCTTCGCCATGGACGCTTTGACTACGTCATTCCGATCGGGTTGCCGGATGTTGCGGCACGGCACGCTATCTGGGAGCGATACATTCCTGCCGGCGTCACCGGTCTCATTGACCTTGACGTGCTGGTCACCTCAAGCGATGGTTTCTCCCCCGCCGATGTGGAGTACGCGGCTCGTCGGGCTTCTCAAGAAGCCCTCGAGCGCGCGCTCTTCGACGGTGTGGATGCCGCCGCTCCGGCTGGCCCGGCCGGCCCGACCACCGAAGACTATCTCTCCGCTATTCGGTCCACCCGCACCACCGTGTCGGCTCAAGTCGCGACAGAGTTCCTCGAAGATATTGAGCGGCTCGCCCGCCTCTAGCGCGGGTTGGCTGCGCACAACCAGCTCTCGGACTTCATGGAGGATGATCAACAGATGACAGGTGCAGGCACCCAATCCGCCCCGGTAGGCCAACTCGAAGGGTGGGTTCGCACCCCATTCACGGGTGCGGGCACAACCCATGACTGCTACGAGAAGGGTTCGGGGCCAGGGGTGGTGCTCATTCCCGAGATTCCTGGGATCACCCCGGAAGTTCTCGGCTTAGCCGAGCATCTTGTTGCGGCGGGCTTCACCGTGGTCGTACCGTCCCCATTTGGCGATCCGGGGCGGGCTATATCCGGCAGCTACATGATGGGGACAGTGCTGCGACTCTGTGTTGCGTCAGAGTTCCGGGCATTCGCCACGAATGCACACCGGCCAATCACGGATTACCTGAGGGCCGTCGCATCCGACCTCGCCGCCCGCACTCCAGGAAAGGGCGTCGGTGTAATCGGCCAGTGCTTCACCGGCGGTTTCGCTCTAGCCGCCGCCATTGATGACTCCGTTGCCGCGTCAGTTCTGAGCCAACCCGCTACGCCAATTCCGCTGGGCCGCGCCCGCCAGCTCGACCCTGGGGTCTCTCCGGAAGAATTTGATCGCATCGCGGCGCGGGCGAGTGCCGGCGAAGTGTGTGCGCTCGGTTTGCGGTTTAGCGAAGACAGCTCCGTGCCGCGAGCACGATTCGACACGATCAAGAAGCGGCTCGGGGATGCCTTCGAGATCATCCAACTGGATTCCTCGCCAGGTAACCCCGACGGCTACGCGAAGTCGGCGCACTCGGTACTCACCGGTGAAGTGCGCCAGGACCCCGCCAATTCGGCGTCGGCCGCCCGGGATCGCGTTGTTGCATTTCTGAAGGAACGGATCGGCTGAGCGCGGCTCCGGTACTCGCAATCCCGCCGACCCATGCAGGCGACGTACGCACCATTAGGAAGGGACAAGCATCCGCGGATCGAATTTGGCGCGCCATCCCCGGCGCGCTGGTCGAGGTGCAGGCCATTCCCGCTGCCTACGACCAAGCGATCTCCCTGGATAGTTTCTCGATTCTCCCTAAGACTTCGTTGCGCAGGCGCCTAAAGTGAACTCATGTCTCAGAACCGACGCGTATCCAAGGAGCTGTACGAGCGAGAGTTGAAGCGATTGCAGATCGAACTCGTCACAATGCAGCGGTGGATTGTTGAATCAGGCTTGCGTGTGCTGGTGATTTTCGAGGGTCGAGATGCCGCCGGCAAGGGCGGAGCGATTAAACGCATCGCACAATATCTCAACCCCCGATCGACTCGAGTGGTGGCCCTACCGCAGCCGAATGAGCGGGAGAAGGGGCAGTGGTACTTCCAGCGCTACGTTGAGCACCTGCCGACCCGGGGCGAGATCGTGCTGATGGATCGCAGTTGGTACAACCGCGCCGGCGTCGAGCGAGTAATGGGCTACTGCACTGACGACCAGTACGAGCTCTTTCTTCGGCAAACTCCGGTCTTCGAGCAGATGCTTGTCGACGACGGCATCGTGCTGATCAAGTATTGGTTCTCTGTTTCTGACAAAGTGCAGCAGCGACGGTTTAAGTCCCGCCTCCACGACCCCATGCGCCGGTGGAAACTTTCTGACACCGACCTTCAGTCCATCACTCGCTGGGAAGAATACTCTCGCGCCAAAGATGCAATGTTCGCCGCCACCGATACGGAGTACGCCCCGTGGTGGACGGTCGACAGCGACGTCAAGAAAGTGGCACGTCTCAACGTGATGAGTCACTTAATCTCACAGATCGAGTTCGAGCGCACAGAACCCAAGTCAGTGAAAATTCCGAAACGACCGAAGTCGGCGAACTACTCACGTCCACCGGTCGAGACCCAACACTTTGTCCCCGATATCGCCACGAGTTTATGAGGATGCGATGCTTTCCGTACGGCTGACCTGTTCCTGCAAGGAATGAGCGAATTGAACCTCGGGCGAAGAGGGCGACTCGGCTACCGACTAGGTTCCGACTGTGGGTGTGGCCCTAAAAGCGTTAACTGCTGCATCTACGACAACTTGGGCGTCGCTTCCAGAATCGAGGATCGTATTTCGAGCTGACTCGGAATCGACCTTGACTGCCGTAACGACGAGGCCGTCTGAAGCCTCGGTCGTCAGTAGGGCGTCGACCTGAGCTGCGAAGGCGGAGCCACTCGACTTGGCGTGAACGTCCATTGCCACCACGTGGTTGCTGGAGACGTAGTTGGAGCCCCCCGCCATCAACCGGATGATGACGGGCGTCGCACCCGTGGGGCGGATGCGCTGTGAGTCGATGACCTCGGAGAAGTGGTTACCGATGATCGAGTTGTTGCTGCCGCTGACACAGAGAAGTCCGTAGAGGTCATCCAGTCCGTTGTCGACTCCCAGGAAGGGCGTCCAGGGTTCGAGGTCACGCAAAAAGTGATTCGAGGCCACGAGGTTCTCCGAGCTATTCGCCGCGAGAACCACCATCCCAGGGTAGAACGAATGCAGGCGATTATTGGTGACGCTTGAACGCGTGACTCCGCTGAGATGGACACTGCTCGCACCCCGGGGGAAGATGTTGTTCGCCGTGATCAACAGCCCGCCATGGTTCTCAGCGTAGATCGAGTGGCCTTTAAACCCTGCTCCGATCAGGTTGTCGGTTATCTTCGAGGCCTGTCCCCAGCCACGCAGCTCGATGCAGCTTCCGCATTCAGCAATGAAGTTGTCGTGAATGGAAAGTGCGTCCGCGTTGTAGATCGTGAGAGCATGCTCGAGGTAGACAAATCCCATGCCGTTGATGCGGAACGAATCATTGGCATTCGCGACATAGATGCCCGTCTTGCCGTTGACGTAGGTGTTCTCTGGATGCAACTCCGAGCCATCCGGGGTGAAATGCAGCCCGTCGATGCAGAAGTTCGAGAACTCGACCGAACTGATCCGCGGACTCCCGCTTCGCTCGATGAAGAAAGCTGCGCCTGTGGACTTCGGCTCGTCATCGCCGAGGGGAATGTCGACGAGAATGCGGCTGCCCCCGGGCCACAGTTCGTGCAAGTCGAGCCACTCGTCTTGGGGAACATTGAACCGAATGCTCGACGACGTGAAGCCGTGTCCCGAGCCCTGGATGCTGAGGAAACTGATATCGATCAGCACCTGGGTGCGAAGGTGATAATCCCCGGGCGGAACGTAAATCACCGCACCCGGCTTTCCACCCTTGTTCTCATCGGTGGTCGCCTGCCGGCTCTTAATGTCAGCGATGATGCTGTTGAATACCTCGCCGATGTCCTCGACCGGATTGCCGACGGGCCACTTCGTCACGTCGTAGTAGTTAGCGCTCGACATAGATTCTCTCCTTCGCGTCGTGGCTAGTCACTTCGATCGCTAGTCGGCCATCGACCCAACGGACGGGCTGCGGGTCGGTGATCTCTCCAACCCAACCGCCGTTCTCGTCGTCGTTCCGGAACGCAAGGATCTGCCACTGTCCGGCGCGATCCTGAACCAACCGACCAACGTAGAGTCGCTCGTCGGTGAGTCGGTACGCATCCGCCAGCCGGAATGGCCCTGCCAGGGAGTCCGCGGGAACCGCCCAAACGCCGCCGACGGGATCTTCCGCATGGCGGTCATGCGCCAGTTCAGGTCCAAGGCAGGAGAACAAGCCGACCGGCGTGCCGTCGACTATGGCGGTCTGAACCACTTCGATGTGCCCAAATCCGGCGCCTGGCTCGGACAGCGGCGGCTGAACAGTCCAGTGAGTAAGGTCTGGTGAGGTTGCGTGCCCGATGACCCCTCGGTTATCGGGATCGCCGTGGTTGGCGCGCGCCGTAATCAGCATGTGCCAGTTGTGCTGGTCACGGAACACCCACGGGTCGCGCCAGGCCTGGTCCGGCCACTTTCTCGTTTCGGCAGTTTCATACCAACGGGCATCCGGTTCAAGAATTTGCCTGTCGGGTTCCCGGCTCCACGTGAAGAGATCGTCGGAGACGACGGAGCTAATCCGCTGGTTGAGTCCGCCTTCGGCACGGCTGACCGCCGTATAGAACATTCGCCACGTGCCGTTGTCGTCACGAACTACTGACCCCGTCCACGTTGAGAGGTCGTCGAAGGCCGGGGAATCATCCGGAATGACTGCGTCGGCGTGTTCGGTCCACGTCGTGAGATCTGTAGAAGTCGCGTGCCCGATGGTGGCACGCCAGTGCCGCCGGTCGGGGTCGAGGAGAGCTCGAGACGCTTTCAGGAAGAAGAGGTGGTAACGGTCGCCATCGTCGGCGATCCAGAAGTCCCACACCCAGGACGAGGCCAGTCGAAGCATTTTATGTGACCTTTCCGTTGTCGCGTGGTTTGGAGACTGATCCTCGGATGACTAGTGG
The DNA here is from genome assembly GCF_038397785.1 of Salinibacterium sp. TMP30. Classification (NCBI taxonomy): domain Bacteria; kingdom Bacillati; phylum Actinomycetota; class Actinomycetes; order Micrococcales; family Microbacteriaceae; genus Salinibacterium; species Salinibacterium sp. TMP30. Next base: position 341,940 of record NZ_CP151642.1, on the reverse strand, counting down.
GCATTCGAGGCGTGTAGGGGTGTCGGCGAGGAGCTTGTATTCGTCTTCTCCGTGAAGCAGGTGCACGAGAGTTTCGACGGCCCAAGCGCCCATTTCGTAGTGAGGGAGCGCCACCGTGGTCAGGCCAGGGAAGAGGTTTGCGGCGATGAGTTCCTGGTTGTCGAAGCCGACGATCGAGAGGTCGAGCGGAATGTTCAGACCTAGTTCGTTCGCGGCCCTGTAGGCGCCCATTGCCATGCGGTCGTTGTAACAGAACAGGGCGGTTGGGCGGTCGTTCCGAGCGAGCAGTTCTCGAGCAATTTCGTAGCCGGGGAGCGTTTCTGATGGTGCGTGAACGATCAGTTTTTCGTCGAGCGGAATGTTGTGCTGCTGCAACACCTGCGTGTAGCCGACCAGACGTTCGTGTGTAGCCGGCACGTCGTCGTCGTTATTGAGGAAGCCGATGCGTCTGTGACCGGCCTCGACGAGGTGGGTGACGGCGGCGATCGCGCCGCCCACCTCATCCGGTACCACTGCAGGAACGATGCCGGCCCTGTCGGTCGAGTCGATCAGCACGGCAGGCAGCCCCTGCAGGTTCGGAGGGAGGGATACTTGGCGGTGATACATGGTCGCGTAGAGCACCGCCTCCACTTGCCGGTCGATCAGCGCCTGAACGTCGTCTCGATGCGAATCGCCGGATTCGCGCTCAGTGTTGATGATGACCAGGGTCAAGTCGTGTTCGCGGGCCGCATTCTGGGCGCCGAGAATGATCCTGCCCGCGTGAGGAGTGGTAGCGATTTCTTCGCTCAGCAGGCCGATGAGTCCTGACCGGTTGGTGCGTAGCGCTTGGGCCATCCGGTTCGGGCCGTAGCCCAGTGTTTTCGCCGCTTCGCGGACACGCTCTCGCGTCTCGGCCGCGACCCGCATTTGCGGTGTGTCGTTCAGGACGTGGGACACCGTCGTAACCGAAACACCAGCCATTTCGGCGACATCTCGGATCCCAACATTTCTCACTGCCACAGTTCTACTTCTTCCTTTAGGTGCGTAATAATTCCACCGGAGCTGTGATTTTTTTCCATCGAGAGACGGTTCATCCTTTCACGGCGCCGAGAGTGAGACCCGCGACGATGTGACGCTGCAAGGCGAGAGTGAGCAGGATGACGGGGATCGAATAGATCGCAGCGAGCGCGGTCATCCCGCCCCAGTCCAAACCGAACTGGGTCTGGAAATTGGCGATCACGATCGGCGTCGTCTGCGCTCGCACCGAGGTGAGCAGGAGGGAGAAGAGGAACTCGTTCCACGATGCAAGGAAGGCGAAGATCGCTGTGACGGCAAGGCCGCCCGACACTACCGGGATTACGACCCGCCACAATGCTCCCAGACGTGACGCGCCATCAACCCGCGCCGCTTCTTCGAGCTCGTCAGGGACGGCTTCAAAGAAGCTCGCCATCAGCCAGATTGACAGGGGAAGCGAGAGAGTAGTGTGCGCGATAGCAAGGCCCAGAGATGTGTCACTAATTCCGAGAACCCGCATGGTCTCTATAAGAGGGGCTCCCACTGCGATCGTGGGCACCATCCGTGTTACTAGCGCTGCCATGACGAAGACCTGCCCGCTTGGTGTGCGGTACCGAGTGATCGCATAGGCCGCGGGTACCGCGAGCACGAGGGAGAGGGCTGTGCTCAGAACAGCGGTCACCGTGCTGTTCACCAGCGCCGGAACCACCCCGTCCTTGCTAAGTGCGGTCACATAATTCTCTAGAGTCCAGACCGAGGGCAACACAGAGGGCGGCACAGCGATCGCATCGAGCGGAGTCTTGAAGGAAGTAAGTAGAAGGTAAAGGAACGGGAATCCATAGATTAATAGAACAACCGCGAGAGCAACCCACAGGAACAGACGCGAGGAACGCCGGTTCGTTTCAATGCCAATCATTTGTCACTCCCTGGGCGCCAGATTGCATATATCGCCGCGGTGGCAATCACGAGCATTGCAACAAGATAAATAGTCCCCATGGCGCTCGCGAGGCCCGGGTCGCCATAGCGAGTCATGGTTCGGTAGACCAGAAGGCTCAACGTCGTTGTGCTCTCCTGCGGGCCACCGTTGGTTTGGATGAGGATGATGTCGAAGGCGCGAGCCGCATCAATCCCCCGAACGATGAGCGCTACCGCGATCACCGGCCTAAGCAGTGGGATGATGATGCGGAAGAGCATGGTGGAAAAGCGGGCACCATCCAATTTCGCTGCTTCGATTACGTCACTCGGCACATTCTGCAGGCCAGCGAAAAGCACGAGCGTAATGAATGAGGTAGTAAGCCAGACGTCAGGTAGGGCGACCGAGAACAGTGCAATGTTCGGGTCGCTTAGCCATCCGATTTGACTACTCGTTTGCAGGATTCCTGCTTGGCGAAGAAGTTCGTTGATTATCCCGAAGTTGTCGATGAGTAGGAAGCGCCACAACAGACCGGCGACGACGGGTGCGATCATGAGCGGATACATAAAGATGGTGCGGAATACCGCGGAGCGGCTTCCGAGCGAGGCGAATATGAGCGCTACAGCCAGCCCAATCGCAAACTCAAGGGCGACGACGATAACGGTGTAGAGGATCGTGCGGAACGCCGCGCCTTGGAAAGCCGTTGAGGCGAATGCCGCGGCGAAGTTATCGAAGCCCACGAAGATTCGGGGTCCTCCGGCAATGGGTGAGATCTCGTAGAATCCGTTCGAGACGAATCGGATAAGAGGCCACAGTACGAATGCTGCGAGGAAGGCGGCGGCCGGTGCCATCAGCAGCAAGGCGAACCGTCGGTCGGTGAGGCGCACGAGAGCGAGTCCTTTGAACTAGTCGGATGGTGGGGCAGCCCGCGATTAGACGGACTGCCCCAGATTGCAGTGCGAGTTACTGGATGATCGCTTCGATCTGCATCTTGGCGTCTTTCAAGAGCGCAGCGTTGTCAGCACCCGGTTCAACAGCCTTCTGGAGCATCGGCGTGAGTACCGTGTTGACAATCTCCTGCCATTTCGGTGTTGCTGGCCGCGCAAACGTCGCGGGCGAGTTGAGTGTGGCGAGGATTGCTGGGTAGTTCTCCCGACCCTCGACATTCGCCTGCGACTCGAAGGCAGAGATGCGCGAGACGAGACCCAACGATGTGTCTACTGACAATTCGTTGTTTTCGTACGCGAAGGCAATGAAGTCCTTCGCTTCCTGCTGTTTGGTGGTCGCAGTCGGCACGGAGAGGTACCAGGCACCAGGTACGCCTGCAACGCCGCCCGGGCCAGCAATCATGGGTGCGGCACCGATGTTGCCCTTGACGGCAGCATCATCAGGAGTCTGTGTGTATGCGTGACCCCAGAATCGCATCATCGCCAAATTGCCTTGGTAGAAGAGGTTCTGCGCTCCTGCCCAGTCGAGCTGCGAAGCACCGGCCGGGGCGTAAGGAAGCAGGCTCGTATAGAAGTCGAGTGCTTCGAGGTGCTCAGCACTGTCGATAGTCACGTCGCCGCTGGAGGGGTCGAGCACCATCTGAGTCTCGCCAGCCTGGGAGACGGTCGCGAGCCACTCGGTCTCTACCGCGCCCTTGACGTCCGTACCGTAGAGGTCAATCTGTCCGTCGCCGTCGGTGTCGCGAGTGAAGAATTTCGCGACATCGGTGTACTGGGCCCACGTGGTCGGCGCGGCAAGAGGATAGCCGAACTCTGCCTCAAAGTCTGACTTGTTCTTCTCGTCGTTGAAGAGGTCAGTGCGGTAGTAGAGAATCTCGGAGTTGGTGAAGATAGGCATTCCCACGTAGTTGCCTCCCACTTGCGCCTCGGACACGAGGCCGGGGAAGAGGTCTGACTTGACGTCGTCAGTGAACAGGTCGTCGAGGGGGGCGACACCGTCCGCGAAGGCGCTTAGCCAGATCGCGTCAAGTGCGGCAATATCGAACGAGACGCTGCCCGATCCAAGTTCCGTCTGGATTCGGTCGTACAGTCCGTCGTAGGGCAGTTCGACGAGCTTGATCGTCGTCCCGGTCTCTTCCTTATACAAGTCGGCGATTGGCTGGAGCTCGGCAAGCCCGCCACCTTCGACGAGAACTGTCAGTTCGTCAGAGGGACTTCCGTTGGTTCCACCACCGACACCACACCCGGAGAGTGCGAGTGCCGTCACCGACAGGACAGCCGTTCCGAGTACTGCGGCACGTGTACCGCGCATATTGCGAAGCTTCATTACTTCGACTCCGTTCTTTGGTAGCAGTATTGCTACGCACTGTGATTGATATCACCTTAGTGATGATTAAACGTTTTGGCAAAACGTCTTGGCACGATTCTGCGGGAAGAGAATTCCTTTGTCCAGTGCCAAACGGAGCCAAAAAACTTCTCGCTGCTCGGCGGCGGCCGCCCCACATGATTCTGCCGAAGAGCGAACCTCCACGCAGGCCGCCTGCCGAGCGGCGACGCGACACTCAAACCCCCTCACCGGGTAACGCCGTGCCACCTCGTGCCCCCTCGCAACGGCGATGGCAAACTCCTCATCGTGAGCGAATCTGAAGCGTTCGTCTGCGGTCGTAGCGATGTTCTCGATCTCAGAACTCGCCTGCCCCTCGAGAAGAGGTATCGAGTTAATGGAAACGGTCGGTTTGGTCTTTCGTCGGGAAGCCTGATCCAGGGTCGCTAAAGCGGCACCTGCGTCAAACGTGAAAAGAAGGAGCCACCAATTTTACACGTTGATGTGATCTGTAAAGATTGTTTCAACTTTGGATGCGACCTGAATCGTGCGGTTGTCGCGATCCTGGATGGCCGACTTTCGACCGGAAACGTTGTGAAGTGTGGGCAAAATCTGGGGGAAAGAAAAACAGGCCTGACCGTACTCCTTGTGCTGTCTTGAGACATCACAAGCGCTTGGAAACTGCGCCGTTGATCAGGCTGTCAGTGCCATTAGGAAAGAGAAAAAGCGGCTTCAGATCCAGACTTGTGAAGTTGGGTCCCACGCGGCTGCGGGTTCGACTGTGTTCAGGAAAATTGGGTCGAGGAATGTCGAGACTTCAGTGAGCTGATTCTTGAGGATGGCCAGGGTGATGTCCTCAACGTCGGACTTCGTGCGCCACGCGGCCCACTTCTGCTGCGCTATCTCATCGTGACCGCTCAGTGAGACAGAAGGGGCTGACAGCGTGACCCCGCGGTGCTTCGCTACTTCGTCGATCGCCTGGCGCAGTTTCATCGATTCGAAGCTCCGACTGCGGGACAGCGACCGGAGGTCCATGTAGTCGCGCCAGCGTGTGCTCGTGACTCCAGGTTGCAAGATAGTGACCGCCTTCTCCGCGATAACGGTTTCGAGCGCATGTCTCAACAGTGTGAACTCGCCGCCGAGGATGCGCGGCATCGTCATCCGCTGCGCTTCGGGAAACATCGGGTCCCCTGTGCTGATGTCAAGCTTCACCGCTATCCGCGCACTGTGAAGCTGGGCTCGGATATGCACCCTGATGCCGGAATACTCTTTTTCGTCACGAATCTACTCGATACGAATCGGGACCGCCTCGAAGACGACACCGTCGTCCCCATCAGCCCCCGCTACCGCTGCGGCCACCTCCCGGCAGTGTTGCTCATCGAGCACGAAGCCGATTGCTTGCATGTCAACATCCCGCGTCGGCCGCCGAAGACCGTAGCCAGCGAGTAGGACCCAGCCCTCCAGCACGAACGAATCCGCGAAGGTGGACTCCCCCAGTCTCGCCAAAACCTGCTCGAGCACGTAGAGGGTAAGAAGTTCCCGTACTGCGCGACCCTGCTGTCGGGCGATGCGTTGCAGCGCAGCAAAAGTCTACTCCGGGGTCATGTCAGTATCTCCAAGGCGGTTCGCAGTGGGCCGACCGCGCGCGGCAGGGACTGCGCAATAGCGAACAGCTTCGCGGGCTGGGATGCTGGGAGCGTCAACCAATTGCGCAGCGCCTCGATACCGGTCTCGTACCCGACAGTGCCGCGCAGCCTGAACGCGTCGACGATCGAACGCTCAGCCGAATAAAGTCCTATGCTCTGACCTTCGTCCCCGGTCGCAAGCAGAGTGCGACCAATCTCGAACGTGGGCCGGTCAAACACATGCCACTCAACCGCCGCCTGAGTCTTCGCAGGCCGCTGGCCCCGAGCGATCGCAATGTCAGTGCGAGTCGGAATTGCATCGATCAACTCGAAGCGTGCAAGAGCCGACTCCAAACAGATAGTCGCATCAGGACGCCTCCCTGCAATCTCAGCCAGATCAAGGTCAGCAACCGGCAGATCGGTGCGCCGATACAGCCCGCGACTGATCCGCTCAATCTGC